>JACRDA010000020.1 GCA_016212965.1 Myxococcales bacterium
CCCGAGCTCGGCGAGGAGCGCGGCGTCGGCGGCCAGGCGGGCGGCCGCCTCGCGCAGGCACCCGTTGCGGGCGCGCGCCCCGGCCGCCGCCGTCTCCGATCGGAGTGCTCCGGGTGGCACGAGCGCGACCCAGGGCCGCTCCACGAGCGCGTGCCGGCCCGGCCAGCGCGCCGCGAGCGCCGCGGCCGTCTCGGTGGCCGCCGGGTGGCTCGCGGCCGCGAGCACGAAGAACGCGTCCTCGCGGTGACGCCCGAGCACCTCGTCGCGCGCGCGCGCCGGGGTCGCAGCGTGCGTCGCGAGCGCCCGATCGAGCGCGAGCCCGAGCTCGGCGCGTGCTGCCTCGGCGCGTGCCTCCGCGTCCTCCTCGTGCCCGTGCTCGTCCGGCTCCGGCTCGAACGCGCCGACGGCCGCACGCGCCCGCGCGGCCACCACCGCGAGCACCTCTGCGCCGACGTGCGGCGAGCGCGCAAGCGCGAGCAGAGCGCGCGCGGGCCCCTGCTCGGCGAGCGCGAGGTTCACGTCGGGCGCGTTGTCTTCGGGCCGCGCGGCCAGCTCGGCGAGGAGGTCGGGTGCGAGCATGCGCTGTCTGCCGCTGCTATATAGCCCGACATGCTGGCGCTGAGCCCGCCGGAGCTCGTCGAGCTCATCGTGTCTCTGCCGCCGAGCCGCACCCCGTTCATCTGGGGCCCGCCCGGGATCGGCAAGAGCGCGCTCGTGCGCGAGGCCGCCGAGCTCTGCGGCCTGCCGTGCGTGACCCTGCTCGGGACGCAGCTCGCCCCCGAAGATCTCATCGGCGTGCCGCGCCTGCGAGCCCTCGACGCCGGCGGCGAGCGCTTTGCGACCGAGTTCTGCCCGCCGCGGGCCATCCTGCGGCCCGAGCCCTTCGTGCTCTTCATCGACGAGCTCAACAGCGCCGTCCCCGACGTGCAGAAGGCCTTCTACTCGCTCATCCTCGACCGCCGCCTCGGCGACTACGAGCTGCCCGAGGGCTCGCGCGTCGTCGGCGCCGGCAACCGCATCGAGGACCGCGCGCTCGTGCGGCCGATGGCGACGGCGCTCGCCAACCGCATGCTCCACGTGGCGCTCGAGCCGAACGCCGATGCGTGGCTCGGCTGGGCCGCGGGCGCCGGCCTGCACGCCCTCGTGCTCGCCTTCGTGCGCGCGCGCCCCGAGCGGTTGTGCGAGCCGCCGCCGAGCGACGCCACGCCCGCCTACCCGACCCCGCGCGCCTGGCACATGCTGAGCGACGCGCTCGACAGCGTCGGCGAGGATCTGTGGCCCGCCGTCGCCGCCGGCTGCGTGGGGGATCGCGCGGGCGCCGAGTTCGCCGCGCTCGCACGCCGCGCGCGCCTCGCCCCGTCCCTCGACGAGCTCGCCGCGGGGCGTGCGCGCGTGCCGGACGATCCCGATCTGCTCTACTTCCTCGGCGCCGCGTGCCTCGCGCGGCTCGGCTCCGCGTCGCCCGACGACGGCCGCCTCGTGGGCCGCGCGCTCGCCGCCGTCGCGCTCGTGAGCAAGGAGGTCGCCGCGTGGGTGGTCGACACGGCGCTTCGCCGCAGCGACGACCGGCCCGCGCGCGTCGCCTTCGTCGCGCACCTGCGCGCCTCGGGCTCGCCGGTGCTCGCCGACATCGTGCGGCTCGGCCGCTTCGTCGCGGACGCGCCGAGCGCGACTACGCTTGGTGTCGGCGCCGACTGACGGGAGGCCCCGCGTGCCGAGCGCGCCCGAGCGACCCGCGTCCCCGCCGCCGACCGACCCGGACGAGCGCGCGCGCGCGGCGCGCGACAAGATCGCGGCCGCGCGGGTGTGGCTCCTCCGCGACAAGCCCTTCTTCGGTGTGCTCGCACGCGCGCTGCGCGTCGAGCCGAGTCGCGCCGTGGCGGGGATGCGCCTGCACCCCGACGATCGGCTCGAGACCCACCCCGAGGCCGTGCTCGCGGCGCGCTTCCCGGCCGTCTGCGCCCGGCTCGCTCACGTCTCGCTCCACGCCGCGCTCGGGGCGCTCGCGCGCCGTCGCGACCGCGAGCCACGGCGCTGGAACCTGGCGCACGATCTCGCCGTCGCGCCGCTGCTCGCCGCGGCACGCCTCGGCGTCGGCCCCACGTCGGGCGGGCCCGTCCCTCTCGCCCTCGAGCCGGGCGCGAGCGCCGAGGCGTACTACGAGCTCCTGCCCTCCGATGGCGCGCCGGACGCCGCGTGGTGCGATCTCTGCGATCCACCCGGCGCCGAGGGCGCGCGGGCCGCGGCGTCCGAGGCGGCATGCGCCGGCACCGACGCCCGCGCGCGCGAGCTCGGCTGGCGCCTGCGCCTCGCGGCGGCCTTCGAGGAGGAGCTCGCGAGCGGCGGCAAGAGCTTCGGCGACCGACCCGCCTGGGTGGACGAGCTCGTGCGCGCGAGCCTCGAGCCGCCCCAGCACTGGTCGGCGGAGCTGCAGCGCTCGCTCGGCGCGCTCGCGCGGGTCGGGCGCACCTGGCTCCGCCCGTCGCGGCGCACGAGCGCCCTCTTCGATCCCGAGCTGGGATGGCCGGAGCTCGTCACGATGCCCGGCCGTCGCGTCGATCCCGGCGGCCGGCTCGTCATCGTGCTCGATACCTCGGGCTCGGTGAGCACGGCCGAGCTCGCGCGCTTCCTCGGCGTCGTCGCCTCGGTCGCCTGTGCCGAGGGGATCGACGAGGTGCGGCTCGTGCAGTGCGACGCGGTCGTCGCCTCCGACGAGGTGCTCGACACGGCCTCGCTCGGCGTCGCGCCCGTCGCGGTGCACGGCCGTGGCGGCACGGACTACCGCCCTCCGCTCGAGCTTCTCGCGCGCGAGGCCGCGCGCGGCGAGCGCTTCACGGTGATCTACCTCACCGACCTCGCGGGCCGCTTCCCGGACCAGCTGGCGCCGGCGCTCGAGGTGCTCTGGGTGGTGCCGCGCCGCGCCGCGGGAGCAGCGCCTTTCGGCCGTGTCGTCGTGATGGGCGATCGCGCCTGAGGCTGCGCGCCCACCGACCCACAAAATGAAAACAGCGCCTAAGCGGACCTGGGGGGGGAAGGTCTCCGCCGAGACGCTGGGCCCTGTACTTGCACTTGCCGTGCCACAGCCAAACCGATGGGATTCCCAGTGGATGGCATGAACTGTTGACCGGCGTCATTTCAAGAACGAAATTGCACCGGACAACCTTGAACGGTTCTGCGGCGCGCTTACTGACCGTCTGGTCATCCTTCATTCGGTCGGCGCGGGTGGCCGAGCGTACGCGTGCACGGCCTCGATGACGGCCTGCACCGTCTCGACGGGCGTCTCGGGGATGATGCCGTGACCGAGGTTGAAGATGTGCCCCGGTCGACCCGCCGCGCGCTCGAGCACGCGGTGGGCGCGCGCGATGGCGACCTCCTTCGGTGCGCAGAGGAGCAGGGGGTCGAGATTGCCCTGCACCGCGCGGTCGTAGCCGATGCGCTGCCAGGCCACGTCGAGCGGCAAGCGCCAGTCGACGCCGAGGACGGTGCCGCCGGCCTCGCGCTGCAGCTCGAGCAGGCTCGTCGTGTCCGTGCCGAAGTGGATGACGGGCACGCCCGTCTTCTCGAGATCCTGGAGGATGTGCGCCACGTAGGGCTGCACGTGCTCGCGGTAGTCCTCCGGCGCGAGCGAGCCCACCCACGAGTCGAAGAGCTGCACCGCCTGGGCGCCCGCCTCGACCTGTGCCCGCAGGAAGGTGCGCACGACCTCGCTCACCTTGGTCATGAGCAGCTTCCAGCTGTCGGGGTCGCGCCACATGAGCTCCTTCGTGAGCCGGTAGCTCGACGATTTGCCGCCCTCGATGAGGTAGCTCGCCACGGTGAAGGGCGCGCCGGCGAAGCCGATGAGCGGCTTCTTGCCGTCGAGCTCGCGCCGGATGAGGCGGATGGCGTCGAGCACGTAGCCGAGGCCTTCGCGCGGCTCGAACACGCGCAGCCGCTCAATGTCGGCGCGGCTGCGCACCGGCTGGTGGATGACCGGCCCCTCGCCCTTGGCGAACTCGAAGGGCGCGCCCATGGGCTCGAGCGGCAACAGGATGTCGGCGAAGAGGATCGCGGCGTCGACCCCGAGCCGCAGCGGCTGCAGCGTGACCTCGAGCGCGAGCTCGGGCGTCTTGCAGATCTCGAGCATCGAGTGCTTGGCGCGGAGCGCGCGGTACTCGGCCATGTAGCGGCCGGCCTGCCGCATGAACCACACGGGCGTGGTGTCGGTCGGCTCGCGTCGGCAGGCTCGGAGAAAGCGGTCCCACATGGGCCGGTACATGCCACAGTTTCGCCCCGTCACGAAGTCGCGCGCGCCGGGGCGCCGGCGCGATTGCAGCCGCGCCGCGCATCCGATACCGAGATCGGGATGAAGCGCCCGCTCTTCGCCACCGCCCTCGCCTCCATGCTCCTCGCTCTGTCCGCCGTGCACTGCGGTCCGCCGCGGCAGATGCAGCCCCCCGTCATCGAGGACACGGGCAAGAAGGACATGGCGCCGGACGAGCCCGGCCCGGCGCCGGCGAAGACCGCCACCGAGGCCGCGGCGAGCGCGAGCGCCGCCGCGAGCCCGGTCGACGCCGACCGGCGCGTCGAGTGCTGCGCCCAGTGCAAGACCGGCCTCGCGAAGGACAACAGCGGCGACAAGCCCGACAAGATCCCCTGCGCCGAGCTCACGAGCGACCTCAACCCCTGGTGCATGTCGTGGTTCAAGAAGAACCCGCTCATGGCCTCGGAGTGCCAGTAGCCGCGAGCCTGCGGTGACCGGCCGGTCGTTCTCGCGGAGCCGCTCCGGCGGGCTCTTCGCGCTCGGTCTCTGCCTCGGTGTCTGCCTCGCGCTCGCGCCCGGCTGCCGTCGCAGGCAGCTGCCGCAGGCTCCGACCGAGCCCGTCACGTCGGGGAGCCCGTCGGCCAGCGTGTCGGCCAGCGTGTCGGCAAGCTCGTCCGCCGCGCCCGTCGCGTCCGCCACCGTCGGCGCGCTTCTGGCCCCACCGCCGTTCGACCACCAGCGGGTCGAGCTCGTCGAGCGCGCGATGGGCACGCGCATCGTGCTCGCGGCCTACACGGTGCCCGACCTCGACGCGGCGCGCGTCCGGGCGGCGCTCGAGGCGGCCTTCGCGGAGATCGTGCGCCTCGAAGCGCTCATGACGACGTGGCGCGACGACAGCGAGATCTCGAGGCTCAACCGCGCGGCCGGCAAGGGCGCCGTGACCCTGAGCCCCGACACCTACGCGGTCCTCGACAAGAGCCTGTGGATCAGCCGCGCGTCCGAGGGCGTCTTCGACGTCACCTTCGCCTCGATGGGCAAGCTCTGGAAGTTCGACCAGGACCGCGAGGCACGCCTGCCGGATCGGAGCCTCGTCGAAACGGCGCGCCGCCGCATCGACTACCGCCGCATCACGCTCGATCCGGCGACGCGCGAGGCGCGCCTCACGAGCCCCGAGACGCAGGTGAACCTGGGCGGCATCGCCAAGGGCTACGCCATCGATCGCGCCGCCGAGGTCCTGCGTCGCGCCGGGCTCGCGGCCTTCTTCGCGCAGGCCGGCGGCGACCTCTACGTCGCCGGCAAGAAGCCGTGGGGCGAGCCGTGGCGCGTGGGCGTCCGCGACCCGCGCGGCCCGGACGGCTCGGCTTTCGCCATGCTCGCGGTCGAGGACCACGCCTTCTCGACCGCCGGCGACTACGAGCGCAGCTTCATCCTCGACGGCAAGCGCTACCACCACATCCTCGACCCGCGCACCGGCTGGCCCGCGACGGCGAGCCGCAGCGTCACCATCTGGGCCGAGGACGCCCTGACCGCCGACGCCATCGACGACGCCGTCTTCATCCTCGGCCCCGACAAGGGCCTCGCGCTCGTCGAGTCGATCGACGGCTGCGGCGCCGTCATCGTCGACGCCGCGAACAAGGTCTGGGTGAGCCGACGCCTCGAGAAGCTCGTCGAGCTGCGGCAGCCGCCGACGGAGGGGATCTGAGAGGGCGCGGCGGCGAGGCACGCGCCCTGCGGTGACGCTTACTGCAGGTTCAGGTGGAGCCAGTACTCGCCCGACTCGTAGCCCGGCGGGTCGTTGCCGTAGTAGCCATCGACGACGATGAAGTAGCTCGAGCCCGCGACGACCGGGAAGGAGATGGTCACCGGATCGCCGAGGTTCACGCCGGCGCCGAGGGTGATGTACCCGGGTCCGCCGCACGTTGCAGGGTTCGGGCCCTGATACGCGTAGAGCACGCGGTCCCAGCAGGCCGGATCGAGAATCGGATCCGGGTACGGCGACGTGGCGCAGACGTTGTCGATGTTGAACTTGTCCATACCGATCGTGGCCGTGAGCGTGCCGCTGTCGGCCGGCATGACGAGCACGACGCGGTCGTTCGAGCCACAGCCCTCGGCCGGCGAGTTCACGCAGTCGGTGGACCCGCTGAGGTCGTCGAGGTTGGCGGTGGTCCACCCGTGGAGGAAGATCGGGGTGTTCGCGCTGACCGGCGCGACCTCCGGATTGGCGCAGTCCTCGAATTGGCCGGTCTCGAGACTGCAGTTGGCGCAGCCGTCGTTGGCGAGGGCGTTACCGTCGTCGCACTCCTCGCTCACGTTCACGACGCTGTCGCCACACGCGGCTGCCGTGAAGTTCACGTTCAGGGTGTAGGTTCCACCCGAGGCGGCGGAGCCGTCCACGACCACGTAGTAGGTGCCGGGGGTCACGGCCGTGGCGATGCTCTCGGTCGTCGGGCTCGCCGGGAAATTGAAGTCTGCGCACCAGATCGACGACGCCGCGTCGCCGCATGTCCCCTGCTGGATGTAGAGCACGGGGTCGAGACTGCTCGTGCTCGACACCGACAGCTTCAGCGTGCCCGCCGTCTGCACGTCGAGCGCGTAGACCATGTCCGGGCCTGTGGCGTTGCCGCAGAACGACTGGTAGTCGTCGACGCCCAGGGTGGTGTCGCCCGTGAGGAAGTACGAGGTGGGACCGTTGAGCACGTAGGGGTCTCCGGGGCACGTGTCGGTCCCGCTTGGCTCGGGCGTCCCGCCGGTGCCGCCCCCGCCCACGGCACCCGTGCCGCCGGTGCCGCCGGTGTCACCGCCGGAGCCGGCCGTGCCGCCCCCGCCGGTGCTCGACGTGCTCGACGTCGTGGTCGAGGTGGTGATCGGGTTCGTCTCGACGTCCGTCTTGCACGCGCCCGTGAGCGCCATGCCAGCTCCCGCGAGAACCACCGCCGAAGCCCACAGAAGCTGCCGTGTCATGCGCACCACCTCTACGTTCGTTGAGAAGGCTGCCGAGACGCGACTTCCCCGCCCTCGGCCGTACAAGAATGCGATACCCGAGTATCCCCTCTGGTTCCGGCAAGCGCAAGCGGGCCGGTAGCGGGGTTCCTGCTTCCGGCACCACGTGTGCCGCCCCCGAAGCCTCATGGCGCTGGCGGCGGGTCGCTTCCCTCGGTGGCCGCCACCTCTCCACGCCGGCAGCGCGTTCTCTGGAAAGCTTCGGGCACGATCGACTGGTCGTGCGCGATGACGAGCACCCGCGCGGGTCCTGACGCGAGCTCCTCGAGGAGTGCGCGCAGATGCGCTCGTGCGGCTTCGTCGAGGCCAGCCTCGGGCTCGTCGAGGACCACGAGCTCGGGTGCTCCGAGCAGGGCACGCGCCAGGTGCACGCGCCGGCGCTCGCCGCCGGAAAGCTCGCCCGCGAGCACATCGAGCGGGCGGGTGCCGCGTGCATGGGCGACGAGCGAGGCACGCACCCCCACCCGCTCGAGCGCGGCGTCGATCGCCTCGTCGGTGGCCCCGGGCGCCAGCAGGCGGATGTTCTCTGCGACGCTCCAGCTCGCCGCGATGTACGGCTGCTGTGCGACGTACGCGACGCGCCCCCGCAGGTCCTCCCAGTCGATCTCGTCGTGCCGTGAGCCTCCGAGGCGAATCGTGCCGCGCGTTGGGTGCACGAGGCCGAGCAGGCACAGCGCCAGGCTGGTCTTGCCGGCGCCGTTTTCCCCGAGCACCGCCAGGCCGCGTCCGGGCTGCCACTCGCAGCTGAGCGCGCTCGGCGTGGCGGCGCGGGCACCTGGGTGGACGATCGAGAGGTCCTCGAAGAGCACGCTCGACTGGCCCAGCGGCTTCGCGCGCGACCTCGGCTGGCTCGGCTCGACGACCGCGGCGGCCGCCGCGAGGAATCTCCTGAGCGTCCGGCGCTCGGGCGCGGAGCGGAGCAACGCCTCGACGTCGTGCATGAGGGAAGTCCCGAGCGCCAGCGCGGTGACCCCGAAGATCGCCGCCTCCGCCCAGTTGTGCGCGGCGACGCCGGCGAGCCAGGCGCGCAGCGGGCCGAGGCCCAACACCAGGGTCGCGGCGAGCGGCAAGAGGCTCGCGATGAGGCCGTACCTGCGCACGGCTCGCTCTTCGCGGGCCATGGCTGCGATCCCGCGCTCGGTCTGGGCCGCTATGGAGGCTTCGACCCGGTGCGCGCGCAGCTCCGCCGCGGCGCCCACGAGTAGCTCCAGACCCTGAACGTTCTCGCCGAACCGGGCGTAGGCCCGCTCGCTGGCACCACGCAGCCGTCGCTGAGCGAGGGCCGTCAGCCCGCCGAACACCGAGAAGACGAGCAGGCCCGCGCCGAGCCAAAGCGCGCCGAGGCGCACCACGACCGCGGTGAGCACCGCGAGGCTCGCGAGCAGGGAGGACGCAACGCGCGGAAGCTCGCTCGCGCGGTACTCGGCGGTGACGCGTGCACCGTTGGCGAGCAGGACCACTCCCTCCCGCTCGAACTGTGCCCGGAGCCACACCGGATCGTGGCGGCGGACGCCCGCGACGAGCTCGAACCAGGCCTCGCGGTGCGCTCGCTCGAACGCGAGACCTCCAAGCGCGCCGCGTCCGATGGCGAGCACGCTCGTGACGGCAGCGAGAGCGAGCGCTGCGTCCGCTGCGCCGAGCGTCGCGAGCCAGAGTGCGACGGGGGCCCCCAGGCGCGCCGCGAGGTCGGTCGCGGCCAGCCCGGCGAGCCACGAGGCCGACGTCTTCCTGCCATGGGGCCCGCCATCTCGTCCACCAGCCGGAGACGGCGGAGGCTGCTCACGGGGTGTGGCGGGATTCTGCACGACGCTCGCGATCCCGGGTATGCGGCTGCGCGGCCCGGCGCCAGCAAGTCTCGCACCGCGGTGAACGTTGTGGCGATGCCCGGCAACGGATACCTTCGCTCGGGGAGATCAGCTTTGAGAACCGCGGTATTACGTGCGTTCCGTGCGCTCGGCAA
The DNA here is from genome assembly GCA_016212965.1 of Myxococcales bacterium. Taxonomy (GTDB): domain Bacteria; phylum Myxococcota_A; class Polyangia; order Polyangiales; family Polyangiaceae; genus JACRDA01. The sequence continues at coordinate 9,204 of JACRDA010000020.1, forward strand.
GGGCGCGAAGCTCACCGCTCCCGAGCGGCGCGTCCTGCTCCTGGCGTGGCTCGCCGCGCCGCTCGTCACCTCCTCCCTGCGCGCCGTGGGTCTCAAGGGAACGCGGTGGTGGCTGTCGGCATCAGCGCGCGCCGGCGCCCGGCTCCTGCCCGGCCCCCTCGCGCTCCCGGATGTCCCCCGCGCGGCCGAGCTCGTCGCGGTCGCCTACCGATACCACTGGGTCGGCGGCGAGTGTCTGCCCCGGGCGCTGACGCAGGCCTGGCTGCACGGGCTCGCGGGCCAGAGCGTGCGGCTCTGCATCGGCGTCGCGCCGCAAGGTGAGCGCCTGGCGGCCCACGCCTGGGTCGAGCCAGCTGACACAACGCGCCCCGCGGGGGCGATCGATCTCGTTCCCCTGCGAGCGGCGGCATGAACGGCATCGCGGCCGTTTTCAGGCGGGATGGCGCTCCGGCCGACGCTCGCATGGTCGACCGCATGCTCGCCGCGATTCCGCTCGGCCGCGTCGATCGAGTCGGGAGCGCGTCCGTGGGCGCTGCCGCGCTCGGGTGCAAGGAGCTCTTCACGACCGTCGAGGACGCGTTCGGATCGGCGCCCCACGCGGACGCCACGACGGGGCAAGTGGTCGTCGCCGACGTGCGGCTCACCGAGCGCCTCGACCTTCGGGTGGCGCTCCGACCCAGCGACGCGCGCGCGCATGCACCGGAGGGCCACGACGCGCAGCTCGTGGCCGAGGCCTACGACCGCTGGGGCGACGGTTGCGCTCGACACCTCGAAGGCGACTTCGCCTTCGCGATCTGGGACCCCGCGCGCAGCGAGCTCTTCTGCGCCCGCGACCGCCTCGGCGTCCGGCCGCTCTACTACGCACTCGACGGGCCGCTTTTCGCCTGCGCCTCGGAGGAGCTGGCGCTGTTTCCCGCGCTCACTGCCGGGCCAAGGCCGAACGGAGCCGCCATGGCGTCGTTCCTCTACGAGAGCTACGGGGATGCCGGGCAGACTCTCTACGAGGGGGTGCGCGCGCTGCCGCCGGGACACACGCTCACGGTCGGTCCGACGCGGTTGCGGGTGCAGCGCTACTGGAGCCCGGATCCATGCCGTCGCCTCGCGCCGACCGACGACATCGACTACGCGGCGCAATTCCGGGACGCTCTCGGTGCGGCCGTTGCGCGGTGCTCGGCGGCGCGCGGTCCCGTCGGCGTGATGGTCTCCGGTGGGCTCGACTCGACCTCGGTGGCAGCGACGCTCGCAGCGCGCGCACCCGAACGAGCGACGACGCTCTTTCACCTGTCTTTCCCAGGGCTTCCCTGTAACGAGCGCGACCATGCGCGGGCGCTCTCGGAGCGCTGTGGGCTGCCGCTCGTCGAGGTGGAGCCCGCGCTCGAGGCCGCGCCCTGGCCCTTGAATGGCGACGGGCAGCGCCAACCCGACGTCCACTACCACCCGACCTCCGACATGTTCACGCCCGCCCTGCGGGCGGCAACGGCGCGGGGCGTGCGCGTCATGTTGACCGGGCACGGCGGCGACCAGGAGCTGCGAGCCACCGGTTACGAGGTTGCCGACGCCCTGCACCGCGGCGACTTCCGCACCGCGTTTGCGGCCGCGAATTTGCCGGCCGGAGCGGCGCGTCTCGCGACCTGGCGCGCGCTCCTCCGCCAGGCGATCTGGCCCGATCTCCCGGCGGACGTGCGCGCCTGGTACTGGCACAGGCGCACGTTACGGCTCGAGCCCGATGTGCTGACCCCCGTTGCGCGCCGCACGCTCATCGCGCAGGAGCAGAGGGTGCGCGCGGCCTGGGAGCAGGTGCCCGCGGTCGATCTCGCCACCGGCCTGCTGTGCGCCGAGCTGGTCGGCGCCGGCGGTTCCTACGCGTCGAGCCAGTGGACGAAGCACGGGCGCGCCCTGGGCGTGGAGGTGCGCCATCCCTTCCTCGACCGCCAGCTCGTGGAGTTCCTGCTGGCCCTGCCTCCGGGTCAGCGCTGGGCAGCCCCGCCCGCTGCGACGAAGCCGGTCCTGCGGCGCGCCATGGCCCAACTCCTGCCCGCGGCCATCGTCGAAAGGACCGCAGGCACCGAGTTCTCATGCTACGTTGAGTCGATTGTTTTCGGTCGACATGTGACCCAGGTCCAGGACCTCCTCGCGTCGAGCCGCCTGGCCGACGCGGGAATCGTGCGGCAGGACGCCGTGCGGCGGCTCATCGAGCAGCGGCCTCGCAGCGGCGCGGCCTTGAGGTGCCTCGTGCAGCTAGTGGCGCTCGAGCTTTGGCTCCGGCAAGTCAGCGAGTGAGGAGACGATGAACACCGAAGGCAACACGAAGACCACCCCGCAGGCGATGACCGAGGTCGGGGAGCGGCGAACGCGACGCCCGTACGCTCGGCCTCTGCTCGTCGAGTACGGCAGCGTCGTCGAGCTCACGCGTGGGTTCGGCGGCTCGAAGAGCGACGCCAAGACACCGCGGGCGTGACCGCGCGGACGGCGCGGCCGCGCCACGCCGTCGACGCGATCTGCGCGTGACGTGGTGCGTGGGGTCGTCGCGAGTCGCTTCGCCATGCCGCGCTACCGGCTCTACGGAATCACGCTCGCGAGCGAGGTAGCGCTCGAGACTCTGCACGCAGCGTCGTGCGACGAGCTCGAGGGCGACGAGGGTGAGGTGCAGCTCGCGCTGCGGGCGCCTGCTCCACCCGAGCCCGTGGAGCACTGGGACTTCGAGCGTGTCTGGGCCGGCGACGACGAGCCGTGGCTGTCGGTCGCGGAGCGGAGCGGTGGGCTGCTCGTGCGCGCTCACGGGCGCGCGGACTTCGCGGTCGACCGGGCGGGGCGCACGCTCGTCGTCCGCCCCTGGCCGGGGTGTTCCTGGCCGCAGCTCGAGGAGCTGCTGCTCGACCAGGTCCTTCCGCAGGTCCTGCACCTGCGCGGTGAGCTCGCCCTGCACGCGAGCGCGGTCGCGCTCGACGGTGTCGCGCTGGCGTTCGTCGGCATGTCCGGCTCCGGGAAGTCGACGCTCGCGGCCGCGCTCGGACAGGGCCTCGCCGACGACTGCCTCGTCGTGCGCGCCCTCGTCGCAGGCGAGCTCGCGCCGCTCGAAGCGCCGGGTGAGCGAGCCCCGAGCGGAGGTCCCATCGTGCCGTTCGCCGTTCCGGGCTACCCCGCTCTGCGTCTGCGTCCCGACGTGGCCGCCGCCGCCGTCGGCGCAGCCGCAGCGGACGCTGCGCCCCGCACCGCGACGGGCAAGCTGCGCGTGGCTCTCCCGCCCGCACGGCCGCTTCCCCTCGCCGGTATCGCCGTGCTCGAGGCTGGAACGACCGAGCCGCAGCTCGAGCGCTCGAGTCGGCGCGACGCGCTCGCGGAGCTCGTCCGTCACGTCCACCGCTTGCTGCCCGGGGGCCACGCTCGCCTGACGCGTGAGCTCGACGCGTTCGCCGCGCTCGTAGCGGCCGTTCCGGTCTGGCGCCTGCGCGTGCCCCGCGGGCTCGAGGCCACCGACGCCGTCCGATCGATCCTGCGTCGCGCACTCGGCGAGGGCCGCGCCTGAGCTGCGCCCCGGGGCCCCCGCCCCTCGCCCCCCCGCCCCCTCACCCCTTCCGCGGGTCTTTCGCGTCCGGGTGCTCGTTGTAGAAGGCGTCGAGGCTCTCGCGCGTGATGGTGCACTCGACCAGGCCGTCCCGCTCGAGGCGCGCCTGGCAGCCGAGGCGGCTGCCGAGCTGCACGTCGAAGGCCTTGTCGAGGATGTCCTCTTCCTTTTCCTCGGCCTCGCTCAGGAGCTCCCGGCCCGCCGTCACGTAGACGTGGCAGGTGGAGCAGGCGCACACCCCGCCGCACGCGTCGCCCTCGGGCGCGCCGCTCTGCTTCGAGGCCGCGAGGATCGTCGTGCCGAGCGGCACCTCGACCTCCCAGCTGCGCCCGTGGGCGTGCAGTCGGACCTTGGGCATGGCGCCGGCTAGCTCCCCTCGCCCGTGGGGCCCGTCTGGCTCGAGCGCGCGCCGGGCGGCAGGCGCGCCTGGTGCTCGGCGACCTGCTCGTCGACACCGCGCGCCTGGGCCACGGTGGCGTCGACCTCGTCGATCTGCTTGCCCGCGATGGCGTGCGCGATGGCGCGGTCCATGCGCCGGCCGGCCCACTCCTTGGTCGCGTCGTCGAGGGCGTCGATCTTCGCCTGTACCAGGTTCGCGCTGCCGGCCGCGACGGCGACCGTGAGCTCGGCGAGCGCGGTCTCGACCGCCTTGCGCTCGGACGCGTCGAGGAGGTCGGCGTCGGCTGCGAGCGCGCCGCGCGTCGCGATGAGAATGCGCTCGGCCTCGACGCGGCGCTCGGCGAGCTTGCGGCGCTCGAAGTCCTCTTCGCCGTGGTCGATGGCGTCGAGCAGCATGCGCTCGACCTCCTCGTCCGACAGGCCGTAGCTCGGCTTCACGAGCACCTCTTGCTCGATGCCCGTCGTCACCTCGCGCGCCTTGACGGTGAGCAGGCCGTCGGCGTCGACGTGGAAGGTGACCTCGAGGCGCGCCATGCCGGCCGGCATCGGCGGGATGCCGCGCAACGTGAAGCGCGCGAGCGAGCGGCAGTCGGCGGCGAGCTCGCGCTCGCCCTGCACGACGTGGAGCTCGAAGCCCGTCTGCTTGTCGGCGTAGGTCGTGAACACCTGGCGCGCGCCCGCCGGGATGGTGGTGTTGCGGGGCAGGATCTTCTCGGCCACGCCGCCCATGGTCTCGATGCCGAGCGACAGCGGCAGGACGTCGAGCAGGAGCACCTCGCCCGTGCTGCCGGCGCCCGCGAGCAAGTCGGCCTGGATGGCGGCGCCGAGCGCCACCACCTGATCGGGATCGATGTCGGCGAGCGGCTCGCGCCCGAAGAGGTCGCGCACGTAGCGGCGCACGAAGGGCACGCGCGTCGCGCCCCCGACGAGCAGTACACCGTCGAGGGCGGAGGCCTCGATGCCGGCGTCGCGGAGCGCGCGGCGACACGCCACGCCCGTCCGCTCCACGATGGGCGCGACGAGGCGCTCGAGCTCGGCGCGCGTCACCGTCGCCGTCGCGGTGCCGCCGCCCATGCGGGGCAGCTCGAGGGCGACCTCCTCGCGGTCGGTGAGGGCATGCTTGGCGCGGCGCGCGGCGTCGAGCGCGAGGCGCACGACCTCGGGGCTCGCGTCCTCGGCCGCGCCCATGTGCTCGAGCAGCACGCGGCCGAGCGCGCGGTCCATGTCGTCGCCGCCGAGCGCGCTGTCGCCGCCGGTCGAGCGCACCTGGAAGACGCCGTCGTCGAGCAACAGGATCGTGATGTCGAAGGTGCCGCCGCCGAGGTCGTACACGGCAAAGAGGCCGTTCTTCTTGTGGTCGAGCCCGTAGGCGAGGGCGGCCGCGGTCGGCTCGTTGAGGAGGCGCAGCACCTCGAGGCCCGCGAGCCGGCCCGCGTCCTTCGTGGCCTGTCGCTGCGCGTCGTCGAAGTAGGCCGGCACGGTGATGACGGCGCCGCCGACCGAGTGCATCTCGTCCTCGGCGAGCTCGCGCAGGCGGCGCAGGATGTCGGCCGACACCTCGACCGGCGTCAGGATGCGACCCTGCACGCGCAGGCGCACGGTGCGCGCCTCGTCGGGGCTCGTCGGCGCGGCGAAGTCGATGGTGCCCAGGCGCGCCGTCTCCGGGTCGTTCGCGCCGCGGCCCATCAGGCGCTTGACGCTCACGATGGTGTCGCGCGGGTGGGCCGGCGCCATGCGCAGGGCCTCGCGCCCCACGATGACCTGGCCGCGCTCGTCGTAGTACACGGCCGACGGCAAGAGGGCCTCGCCGTCGCAGTCGCGGATCGCCACGGGCGCGCCGTCGCGCATGCGCGCCACGAGCGAGTTGGTGGTGCCGAGGTCGATGCCGATCGGCCGCGGCGCCGCGACGGGGTCGAAGATCTCGAGCAGGCCCATGGGTCGTCGTCTCCGGCCGGTCTAGGCCGCCAGCTCTTCCTCGGCCGCGGCGTAGGCCTCGAAGAAGCGCCGCAGGTAGCGCAGCTCGCCCACGGCCGGCAACAGCGCCCGCAGGCGCGCGGCGTCGCCCCGCGCCGCGGCGAAGGCCGGTGCGAGGCGCGCACAGAGCTCGCGCTCGCGCGTGCGGAGCGTGTCGCCGAGGCGGCGGAGTCCCACCGCGTCGCGCTTGCCGCGCACCTCCGCGAGCTCTTCCTGCAGCTCCATCATCTCCATCAAGAGCGCGGGCGAGGCCTTCGGCTCGGCACGCTCGTCGAGCTCGACGCCGCCCGCCGCGAGCAGGGCCTCGGCGCGCGTCACCGGGTCGCGAAGCGCGCGCCACGCGGCGTTCACCTCGATGGCGCGCTCGAGCGCCATGCGCCGCTCGGCGGCCGGCTTGCCCTGGTAGCGGTCGGGGTGCAGCGCGCGCGACAGCTCGCGGTGCCGCACCTCGGCGGCCGCGAGATCCACGTCGAAGCGCGGCTCGAGGCCGAGGACGGTGAAGGGGTCGTGGGTCATGCTGGCTCGGGTGCGTCGCCGGGCGCCGCGTCCCGCGACGGGGGCGACGCACCTCGGCGCGCGCTACACGGAAAAGGAGCTCGAGCAGCCGCAGGACGACTTCTCGTGGGGGTTCTTGAACTTGAAGCCCTGGTACATCAGCGTCTTTTCCCAGTCGAGCGTGCCGCCGTTCAGGTAGAGGATGCTCTTCTTGTCGCAGTACACGCGCACGGGCTCGTCGCGGCCCTCGACCGGGAAGGTGAACACGAGGTCGCGCGCCGCGGGTGCGCCGTCCGCGAACTCGATGACGTAGCTGAAGCCCGAGCAGCCGCCGCCGCGCACCCCGACGCGCAGCGCGCTCTTGGGGGTGCCGCGCTTCTGCAGCGCCTCGGCCACCTTGCGCGCCGCGGGCGGCGTCAGGCGGAAGGTCGGTGCGGTCGCAGGCGCCGGCGCGACGACCGGTGCCGGTGCGTCGGCCGAGCTCGCGGGCTCGGGGCTGCGGGCGACGTCGCGCTCGCGCTCGTAGGTCATGGCCTGGGCTTGCATCGAATCACTTCCCCGCGTGGGCCGCGGCCGCGTCGGCGGTGACCGGCTCGGCGCCGAGCGCGCGCCGCGCCGCCTGCTTGCTGCGGAAGTCGGCGATGGCGCTCTTGATCGCGTCCTCGGCGAGGACGGAGCAGTGGATCTTCACGGGCGGGAGGTTCAGCTCCTCGACGATCTGGGTGTTCTTGATGGTCTCGGCCTCGCCCAGGGTCTTGCCCTTCAGCCACTCGGTCGCGAGCGACGACGACGCGATGGCCGAGCCGCAGCCGAAGGTCTTGAACTTGGCGTCGGTGATGACGCCGCCGTCGTCGACCTTGATCTGCAGGCGCATGACGTCGCCGCAGGCGGGCGCGCCCACGAGGCCGGTGCCGACCGCGGGATCGTTCTTGTCGAGCGTGCCGACGTTGCGCGGGTTCTCGTAGTGCTCGACGACTTTGTCGCTGTATGCCATGGCCTTATCGCTCCGCCGTCAGTGGGCCGCCCACTGCACGCTCTTCAGGTCGATCCCGTCCTTGAACATCTCGTAGAGCGGAGACATCTCGCGCAGCTTTTGCACCTTGCCGATGACGAGGTCGGCCACGTACTCGACCTCCTCGTCGGTGGTGAAGCGCCCGAGGCCGAAGCGCAGCGACGAGTGCGCGATGTCGTCCGTGACGCCCATCGCGTGCAGGACGTACGAGGGCTCGAGGCTCGCGCTGGTGCAGGCCGAGCCGCTCGACACGGCGACGTTCTTGACGGCCATGATGAGCGCCTCGCCCTCGACGAAGGCGAACGACACGTTGAGGTTGTTCGGCAGGCGGTGCTCGAGCGAGCCGTTGACGTACACCTCGTCGAGCCCGCTCATGATGCGGTGGAGCAGCCGGTCGCGCTGGCGGCGAATGCGCTCGGCCTCGGTTGCGCCCTCCTCGGCGAGGATCGCGCAGGCCTTGCCGAAGCCCACGATGCCGGGGACGTTGAGCGTGCCCGAGCGCATGCCGAACTCGTGCCCGCCGCCGTCCATCTCGGCCGTCAGGCGCACGCGCGGCCGCTGGCGGCGCACGTAGAGCGCCCCGACGCCCTTGGGCCCGTAGACCTTGTGCGCGGTGAGCGACGCGAGGTCGACGTTCATCTCGTCGACCTGAAAGGGCGTCTTGCCGAGGCCCTGCACGGCGTCGGTGTGCAGCAGCACGCCCCGGCTGCGCGTGATGGCGCCGATCTCGCGCAGCGGCTGGATGGTGCCGATCTCGTTGTTGGCGAGCATGACCGACACGAGGATGGTCTTCGGCCTGATGGCCGCCGCGACGGCCGCGGGATCGACCAGGCCGTTCTTGTCGACCGGCAGGTACGTGACCTCGAAGCCGTCCTTCTCGAGGCGCTTGCAGGTGTCGAGCACGGCCTTGTGCTCGATCTGGGTCGTGATGAGGTGGTTGCCCTTCTCGCGGTAGAAGTGCGCCACGCCCTTGATGGCCAGGTTGTCGCTCTCGGTCGCGCCCGAGGTGAACACGATCTCCTTCGGCTTGCTCGCGCCGATGAGCGCCGCCACCTCGGCGCGCGCGCGGTCGACCGCCTCCTCGGCGTCCCAGCCGAAGGCGTGGCTGCGGCTCGCCGCGTTGCCGAACACCACGCCGAAGTACGGCAGCATCGCTTCGAGCACCCGCGGATCGACGGGCGTCGTCGCGTGGTAGTCCATGTAGATGGGGAACTTCAGGGCCATGGGCTCGTCGTCGGGGCTCGGGGATGGGGTTCAGGCGCTCGCGGAGGTGGCGCTGCAGGCGTGCAGGCCGCGCACGAGCTCGGGCTGGGTCTCGCTCGGGCCGTGCACGGTGCACGCGCTGCACGAGGCGACGAGCTCGCTCGGGCTGCACTCGACGCAGGTGTCGAGGTAGTCGAGGCTGCCGTGGAGCTCGTGCTCGAGCGCCGTCAGCCGCGCGATCTGGGCGCTGACCTCGGCGAGCTTCTGGTGGTAGACGGCGCGGAGCTGGCCCATCGCCGAGGGCGCGGAGGGCGCCTGCTCCCAGAGCCGCAGGATCTGCTGGATCTCGGAGAGCGACATGCCGAGGTCGTGGAGCTTGTCGATCCAGCGGACGCGCGCGACGGCATCGGGCCCGTAGAGGCGGTACCGGCCCTTGGAGCGCATGTGGGGCGTGAGCAGGCCCACCGACTCGTAGTGGTGGATCGCCCGCACGGTCTTGCCCGTTTCGCGCGCGAGATCGCCGACTTGCAGGAGCTCCTCGGGCGGGACGCTCTCGGCCGGCGTGAGGCCCGGCGGCGCCACGTCGCTCGCTTGCGGCGTGTGGGCCCCGTGCGCCGAATCGCTGGGCCTGGCGAGCGGCAGGCGGTGAACGTTTCCCATGTCGAACCCTTGCGTGCGCGTCAGTGTTGCCCCAGGAGCATGCTGCTTGAGCTGCGTCCCGTCAAGACAAACCCTGACGCGTGCGTACGGGATAGGTACGCGCGCGATGACGGGCGTCAAGGGAGAGGCGTCGGCGCTCGCTCGTCAGGCGTCCGCCGCGGACGCCGGCGTCACTGCGGCACGGGGATCGTGCCGACCGAGACCGAGCCGCCGTTCGCGATCCACCGGAAGTTGTCGAGCAGCACGGTCGAGTCCCATGCCGTGTCGCCGGTGTCCCAGATGGCGTAGCGGATCGTGAACTGGTCGCCGCCGCCGATGGGCGCCTGGCTCTGGAGCCAGCCGGTCGCGCCCGCGTCGTCGAACCAGGCGCCGTCGAAGCCCGTGCCGACGAGGTCGCTCGTCCCGAGCGGGCAGCCCGAGCACACGTTGAAGAACGCGATGTTCACGCTCACCGGGTTCGACTGGCTGTCGAAGGAGATGTTGCCGTTGATGCTGCCGGCGGGCGGCGGCGACACGAGCGCGATGTACTGGTCGTTGAAGGTCGTGCAGACCCACTCGGGGTACTCGAACGAGTAGAACGTGAAGTCGTACACGAAGCCCGTCGCGTTGGTCGGCGCCTTCAGCGTGAGCTCGAGCCCGACGTCGTCGTTGATGTTCGTGCCGCCGCTGCAGCCGGGCGTGTCCTGCGGGAAGCCCGCCGGCGCCGTACCCGGGCCGATCGTCGTGCAGCTGTTGCTGCCGCAGTTGCCCGCGTCGCCCGCGTCGCGCGCGTACCCCGAAGAGATGCCGACCATGCGCGAGCCGAGGCGCGGCGGCATGTTCGTGCCGAAGCCCGACAGCAGCCCGGCGCTCGCACCCGGCGAGGTGTTGCCGCCGTTCGCGCGCACCCAGTTCGCGCTGACGAGGCCGTAGTCGTCGGCCGCGACGGTGGCGCAGATGTCGATCGCCCGCGCGGCGTGGGTCGCGTCCGTGTCGCCGATGCTGAAACCCGTGTCGCAGGGCTCGAAGGGCTCGTCGACGGCGCCGTTGCAGTTCTCGTCCGCCGGGGGGTTGCCGCCCGACCCGTCCGTGCCGACCTCGACCGCGCCCGGGTTCACGTTCGGGTCGCAGTCGTTGCAGTCGCCCTGGGCCTCGCTGTAGCCGTCGCTGTCGTAGTCCGCGTTGCCGCCGGGCGACTCGCACACGGTCCCGCTGGTGGTGCCGCCGGTGCCGGTCGGGTTCCACGCGCCGCCTAGACCCGACGTGGTGCCGGTCGTCGTGGTGTTGCCGGTGCCCGAGGCGGCGTCGCCGCCCGCGCCCTGGACGAACCCGGACGACTTCGGCTTGCTCGCGGTGCACGCCGCGGCGACGGCCAGTCCGCACACGAGCGAGCCCAGGATGGCGACGGAACGAGTCATGGCGGTTCTCCTAGGCCCGGTCGCGCCCCGAGCGGCGCGAGCCGGGCGAACGAGTCGTGCTGTGCCAGGCTCCTGGCACACGCTCCGTGCGCGCGAGCGAACGGAGCCTCACTTCGGAATGTCGACGGGCTCGGTGCCGGTGGGCGTCTCGTTGAGGCTCCACTGGAAGTTGTCGATGAGCACGGTCGAATCGAGCACGCCGTCGCCGCTGTCCCAGATGGCGAAGCGGAGCTCGATGTCGAGGCCCGCAGCCACCTCGAGCGGCGCGCTCGTGACGAGCCAGCCCGTCGCCGCGTGACCCGGGTCGAACACGGGATCGGTGCCCTCGAAGCCGGTGCCCGTCAGCTGCTGGGAGCCGAGCTGACAGGGGAACACCTTGCCGCCCGCGGTCTGCGGCTCGCACACCTGCAGGAAGCCCGCGTTCACGCTGATCGTGTTTTGCTGCGAGTCGAACGAGATGTTGCCGTCCGGCAGGCTCCCGAGCTTCGGCGTGAGGTAGGCGACGAAGAAGTCGTTGTACTGGCTGCAGATGTAGTTCGGGAACTCGTAGGTGTAGAAGTTGAAGTTGAAGGAGAAGCTCTTCGCGTTCGACGGCGTTCTCACGCGCAGGTAGAGCTGCTCCGAGTCGAAGGGCGTCCCGGTCGTGACGCCGGGGCACGAGGGCGACTCCTTCGGGTAGCCCGCGGGCGCGCCCGACGAGTAGCCCTTGTCGTAGCCGCTCGGCGACTGCCAGCCCGAGTCCGTCGGCTGCCGGGCCGTGCCGGACGAGAGAGCCAGCATCCGCGCGCCCTCCTGGGTGTGCACGTAGGGCCCGAAGCCGGCCACGATGCCGTGGCCGAGCGGGTCGTTGCCGCTCGTCCCGTCCGCCTTGCCGTAGGCCGCGCTGACGACGCCCCAGCTCGCCCCCTGCTGGACCTTGCACAGGCCGATCGCGCGCGCGCCGTCCATCGGGTCGCTGCTCCCGACGCCGATGCCCGCGTCGCAGTCCGCGCTCGCGTCGTCGGGCACGCCGTTGCAGTCCTCGTCGAAGGTGTTGCCGGGGTAGTCCATCGCCCCGGGATTGACGAGGTCCGTGCAGTCGTTGCAGTCGCCGGCCCCGGGCGTGACGCCGTCGCCGTCCTGGTCGCTGCTCGGGTTGCCCTGATCGCAGGGCGGCCAGACGACGGTCGTGTTGCCGCCGCCGCCGGTGCCGGTGAAGATGAAGCCGCCGCCGCCCCCCGCCGCGGTCGCTCCGTTGCCCCCGGTCCCGTCGCCGAACTTGCTGTTCGCCGCCGAGCAAGCGCCGGCTGCGACGAGCGCCACGACCGAGCCCAAGAACAGGCACGCTGCGCCTGCACGCTGTCCGTTCACCATGACCACACCTCGAGGGGAGCGAAGCAATCGTTGGATGCGTAGCGAGCAGATGCAAGAGTCGTGCACTGCTCCCGCGCCGCAGTGCATCCGCCTGCAGCGGGGCGTGGCGCGCCCGCCAGCGTGACCTTCGCCGAGGGACGCGGGCAGGAGATGCCCCTGCCACAGCATCGAGGCTACGCGCCCGCCGGGCGTTTGACCAGCGGGAGCGCGAACCGGGGCCCGCGTGAAATGTGCGTTCCCGATTCTGAAATGATCATTTCAAGTGGCCTCGCCCGCGTGCTACGAGCACCGCTCCCCATCCGAGCGAGGTCGAGGTCATGCAGCTCCAGAGCCTGGTCGAGCGCGCGCTGCGGCGCGCCACCCCGTCTACCCCTGCCGGGCTGCGCGAGCCGCCGACGCTCTCGGGCGGGCTGCCGCTCGTCGGGCACACGCTCGAGTTCGTGCGCTCGGCCATCGAGCTCCTGTCGCGGGCGCACGCCGAGCTCGGCGAGGTCGCCGCTTTCCGGGTCGCCAACAAGCGCATGGTGGCCCTGTTCGGCCCCGAGGCGCACGAGGCCGTGTTCCGCGCGCCCGACAGCCAGCTGAACCCGTCCGAGGCGTACAAGATCATGACGCCCGTGTTCGGCAAGGACATCGTCTACGACGCACCGCCCGAGAAGATGGCCGAGCAGGTGCGCATGCTGCTCCCCGCGCTCAAGGACAAGCGCATGCGCACCTACGGCGAGGCGATCGTCGGCGAGGTGGAGCAGAGCTTGCAGAGCTGGGGCGACGAAGGGGTGGTCGACTTCGTCGACTACTGCCGCGTGCTCACCAACTTCACCTCGAGCCGCTGCCTGCTCGGGCGCGAGTTCCGCGAGGGCATGACGAGCGAGTTCGCGGCCGTCTATCACGACCTCGAGCGCGGCGTCACGCCGGTCGCCTACCTCAACGCGAACCTGCCGATCCCGGCCTTTCGCAAGCGCGACCGCGCCCGCGCGCGCCTCGTCGAGATGATCGGTCGCATCATCGCCGACCGGCGCGGCTCGGGGCGCGAGGGCGAGGACTTTCTGCAGACCCTGATGGACTCGCGCTACGCGAACGGTGCCGCGCTCTCCGAGCACGAGATCACGGGCCTGTTGCTCGCGGGCATGTTCGCCGGGCACCACACGAGCTCGGTCACGACGGCCTGGACGCTCATCGAGCTCCTGCAGAACCGCCCGTACCTCGAGCGCGTGCGGGCGCAGGTCGACGCCGTGTTCGGGGGCGGCGAGCGCGTGACGTTCCAGTCGCTGCGCGAGCTCACGCTGGCCGAGAACGCGGTCAAGGAGGCGCTGCGCCTGCACCCGCCGCTCTTCATGCTCGTCCGGGTCGTGATGCAGGACTTCGTGTTCAAGGACTACTACCTGCCGAAGGGCACCTGGCTCGTCGTGTCGCCGACCGTGGCGCACCGCATGGAGTGCGTGTTCTGCGCACCCGACGCCTTCGACCCGGACCGCTTCGCGCCGCCGCGCGAGGAGGACAAGCGCGACTTCGGCTACATCGCGTTCGGCGGCGGGCGGCACAAGTGCATCGGCAACGCCTTCGCGATCCTGCAGGTCAAGGCGATCCTCGCGATCCTGCTGCGGCGCTACGAGTTCGAGCTCGCGGGCGATCCGATTGCCTCCGACTTCCACGGGCTCGTCGTCGGTCCGAAGGAGCCGTGTCGCGTGCGCTACCGCCGGCGCAAGGTCGCGTCCGTCACGCGCCCCGCGAGCGCGGCGAGCCCCGCGAACGAGGTCGGCTCGGCGACGGGCTGCCCCTTCCACGCGGCCGAGCCCGCGCCGCGCGCGCTCCGGATCCACCTCGATCGCGATCTCTGTCAGGGCCACGGCGTCTGCGCCGGCGAGGCACCCGAGGTGTTCGCCGTCGGCGACGACCACAAGGTGCGCCTCCTCGTCGCGGAGCCGGATCCGAGCCTCCACGCGAAGGTGCGAGCGGCGGCGCGCTACTGCCCCACGCGCACCATCCGCCTGGAAGAGGCGTGACGGGGGGCGCGGTGGGCGAGCCTTTGGCCCGGCACGCGCTGCGGCAGGCGCGCCGCGACGTGACGCGCCAGCACCTGCTCGAGGCGGCCGAGCGGGTGTTCGCGGCGCGCGGCTACGACGGCACGCGCATGCAGGACGTCGCCGCCGAGGCGGGGCTCGCGCTCGGCACGCTCTACGGGCTCGTGCCGGGCAAGGAGGAGCTCTACGCCGAGATCCACCGCACGCGCGGGCGGGCCCTGTTGGCGCGGGCGGCCGAGGCCGCGGCGCGCCCGGGCTCGGCCGTGGACGCCCTCCTCGGCGGCGTCGCGGCGTACGTCGCCTTCCTCGTCGAGCACCCGACCTATCTGCACCTGCACCTCGCCGAGGGGCAGCCGTGGGCGCTCGCGCCGCGCTTTCGCTCCGAGGAACAGCGCGCGCAGTGGCGCGAGGGCCTCGCGCTCACGGCCCAGGTCTTTCGCGCGGCCATCGGCGAAGGCACGGTGGTGGACGAGGACCCGGAGACGCTGGCGCGCCTCATGATCGCGAGCCACCAGGTCCTGCTCGCCAGATGGGTCGAGGACGGCATGCGCGAGCCGCCCGCCGCCCTCGTTCAGCGCATGCAGCAGCACTTGCGCCGAGCGTTCCTGCGGCGCGGCGCGCGCGCGAGCCAGCCGGGGCCGCGCTGAGGGGCGCTCAGACGGTGGCTTCTACGAGCGCGATGCTCGCGCGGTCGTACACGCCGAGGCCGAGATCGGCGGCCGTGCGGATGTAGGTCGGCTCGCGGCCCGCGGCGGCGAGGGTGGGCAGTCCGTTGTCCTTGCGCAGCCGCTCGATGAGCTCCCAGCCGATGACGTCGAGCGCCACCGGATCGGTCGCCGCGTAGACGCTGTGGAAGGGCACGCGCGCCGAGGGCTTCGTGTCGAGCGGGCCGCCGTCGTAGATCACCTTGAAGGCGTCGGTGATGTGCAGGGCGACGCGGCTTTTCACGACGTCCTGCGCGTAGAGGTGCGCGATCTGCGGGCTCGCGTTGTGCGCGTGGAAGTCCTGCGGATTCACGTTGCAGCCGTGCGTGATGTTCTTGAGCGCGCCGGTGAACCCGCAGATGCCGTGGTCCTTCATGAGGCACAGGTTGATGACCACCGTCGCCTCGGTGAACGGCCGCACGTAACGCGTGCCGATGCCGCCCACCATGATCTCCTCCATCGCCGCGTCCTTGTTGAGGTGCACGGCGGTCTTGATGCCCGGCGGGAAGTCCGGATCGAGCGTGAGCTTGTCCTTGTCGGTGATGACGCGCGTGCCGAAGAGGAAGTCGCGGTACTGCTCGAAGATGGTGATGTGCTCGGGCGGCACGCCGACGGCGAGCACGCCGCGCACGACCTCGAGCACGAGCTCCTTGTTGGTCGCCATGGTCGCGCCCTTGCGGCCCGCGATGCCGTTCGGCTTCAACGCGACGCGATCCTCGGGGTGCACGAACATGCCGAAGGCCTGCCCGAGATCGCTCTTGCCCGTGAGCATCTCCATCGCCTTGCCGACGAGCGCCTTGGCCGAGGCGGGCTCGGGCCAGAGGCCGTTCGGCTGGAGCGTCGCGGCCTGCGACGCCCTCACCACCTTGCCGGGAAGCGACGCCCGCAGGAACCCGGCTGGCGGACTGGCGGCGTGCTTGCCGGCGTGCGCTGGGGCCGGCCACCCGAGCGCGGCAGCCGAGGCGGCGGTGGCGGCGGTGGCGCCAAGGAGATGCCGTCGGGTGAGGCTGGAGCTCATGGTCCTCCTGACGTTCCGCTACGGAACGTGGGCGTGATGATAGCACCGTCCCGGTGCCGGCGCCGAGGCGCCCGCCGCCCTCGCCGTGGCGGGCGCCAGCCCGAGTCGTCGCAACTATCTGGAATCAAGAAGATCTCGAGTCGGCATGCCGCTCGCTTTGGGCACGGCGTCGCCACGCTCCGGCGACCGACGGGAGGTTCTCGATGGATCGGAACGAAGCCACGCGGCGCGGCTCCGCCCGCAAGCTCGCAGCCCTTCACGCCTCGCTTCAGGCTTCGGCTTGGGGCGCCCTCTTCGGCAAGCTCATCCTGTGGCTCGGCGCGCTCGGCGCGCTCGCGTACGTGGGCACGCGCGCCGCGGCGAGCACGCTCGGCGGCGCGCCTGCGGTGCCGTCGTCGTCGGCCGCGGCGGCTCCGGCGGACGAGCCGACGGCGACCACGCTCGCAGAGGCGGCGCCGCTCGCGCGCGGGACCGCGGCCGCGGCCGTCGACGTCGCTGCGGGTGCGAGCGTCTCGGCGACGGCTGCGTCGGGCTCGGCCTCGGCGGCCCGCTCCGGGCTCACGGCCGACGGCCGCGTCATCCTGAATCTCGCGAGCGAGCCCGACCTCCGCCACCTGCCCGGTGTCGGTGCGCGGCGTGCGCAGGCGATCCTCGAGCTGCGCGGCAGGCTCGGCCGCTTCCGCCGGCTCGAGGAGCTCTTGCGCGTGCGGGGCATCGGCCCGCGCATGCTCCAGCGGATGCGCCCGCTCGTGGTGCTCGACCCGAGCTGAGCCGAGCCGCGGCGCCGTACCGGCCTCAGGGCACCTCCTCCTCGGGCGCCACGGGGCGCGCCGCCGCGTCGGCGGTCGGGAGGCGCACCGACATGGTCACGTCGAGCAGCTGCGTCTGGCCCGCACCGAGCTCGACGACGCGCGTCTCGTCGGGCGCGGCCGGGTGGCGGAAGCGCACGACGTGGCGACCCGGTGCGACCTCGATCGGCCAGCCGATGGGCGTCGTGTCGACGTGGCGCCCGTCGATCTCGACCTCGGCCCACGGCGTCGCGAGCACGCGCAGTCGCGCCGGCTGCGCGGCGTCCGTCCGCGGCGCGTCGTCGGCGGGGCTCGACGTGGCGCCCACCCCGACGGCGATGCCGACGGCGACGGCCGCGGCGAGCACGAGCACGCCGGTCGCCACGGTGCTCGCGCGCGGCCTCGGGCGCGGCGCGTGCTCGGTGACGCCGCGTGGCAGCGCCGGCATCGGCACGAAGCCCGCCCGACCGAGCGCGCGCCGGACGAGCAGGTCGGTCGGCAGGGTGCTGTGGCGCCGCAGCACCGCCACGAGCTCGCACTCGGTCGTCGTGAGGTTCGGGCGGTGCGCCGGCCGGCGGTCGAGGCAGCGCGCGAGCAGCTCCTCGAGTTCGGCGGGCGCCGAGGGGGCGAGGCGCCGCACCGGCGGGGCGGGCTCGTGGCGCAGCCGGTGCACGACGCCACCTTCGCCGCCGAAGGGACGCTGGCCCGTCACGGCGGTGAACGCCAGGCTGCCGAGGAGGAACACGTCGCTGCGCTCGTCCGTGGCGTCGCCGAGCACCTGCTCGGGCGCGAGGTTCTCCGGCGGATCGAGCGACTGCTCCACCGGCGGGCGCGAGGCGGCGGCGAAGGGCGAGGCGCCCCAGCCGTGCAGGCGTACCGTGCCGGTCGGGCCGAGCTCGACGTGCTCGGGGCGCAGCCAGCCGTGCACGAGCCCCGCGGCGTGCAGCGCCGCCAGGGCGCGACCCACCTCGATCGCGATCGCCATGACGAGGACCGGGTCGAGCGGGCCGAGGCGCGTGCACAGCTCGTGGAGCCGCGCGGCGCCCGGCTCGGCGTAGGCGATGGCGTGCTCGTGCGGCAGGTGCTCGATGAGCTGCGTGAGCGCCGGGTGGCTCAGCCGGCCGAGGCGGCGGGCCTCGGCGTCGAGCTCGGCGGCTGCCGCGGCGGCGTGCTCGACGCCCGCCTTGATGCGCTTGAGCCAGACCGTGCGGCCGAGCTCCGGGTCGGTGGCACGGAAGGTCTCGCTCGCGGCCGCGTCCTCGACGCGCTCGCCGAGGCGGTAGCGGCCCACGCTCGGCCCTTCGCTCCGCGCACCCTCGGAGCGCCCTGCCGGCGTGCTCACCGCCGCGGCCGCACGAGCAGCGACTGGCCCGTCATCGCTGCCGGTTGGTCGAGCCCGAGGAGCTCGAGCATGGTCGGCGCGACGTCGCACAGGCTCCCGCCGGCGCGCAGCGTCGTGCCCTCACCCGCCCCCACCACGATGAGCGGGACCGGCGCGTCCGTGTGTCCGAGGCGTGCCACCCCCGCGCCGTCCTCGAGCTCCTCGGCGCGACCGTGGTCCGAGGTGACGAGCAGGATGCCGTCCGCGGCGGCGACGGCGCGCGCGATGGCGCCGACCGCGGCGTCGACCGCCTCGAGCGCGGCGACGGTCGCCTCGAAGCTGCCCGTGGCGGCGGCGCGGTCCGCGCCGCCGAGGTTGACGAGCGCGAAGTCGAGCCCGCCCGCGGCGAGCGCCCGGGTGACGCTGCTCGCCACCGCGCGCGTGCCCGCGGCCGGATCGGCCACGTGCTCGCCGACGTCGCCGCCGTCGCTCGGCACGAGGTGCCACGCCTCGCCCGGCCACGCGCTCGCGCGGAGGTCGAAGTAGCGCGTCACGTGCGCTGCCTTGTCGCTCTCGGCGCAGCGCAGCTGGCGGAGGCCCGCGCGCGACAGCACCGCGGCGAAGCCGTCGACGACGGTCGGGAGCGGATAGGCCACCGGGTCGGGCGCGGCCTCGTCGTCGCAGAGCGCGGCGAGGCAGCGCTCGCGGAAGGCGTACACGGGCTTGCCGCGGTCGGTGAGCAGATCGACCGCGATCTCCTCGGGCACCTCGCGCCGGAACATCGCGCCGAGCTGGCGCAGCCCGTCCGGTCGGTGATTGAGCAAGAAGCCCACGTCCTCGCCGTACCAGGACCAGAGCGGGCTCGCGGTCGCGAAGTCGCACATGAAGCTGCCCCGCATGCCGCGGTACGCGCCGATGCGCACGGGCTCGACGTGATCGTCGTCGTGCCCCTTCTGGTAGGCGCCGTACACGGCCTCGTAGCCCGTGTCCGCCCGCGTGACCGTGGGCCCGAGGGTCGGGTCGCGCACCATCGCGTGGTAGGCGGCGTAGACCCGATCCCAGCGGCCCGCGCCGTCCATCGCGTAGGCGCGACCGCACACCGTGGCCAGCTTGCCGCGCCCGGTGAGCAGGTCCTCGAGCACGTCGAGCTGCCGGCTCGCGGCGCGCCGGGGTCCGTCGCGCCCGTCGAGGACCGCGTGCACCCACACGTCGAGCTTGTTCCACTCGGCGACGTCGAGGACGGCGCTCAGGTGCGAGAGCGAGGCGTGCGCGGTGCCGTCCGAAAGCAGGGCGACGAGGTGCAGCTGGCACCCGTCGTAGGTCGCCACGCGCACGATCTGATCGAGCGCCGCGTTGCGCCCGAGCTTGCGCGCCGCGATGTCGGCGTCGACGGGCGCCGAGCTCCGGGTGAGCACGCGCCCCGCGCCGAGGCAGCGGTGGCCGTGTGCGCCGTCGGGCCGCAGCCCGTCGCCGGCCGCCGCGAGCGAGGTCGACGGCGCCAGGACGCGCAGCGCGTCGAGCTCGGGCGTGCGGGCGCGCCGCACGGCGTTGCCGGCGAGCTCGGAGCGTTCGCCGACGCCGTCGAGCACGCACAGGACGACCGGACGGGGCTTGTTCATCGGCGGCGCGCGCGGCGCACGGCCGGGGCCGCGCGCCGCACAGGCAACTCGTGGCCTACTGGCGCTTGATCGGCGGACGCGACGTGAGAATCGGTCCGGTCTTGACGGGCGGCGGCTTCGTCGTCGTGGTGGGCGGCGTCGTCGTGGTGGGCTTCGTCGTCGTGGTGGGCGGCGTCGTCGTGGTCGTCGTGGTCGTCGGCTTCGGCGCGGAGCTCGCCGGCGGCGCCACGATCTTCATGTCGCCCGGGTCGCCGCCGAGGCCCTTGATGCGGTACGCGATGGCGTAGCTCGACTTGTCGTTCGAGTCCTCGGGCGAGTGGGTCAGCACCATGTACGCGTCGTCCTTGCCGATCGCGAGGTCGACGGGCCACGGGTAGGTGACGCCGAGGAATTTCCCGATCTCGGTGGTGCCGAGGAATTTCCCGTCCGTGCCCCAGGCTTTGAGGGAGCGGCAGTTGGCGTCGACGACGCACACGCCGAGCCCGCAGCGCCGCACGGTGCCGACGTTGCACATGTGCTCGTCACCGTCGTCGGCGCCGAGCATGGCCTTCAGCTTGCCGTCCGGCGAGTGGATGCCGACCCGGTACTTGCCGCCCGACTCGGGCGTGCCCCACACCGCGATGTCCTTGCCGAACACGGCCGTGCCGCTCGGCGGGTTTTTCCAGCTGGCGAACTCGAGGTCCTTGCCTTCGCACTTGCCGTCCACGCCCGAGGCGAGGACCTTGCGGTCGAGCATCACGACGCTCGAGCCGGGCTGGAGCGAGAGCCGACCCCAGTTGGTGCAGCCCGGGCTCACCTTGCCGTCCGGCGCCACCGTCTTGGCCGTCGCGCCGAAGCCGGAGAGGAAGATCGTGCCCTTGTCGTCGAGCGAGAGCGCGTCGAACTTGTCGCTCTCCTTCTCGTCGGCCGTGAGGACGCCGTCCTTGCCGAAGCTCTTGTCGAGCGCGAGCTCGCAGGCGTCGCCCTGCGCCTGGTTCTGGAAGCGGCGCAGCTTGCCCTCGTGGTCGAGGATGTAGAGCTTGCCGTCGGCGGCCACCGTCACGCCGCGGACGGCGCTCGCGAAGCTGTCGTGCTTCATGACGCCCGCCGCCATGTCGAGCTTGCAGTTCTGGGCGGTGAGCTCCTTGTCGCCGAGGGTGACCTTCTGGGTCGCGTCGAACTTGACCGGCGGCAGCGTGATGCCGGTGAGGGCGGCCGCCGACGCGCTGGCGCTGGCGCTCGCGCTGGCGCTCGTGCTGGCGCTGGCGCTGGCGCTGGCGCTGGCGCTCGGTGCGGCGCTGGCGGTCTCCGTGGCGGAGGCCGTCGTCGTGGCCGACGGTGCCGGCGCGGGAGCCGCCGCGGTGGTGGTCTCCGCCTTGGGCGTGTCTCCGCCCTTGTCGCCACACGCGCCCGCGAACACGGCCGCCACGGAGAGCGCCGCGAAACCAACCCCTCGACCCTTCAGACCGATCATCTTCAATACCTCGCCTGGGGCTGCGGCCTTGCACCGGCGCGCAGCGTTCCTCAACGGAATCGGCGCGTCTTAGCGCACGTTCGGTCGCACCGCTAGTGCCCCGCGCGCCCGCGCGCAGCGCCCGAGCGCCCGGGTCGGACGCCAGCCCAGGGGCGGGCGGAGCGTCGCCCCCGCGTCGCCGCGCTACACGAGCAGCTGCTCGAAAAGAGCCAGGCTTTCCTGCTCCTCGGGGTCGAGGACCCGGTCGGCGGAGACGACGCCGCGCACGGCCTCGAGAAACAGCAAGCGGTGCTCGCGCGGCACCGAGTTCGGGTCCACCTGCTCGGGCAACGGGGGCACCGTGAGCCACTCCTCGACCTGCTTGCGCTCGGAGTCGTCGAGCTTGAGCTTCCTCACCATGCGGTGCACGTACGCGCGCTCCTCGTTCTGCACTTCGAGGTCCGCCCACGCGAAGGAGCAGACGAAGCGCATCAAGCGCATGCGGTCGTTCCTCGACAGCTTGCTCAGCATGGAGGCAGTCTAACAGAGTTCACCGGGCCGCGGATTCCCGGCGCGGTCGCACCGCGACCCGCGCCACGTCGCCGCCCACCCGGACGTGGCCCCGGCCGCGTGCAAAGCTCGCCCGCCGCCCCTGCCTGGCGCGGGGGGCGTGGGGGCGCCGGCATGCCGGCGCCGGGGGCGGCGAGGCGGTTCAGGAGGCCTTGCTCTTCGTGTCGGCGAGCTTTTCCTGCTGCTTGACGCGCCACTCGGCGAGCTTGCGCGTGCGGCGTTGCTTGAGCTTGCGGCGGACGATCGGACGCTGAGGCATGAGGCGAGCCCTATAGTCCATCCGCGGCGAGATTCCACCCAGAGTCGTCAGGGTGCGCCTCGCCGGTGCCGTTGTCGCTGCCCAGGAAGTTCACCCGTGTGTCCGACCTTGACTTACAATGACGCACATGACCATTGACCGGCGCTTCGAGGGGCAGCGGCTCCAGGCCGACTGCTCGCTGACCCTGTTCGTCGACGGCTCCGGCCGCGCGGCGCGGACCCTCGATCTGTCTTGCGGGGGCGCGCTCGTGCACGAGGGCCGCGTGGCTCGCCGCGGTCTGCCCCTCGTGTGCCCGGTGGAGCTGCGGCTCGGCGGCGGCGCGTCGATCCAGGGCCTGGCCCGCACCGTGCGCTCCGGGGGGGGACGACACGCCCTGCGCTTCATCGGCATGAGCGAGGTCGACCGGCTCGAGATCGCCGAGCACCTCGACCGGCTGCGGCAGCGACGGGTGCGCGCCGCCTAGCGCTTCAGCGCTCCGGCGCCCGCTCGCGGGCGGGTGGGGCCTGACCCTCGGCCTCGGCGGCCTCTGCCGCCTCGGCGGCGGCGGCCTCGGCGGCGGCGACGGCTTCGGCGGCGGCGGCCTTCGCGGCGGCGGCCTTCGCGGCGGCCCGCGCGGCGTTCGGCAGCTCGCCGCCGACCATCGTGGCCTTGAGGTGCTTCTTCACCGGGGTCGAGGCCGGGACGGCGCTCGGCGGCACGGCGGGGGCCAGCGCGGTCGCCGCGAGCGCGGGCTCGATACGCATCCGGGCCGGCGGCACGGGCTCGACGGGCAGCAGAGCCGCGCCCGACGCGCTGTAGGCGAGCGCGCCGTCCGCCGTCACCTCGGTGCTGACGAGCGCGTCGACCGAGAGCTCCGTGAGCAGGCGCTCGGCCTGGTCCTCGCCGATCGGCAAGAGCTGCGCGAGCTGCTTCGCCGAGACGGGGCCCTTTAGCTGGCGCACGACGTCGGCCGCCGCGGCGCGCCAGGCGCCGTCGATGGCCGCGCCGATCTGCCGGGTCTTCGCGCGCGCCTTGCCGACGGCGGCGAGCGCGAGGGCGACGAGGGGCACCGACAACACCGCCGCCAGGACGGCGAAGAGCGTGCTCCAGCCGAAGACGATGGCCCACAGGCCGACGAAGGCCCACGCGGTCGCGGCGCCCACGGCGCCGACCGCGCCGCCGATGCGCCAGAGCGAGCGCCCGCTGCGCAGCTCGTGGGCCCGCCGCAGCGGCGCCACCTCGGCGCCCGAGAGGCTCACGCCCTGCGCCTCGAGCGGGATGCGCGGCGCCCCGCACACGTTGCAGGTGTAGCGCAGCTCCTCGTGCGGACTGACGCCGGTCGCGGTGCGGCAGTGGGGGCACTTGGGCGCGCCCGCCTGCGGCGCGTTGCACCACTCGCAGAACAGCGCCGCGAGGGGCAACGGGGTACCGCAGGCGCGACACGGCTTCGTGCCACCGCCGGCGGGCGCGGTTCCCGGGAAGGGGCCCTGCTGGCTCATGGCCCAGAGGCTGTAACACGCCGCCTGCGACACCGCACGGGCGTCGGCGCGCTTGTGCGCCGCGCGCCGCCCCGCCTCGCGCCGGGCGGGGTCGCATGTCATAGTCGCCGACCATGCACCCGCGACGCGCTCCCCATCTGCGCGGTCCGCTCGATCCGCACGCGGGCGGCGGGCTGCTGCAGTCCTCCGCGCGCCGGGTGCTGGTGGGCTACGCGTTGCTCGCGAGCCTCGCCGCTGGGCTCGCGCTCGCGTTCCGCGACGACCCGCCCTGGAACCACCCCTCGCCGTGGTGGACGCTCGATCCCGTCGAGGCGCTCGTGGTGAGCGGGGCGGCGGGGACGGTGCTCGCGCTCCTGCTCGTGGGTCTCACGCGCGTCGCCGTGCGCCGCGTCCCGTGGGCCCGGCAGCTGCACGTCGAGCTGCGCCCGCTGGCGCACGGCCTGTCGCTCGCGAACATCGTGTGGATCGCGGGGCTCTCGAGCCTCGGCGAGGAGCTGTTCTTCCGCGGGCTCCTGCAGCCGTGGCTCGGTCTGCTCCCGGCCGCCGTGCTGTTCGGCGCCGCACACCAGGTGCCGGGCCCGAGCCGCTGGGTCTGGGTGTGCTGGGCGCTGGCGGTCGGGCTCCTCTTCGGCGCGGTGTTCGCGGCCACCGGCTCGCTGCTCGGTCCGCTCGTGGCCCACGCGGTCGTCAACGCCGTGAACCTCGTCTACCTGCGCGATCACGACCCGCTGGCCGACCCCGAGCAGCCCGCGGGCGGCTGACTCGCGGCCACGAGCGGCACACGTCAGCGGCTGCGGCGCCGCGGGCGTGACGACGGATGGCTACGGAAAGGGCTGGCCTGGCCGGCCGCGCTCGAAGAAGAAGCGGAAGTAGCCCGACAGGTGCGAGCGCTTTTCGTCCGGGACGTCGATCGTGCCCGGCGCGGCGTCGTGCGGATCGGCCACGTCGACGTCGAAGGTCGCGACGGTGAGCTTCTCGGCCGCGCTCTTCTCGTTGGGGTCGCCGTCGAACAGCTCCTCGAACACGATCTGGCCCCCGAGCGCGTACACGACCGCGTTCTGGTTGTGGCAGGAGAGCTGCAGGTAGAGTGCCAGGCTGACGAGCGGTGGCTCCTGGGTCGGGTCGCCGGCGACGAGCCCGGGTGGCAGGCCGACCGTGATCGGCGTGCCGAGCAGGCTCGCGCGCACGGTGCTCACCTCGTTGACGAGCAAGCTGACGCCGTCGCTCACCTCGGCAAGGTCGCTGCCGCGCTGCACACGGATCTGGATCGTGTCGCGGAAGGGCGAGGCCGCGAAGAAGTCGGGGCGCAGATCGTAGGCGCCGTTCCAGCAGTCGGCGACGTAGAGCCGGTCGCTCGTCACCCAGCCCTCGCCCTGTCCCACCGTGCAGCCGCCAAGGGCGCCGAGCCCGAGCGCCGCGCCGAGCGCCCGCGCGGCCGCGCGCCCGGCCCGTCGCGGTCGCGCCCGCCGACCGGCGTCGACGCGTGTCAGGCCCACGGTGCGGCCTCGCATGGCTCGGGTCGTGCCTCGGGCAGGGCGCTCGCCGGCTGCAGCCCGAGCGCACACGCGATGGTGCCGCCACCGAGCACCTCGTCCTCGCGATAGGCGACGGCGACCTGCCCCGGCGACACGCCGCGCAGCGGGCGCTCGAACCACAGGCAGAGCTCGCGCTCCGTCGCGCCGCGCTCCACGCGCGCCTCGGCGCCCGCGTGCTGCGAGCGCACCTTGACGAGCGCCCGGGTCGGGACGGCGACATCGGCGCGCCACACCACGTCGGTCACGCGCACGCCGCGCGCCTCGGCCTCGGTTGCCGCTCCGACGACGACCCGAGCGCTCTCGGGCTCGATGCGCGTCACGAACGCCGGCGCCCCGAGCGCGACGCCGAGCCCCTTGCGCTGGCCCACCGTGAAGTGGTGCACGCCGTCGTGCCGGCCGAGCTCGCGCCCCGTGCCGTCCACGATCGAGCCCGGTCGCAGGCGGTCGGGCGCACGCTCCGCCACGAAGGCGGCGTAGTCGCTCGTGGCCGGCACGAAGCACAGCTCCTGGCTCTCGCCCTTGTCGGCGCCGGGCAGGCCGCGGGCGCGTGCCTCGGCGCGCACCTCGGCCTTCTGCGACGTGCCGAGCGGCAACAGCAGGCGCGCGAGGGCCGGCGGCTCGAGGGTGTGGAGGAAGTAGCTCTGGTCCTTGTGGCGGTCGCGGGCGCGCAGGAGCCGGGGCGTGCCGTCCGCGGCGCGGCCGACGCGCGCGTAGTGGCCGGTCGCCACGGCCACGGCGCCGAGCCGGTCGGCGAGCGCGAACAGCTCGCGCATCTTGACCCCGCGGTTGCAGCGCACGCACGGGCTCGGGGTCGTGCCGTCGAGGTAGGCCGCCACGAAGGGCTCGACCACCTCGCGCAGGAAGAGCTCGCGCCGGTCGAAGGTGTAGTGCGGGATGCCGAGGTGGTCGGCGACGCGGCGCGCGTCGTGGGCGTCCTCGGGCGCGCAGCAGCGCGTGCGCTCGCTCGCGGCGTCGGGGTAGTCCCAGAGGTGCAGGGTCACGCCCACGACGGCGTAGCCCGTGTCGCACAGGCGCGCGGCGGCGACTGCGGAGTCGACCCCGCCGCTCATCGCGACGAGCACCCGGCTGCCCGCGGGTGGGGGGGGGAGAACGGCGAGCGGCATCACGACGTCGCTAGCATAGCGCGGGGCGCGCCCGGCGGCGGCCCCGACCGACGGCGCGGCGGCGCGGTCGAGCCCGAGCGCCGGAGTCGGGCGGAGCAGGGTACGCTGGCGCGACCCCGCCGGTTCCATGTAAGGTTATCGTCTCTCATGGTTGCCCGTCCGCCGCCCCCGCGTCGCACGGGCGCGATGCCCCAGCGGCCCGCGCCCGCGCCCGCGCGCCCCGAGCCCGCCCCGCAGGCGAACCGGCCCGCAGCTGCGCGCCCGGTCGAAGAGGACAAGCCGCTCCCGCAGACCTTCTTCCTCGGCCGCTACCGCGTCGTCGACGAGATCGGCGTCGGGGGCATGGCGAGCGTGCACCTGGCGCGCGTCGACGGGCCCGGTGGCTTCCAGAAGTGGATCGCGATCAAGCGCATTCACCCGCACCTCGTCGAGGACGACCAGTTCGTCGACATGTTCCTCGACGAGGCGCGCATCGCCGCCGGCATCAACCACGCGAACGTCGCGCAGGTGTTCGACCTCGGCAAGGACGACAACACCTACTGGATCGCGATGGAGTACCTCCACGGCGAGCCGCTGCGCGAGGTGATGCGCCGGGCCGAGGAGGTGCGCACGATCGTCCCGCCGCACATCGCCGCGCGCATCTGCGCCGACGCCGCCGAGGGTCTGCACGCGGCGCACGAGCTGCGGGGGCGCAACGGCCAGCTGCTCGGCCTCGTGCACCGGGACGTGACGCCGCACAACCTGTTCGTCACCTACGACGGCTACACGAAGGTGGTCGACTTCGGCATCGCGAAGGTGATCGACCGGCTGGCCTCGACGCGCGCCGGCACGCTCAAGGGCAAGCTCGCGTACATGTCGCCCGAGCAGGTGCGCGGCCAGGACGTCGACCGGCGCACCGACATCTTCGCGCTCGGCGTCGTGCTCTGGGAGATCACGACGAACCAGCGCCTGTTCCGCATGGAGACCGACCTCGACACGCTCGAGAAGGTCCAGGCGTGCGCCGTGCCGCTGCCCTCGACCAAGGTGCCGAACTACCCGAAGGAGCTCGAGCAGGTCGTGATGACCGCGCTCGCACCGCGGCCCGAGCAGCGCTTCCAGACGGCGCGCGACTTCTCGCGCGCCCTGCAGCGCTACCTCATGACGTCGGGCTACTTCGTCGGGCCCGAGGACGTCGGCGAGTACGTCAAGAACCTGTTCGCCGACCGCGTGCAGAAGCGCGAGAAGTACCTCGAGTGGGCCGCCGAGGTGACCTCGACGGTCGATCTCGAGACGCTGCGGGCGCGCCAGCAGGGTGCCGGGCCGCCGCCGCCGACCCCCTCGGTCGCGGGACCGAGCGCCGGCCACGCCGACGCCTCGGCCGTGAAGGGGCGCGCGCCCGTCGCGCACCCGCCGCAGCAGCCCGTGGTGGCGACGAGCGCGCGGGCGCAGGCCGCCTCGAGCAGCGGCTCGAGGCCGGTCACGAGCGCGCCCGCGCTGGTCGACCTCGCCTCCACGCAGATCGCTTCCCCCGACCTCGGTGCCACTTCTCTGATGGATGACGACGAGGAGATCCCGACCGTCGTCGCCATGCGTGACGAGGAGATGAACAACATCGGCCGTCCCCGACCCGCCGCGGGCATGCCTGGCGCAAGCCCCCAACCGTACGTCCCGAACGCTCCGTCGCCGCAGGCGGGCTGGCCTCCGGCCCCCCAGCAACAGCAGCTCAGCCCCGGCGCGATGCAGCCCGGGCAAGATCTGCAGTCCACCATCGCCCTGCCGGACGCGATGCAGACCGCGGCCATCCAGCAGGAGCTGCGGGCGATGGAGAGCCGGCAGGCGCAGGCGCAGGCGCAGCGGCCGGGGCCGCAGCCCACCGCCGCGCTCCCGGCCTTCCCGGCGCAGTCGCCGTACGCGGCGCCCCAGCCGCAGTACGCGCCGGCGCACGCGCCCGTCGCGCAGCTGCAGCAGGCGCCGGCGCCGGTGGGCGGCCATCAGGATGCATCACAAGCGGGACAGTCCAACGTGGAAACCAAGATGTCGATGCCGCGCCCGGCGGCGGTCGCCCAGTGGCTGGCCGAGCAGGGCAACGTCCAGATCGGCGGGCCGCGCGGGATGGGCACGCTGACGTCGATCGCGATGCTGGCGGCCCTGTGCGCCATGGCACTCGGCGCGCTCGTCGTCTACAAGGTGCGCGCGCCGGCGGCGCTCGCCGCCGTGCCCGAGGTCAAGCTCTCGCCCGAGGACGAGCCGCGGTCGCTCTTGCCTCCCGACATCGCGAAGGTCGACACGACCGCCGGCGGGGTGGCACCCAAGGTCAACCCCAAGGCGAGCGCCAGCGCAGGACCGACCACCGCGACGACGGCCGCTGCGGCGAGCGCGAGCGGCGCCACGAGTGCTCCGACCGCCCCGATCGGGCCCGTCGGCCCACCGCCGACCGGCGGCGATCAGGGCACGATCAACGTGAGCTGCAGCCCGCGCTGCGACTCGATCACGATCGGTGGCTCCTCGTACGGCGACCCGGCGAGCGCACGCGTCAGCCCGGGCCAGCACCGCATCACCGGCACCCGCTCGGGCTCGAAGGCCAAGACCATCAGCGTGATGGTCGAGGCCGGCCAGTCGGTCTCGCGCCAGCTGAAGCTCGACTAGTGGGCCGGCGACCCGGCTCCGCTCGCGGCTCGCGCGGGCGCGACGAGGTGTCGCTCGAGCTCGCGGTCGGGAGTCTCGCCGACACCGGTGAGGGCTCGGCGGTCGGGCCCGACGGCGCGCGCTGGCTCGTGCCGGGCGCGCTGCCGGGCGAGACGGTGCGCGCGGTGCCGGAGGGTGCGCGTCGCGCGCGGCTGCTCGCGGTGCTCGTCCCGAGCGGGGCGCGCGTCGAGCCGGCCTGTCCGGTGGCGCGCGTGTGCGGCGGGTGCGACCTCATGCACCTGGCCTTGCCCGAGCAGCAGGCGTTCCACGCGCGCCGGCTCGCCGAGCTCTGCGGGCGCACGCTCGGTCGCGCGGCGGTGCCGGAGCCGCGCGTGCTCGCGCCGGGCGCCGCGCTCGGCTACCGAAGTCGGGCGCGGCTGCACGTGCGCGCCGACGCGCGGGGCGTCGTGCTCGGCTACCGGGCGCCGCGCAGCCACGCGCACGTGCCGGTCCGGGCGTGTGCCGTCCTCGAGCCCGCGCTCGAGCCCGCCTTCGCGGAGCTCGCGGCGCTGCTCGCAGGGGCGCGCGGCACGGGCGAGGTGGCGCTCGCCCGGGGCGCCCGCGGCGCGCGCGTGTACG
>JACRDA010000104.1 GCA_016212965.1 Myxococcales bacterium
AGCGCGAGCCGCCCGCCCGAGCTCGCCCCGGTACCGACACCGATCGCCTGTGGCCCGCGCCCGAGCTACCCACCCGTCGAGTACGTGATGTTCCGCACGACCGAGGGCACGACCGACGGCACGGCCGTGCGCGACATGCCCCAGCTCGCGACCTCGGACCCCGCGCTCGCCCCCTCGCTGCTCGCCGCGCAGGCGGAGCTCGCCAAGCTCGCGACGGGCTCGGGCCTCGAGTGCGCCGCACGGCGCAACGACGGCGAGCTGCTCGCGTTCCACTGCGCGCAGGGGCGCTCCGGGGGCGGCATGCGCACGGACACGACCTACCTCGGCTACAACTACACGCGCGTCGCCGACCGCTTCGAGCCGCTCGACCTGCGCGCCATCGGCCGCTCGAGCGACGACGCCCCGCGGCGCATCGCGGTCGGCTCCTGCCTGCCCCACGAGCCCGCGGCGGCCCTCGCAGCGGTCGCGACGGGACTCGGGCTCGACTCGGAGTGGGCCTTCGAGCTCCACGGGCGCGCGCTCGTCGCCCACGTGAGCTCCGCCTCGATGGGGGCGCTCGGGACCTACGCCTGCTCCGTCCCCTACGCGAAGCTCGCGCCGTGGCTCGGCTGCGCGACCTTGCTCGACGAGCCGCCCGCGCTCGCGGCCCTGCCGGTCGGCGATCCGCCGCCACTCGCCTTCGGGGTGCACGTCGACGACGACTTTCTCGGCTCCTCGCCGGGCTTCGCGACCCTGTACCCGGAGCTCGCGAGCGCCGATCCCCGGCGCCGGGCGCTGGCCACGCGCCTCGACGACGAGCTCCAGGCCTGGCTCGCGGCCGCGCGCACCACCGCGCCGGCCGGCACGTCCACCCGGGTGAGGTGCGACGTCTACGCGAGCACGAAGCGCGCGGTGAGCGTGCTCTGTCGCCTCGAGGGCGCGAACGAGATCGGCCAGGCTGTCGCTACGGCCAAGACCGTGACCTACCGGCTCGGACCGAAGCTCACGCCCGTCACCGTGGACGAGCTCTTGCGCGGGCGCGCGGGGGCCGCGGGCGAGATCGCCCAGCGCTGCCTCGCGCGCTGGGTGCGCCCGCAGGACAACGCGTTCGACGAGGTGCTGCCGAAGCTCCCGACCCTGACGCGCCGCGACCTCGAGGCCTTCGGCCTGCTCGGCAACGGCGTCCTGTTCGCGATCCCGATCGCGACCCTCGGCGGCTTCGTCGCCGGTCAAACGCGCCTCGAGTCGTGCTTCGTGCCCTACGCCGCGCTCGGGACGAACCTCGACGCCCTGTCGCGCGGGCCGTGACGGGCGGCCGGCGGCCGCGAGCTCAGCGCAGCAGATCCGGCGCCGCGATGAACAGCACCCCGAAGAGCAACAGCAGCGTGCCGCTCACCGCCTTCAGGATCTTGGCAGCGCGCTCGCCGAGCGTGAGGCGGTGGAGCGTCGCGGCGTAGATGCCGACGATGAGCGCGAGCGGCACCACGTAGGCCGCGTTGTAGAGCACGAGGTACCCGACCCGACCCCCCGGGGAGAGGTCGTGGCGCAAGGACAGGATGCGCGTGTAGACCGCCGGCAAGCCGAGCGTGCAGCCGAGCTCCACGAGGTTCACGACGAAGGCGAGCGCCGAGATGCCGAGGATGGCCGCGGGCA
This sequence comes from Myxococcales bacterium, assembly GCA_016212965.1. GTDB lineage: Bacteria > Myxococcota_A > Polyangia > Polyangiales > Polyangiaceae > JACRDA01. The sequence continues at coordinate 1,633 of JACRDA010000104.1, forward strand.
GGCTCGCCGCGCTCGCGATGCCGCGCATGCGCCGGAACAGGCCGGGCTTGGCCTTGTCGGGGACCATGAGCGAGACCCCCTTCTTGAACCACACGAGCTCCTTCAGGTTCACGAGGCCCATCGCGACGAGCACGACGCCGAGCCCGAGGGTGAGGTAGCGCGACACGCCGACGAGCTGGAACAGGCCGAGCCACACTGTCATGAAGAGGAAGTAGACGAGCCCCGACATGACCACGAAGATGCCGCCGTAGAGCGCGATGCGGGCGCGCGAGCGCACGTGCAAGAGGATGCCGAGCAGGACGATGAGCACGTAGAAGGCGCACGGGTTGATGCCGTCCGCGAGCCCGATGAGCAGCGTGAAGGCCGGCAGCGAGAGCGCCGACGGATCGACGGCGCCGAAGAGCGGCAGCTCGACCGTGCGCGGCACGTCCGCTCGGCCCGCGCGCCCCGCGAGCGCGTCCTCGACCGCGGCCTCGAGCTCGGCCCGCGTGCTCGCGCCGCGATAGCCCACGATCGCGCGCTGCCCGACGACGAACAAGGGGATGCCCGGCCCCTGCACACCGAGGCGCTCCGCGGTGGCGAGCAGGCGCGCACGCCCTGCGGCGTCGCGGCGCACCTCGACCCACTCGACCTCGAGCTCGGGGTGCGCGGCGGCGAGCTCCGCCACGCGGGGGCGCGCCTCCTCGCAGTGCGGGCAGCCGATGCCCCAGAACACGACGAGCGTGGCGCGCGCCGCCGCCGCGTCCGGGCGAGGCGCGTCCGGCGCCCGCGCGGCACCGCCCCCCGAGCCCGCGACGGGCGCGCAGCTCGCGGTCTCGTCCGGGACGCACGCCCCGTCGCCCGGCGCCTGCGCGGAGGCGGCGCGCGCGACGAGCAGGGCCAAGAGCGCCACCATGAGCGTCGCCAGTAGGCGTCGCGCACGCGCCCGAACGGCTGTGCCTCCACCCGGGGCCGGGAGGCCTGCGCCCGCTCTGGCTGTCGGTGCCATGGCCGGAGCGCCGGGATCTCGCCCGGCGAACCACTACCTTCTAGGTAGCCACGGCGGAGAGCCCCCGCCAGGGGCGCGCGCCGCCGGCCCGAGTGCGCTAGGCTCGTCCGACTGGGTGACGGAGGACGGATGGACACGAACGACGTACGGATGCGGCTCGGGGCGCTGCGCCACTCGCTGCTCGGAGCGCTCGGCCTGCTCGGAGCGACCGGGCTCGGTTGCGGTGGCAAGGCGGTGATCGACGGCGGGGGCGGCAGCGGCGCGGGCGCGACGTCGGGCGCGGAGTGCCCCGGCGCGGTGCCGGTCCCTGCCAAGGACGGCTCTTACAGCGGCTACCGGCGCTGTCCCGACGGCACGGTGCACCGCTCCGAGGCGGCTCCCTGCGACGCCACGGTTCCCGGCCTCGCGTGCAACGGCACCGAGGACGTCATCAACTGCCTCTCCGACGCGGACTGCGTCGCGGGACCGCACGGCCGCTGCGTACAGCACTCCGATCCCTGGGCGGGCATCGTCAGCTGCGGGTGCGATTACGCCTGCGCGAGCGACGCCGAGTGCGCCTCGGACGAGGTGTGCGCCTGTGCGGGCGTCATGCCGTCCGGCCTCGAGGCGTCGCGGTGCGTCGCGGCCAGCTGCCACACCGGCGACGACTGCGCGAGCGGCGAGTGCGGCATCTCGTCCTTCAACGACGGCTGCTTCACCCACGTCGAGCTCGCGTGCCGGGCGCCCGGCGACGCCTGCCGCCTCGACGCCGAGTGCGCCTCGGCCTCGGAGCACTGCGTGCTCACCAGCAACGGCGCGGGCTGGCACTGCGAGGGGCCGGGCTGCACCATCGGCCGGCCGCTGCTCGTCGAGGGCCGCGCGCTCCGTGCACCCGCCGCGGCGCGCGGCGACTGGGGCCTCGAGGCCGGTGCGGCCGGCGCGCTCCGCGCGGAGGACCTGGCCGCGCTCGCGCGCGCGCTCGAGCCCGCGGACCGCGCGCGGCTCGCCGAGCACTGGCTCGAGGTCGGCGCCCTCGAGCACGCCTCGATCGGGAGCTTCGCGCGCTTCACGCTCGAGCTGCTCGCCTTCGGCGCCCCCGCCGCACTCGTCGCCGACGCGCAGCGCGCGGCCGAGGACGAGGTCGAGCACGCCCGCATGGCCTACGCCGTCGCGAGCGCGTGCTCCGGGCAGGCGTGCGGGCCGGGCGCGCTCGAGCTCGGGGCGCTCGCGCTCGCGCCGAGCCGGGCGGCGCTCGTGCGGGCGCTCGTGCTCGAGGCCTGCGCGGGCGAGACGCTGGGCGTCGCCGAGGCGCTCGAGCTCGCCCTGCGCGTCGCGCACCCGGCGCTCCGGGCCGTGTACCTCCGCCTGGCGGCCGACGAGGAACGCCACGCCGCCCTCGGCTGGCGCACGCTCGCCTGGCTGCTCACGGAGGGCGGCCCCGCGCTCCGCGGCGTCGCGGAGCGCGCCTTCGCGGAGGCGACCGAGCTCTACGCCTCCGAGCCCGCCCGGCCCGACACGCGCCGCCCGGCGCCCGAGCTCGGCCTGCTCGCGAGCGCGGAGCTCGCGGCCCTGCGCGGCCGAGCCCTGCGCGAGGTCGTCCTGCCGTGCGCGCGCGCGCTGTCGGATCAGTTGTCAGTTATCAGTTGTCAGTTGTCAGTCGGCGAACAGCCAGCAGCCGCAGCGGCCGCAGTTCGTGTCAGCTAATTGCCAATAGCTAATAGCTAATAGCTAACGACTGCGTAACCGTTCACGCGGCTGATCGACTCCGGTGCGCGGTCGAGCAGCTGGTGCGCCAAGCCGCGCCGCCGAAGGGCGGGAATGCGGCCCACCGAGGCTCGCCCGTGAACGGGACCTAGTACCTCGGCACAGTGGTTTCGATCGTTTGCGGGCGTAGCGCGGGGATTTGCGCGGCAGACGCCCGGCGAGCGACCATCCCACCGCGCCGTCGCCCAAGGACGGAACCGTAGACGTAGACGTTGACGTGGTCGTTGACGTGGACTTCGACGGCGACGTCTACGTGGACTTGGACGACCCAGCGTGGACGGCTCTCCGATCCTCTTCGAAAGCATCGCGACTACGCCCTCGAGGAGTTGGAGCCCCCGGTCGTAGCGCTCGGGCGCAACAAGCCGTCTCTGCTTCAACACGTCGAGCGACGCGGCCCCGGCGGGCTCGCGCGGCGTCACGAGGGCGAGGAGCCCGATGGCGCGCTGGTCGACGTCGAGACGCCGAAAACTCGACATGCCCGAGGATCGGCGAACGACGTGCGCCAGTTGCGTCGGCAGGACGCGCGTCAACGGTTCGGCCCACCACGTCCACGTAGACGTCCCCGTCAAAGTCCACGACCACGTCAACGTCGAGGTCAACGTC
>JACRDA010000106.1 GCA_016212965.1 Myxococcales bacterium
GCGCACGCGCGCGCGGCTCGCCGGGGGACCATCTTGGTCGGTCTTGCCCGCATGGGCCGGGGTCACCCGGCGGCTGCGCGGCCGGCGCCGTGCACCGACGGCGCGCTCGAGCTCCTCGACGAAGAGCGCGAGGTGTCCGTCGGCGTTGCGCGCGTCCTCGTCGGTGAGCGGCGTGAGCGCAGCGAGCAGCGTGCGCTCGTCGACCAGCGTGCAGGCCGCCGCGCACGAGGTGTGCTCCTCCACGCGCTCCACCGCGCCCGCGAGCGCCGCCTCGAAGCCCGTGGCGCGCGCGGCGCCTGTCGGCAGGCGCAGGATCTGCTCCACGCCCGGCAGCTCCACGAGCTCGGCATCCACGAGCTCCACGAGCTCCTCGGTGATCGCCTCTTCGAGCTCGAGGCGAGCTTCCGGCGACGCGTCGTGGACGCCGAAGCTCGCGCGCCGCTCGGCGGCGTCGAGCGCCGCGAAGGTGGCACCGGCGTTCTCGGCGGCCCGCTCCAGGGCCCCGGCCACGAGCGACGCCTGCGCCCGCTCGGCGACGGTCGCGACCACGTAGCCGAGGCGGTCGAGCTCGACGGTCGTCGTGCCGGCGGGGGGCGGCGTCGCGTCCTCTCGCGCCGTGCGTGCGCGCTCCTCCAACAGGGCGCGCAGCGAGCGGAAGGCATCGCGGCGGATGAGGCGGTCCTCGGCGAAGATGTCGTCGACATGATCCGAGTCCATCAGGCGCACGACGATGCGATCGACGAGCACCTCGAGCGTCTCGAGCGCCGGTGCGTCGTCGAGCGCACCGGCGAGCCCGCCGTCCTCCACCGCGCGCTCGAGCGCTGCGCGCTCGGGGGCGATGACGCCCTCGAGCTCGTCGAGCAGCGCCTGGTGACGTCCCACCCCGACCAGGATGTGCTCGCGCTTCTGCAATGCCTCCACCGCGGCGCATGCGAGAAGGCGCTCCAGTGTGTGCATGATTGGACGAGACTACACGCTTTGGCGAGCCACGCGAGGGGCTTTGTCGCGCGCGCGAGGCGTGCTCGAGGCCGCGTTCCGGGCGTGTCGCGCGACCGCTTCGCAGTGTCGCCGTGCGGCACGATCCGGGCGTCAGAACCGGCCGCGTGCGACCGCGCCGACGCCCGCCGGACCCACCTCGAGCGCGAGCCCGATCTCGGGCTCTGCGTCGATGCTGGGAACGGGTGGTGCCGTCACCACGAGCACGACACCGGTCACCACCGCGGCAGCGCCGAGGATCCACGACACGTCGCCGGCGAGCGCGAGCGCGTTGCTGCCAGCGATGTCGTCGCGGGCGCTCGCACGACACAGCTGGAGATCGGTGGTGGTGCTGCAAACGGTCGCGCCATCCGGGCGCCGACTCGCGGCGACACCGTCCATGGACAGGCCGGCGATCACCGCCGCCCCGCCGATGCCGGTGAGCACCCAGCCGGCGACGCGGCGCGGCTCGCCGTCGTCCTGCACCGCGCGCTCGGCCTCGATGCGCCGCCGCTCGCGCGCCTCGGCGTCCTCCCGCAACTTGCGCTCCGCCTCGGCGTTCTGCGCCTCTTCCGTCGCCGTCTCGGCGTCGGCGAGGCGCTGCCCGAGGTCGGCCAGCCGTGCGTCGAGCGCTTCCCACTCGCTCTTCGGCGCGGCATCGCGGTACTTCTGCAGGTTCTCGCGAGCGCGCTTGAAGTCGCCGAGCTGCTTGTAGGCGTTCGAGATGGCCTCGAAGATGAGCGGCTCGTGGGAGATGTCGTAGCTCTGCTCCCACTTCAGGATGGCCTCTTCGTACTCACGCTCGTTGTAGGCGAGCCATGCCTGGTTGAAGAGGCGCTTGGCTTCCTGCCGCTGCTGCGTGGAGATGGGCTGCTGGGCGTGCGCGAGCCGTGGCGCACCGGCGAGCCCGGCGAGCAACGCCGCCGCGGCGAGCGGCGCGCAGGCGCGCGCCAGCCCGGGAGCCAGCCGGCGTCGGCCGGGTGTGCCTCGGTGCATCGTCATTCGAAGGGGCTCCGGATCGTGGGTGCAGCAGCGGTCTTCGGCGTGCTCGGGGGTGCCGTCGTGTCCCCGGTCGCGGTCGCGGGGGCCTTGCCCGTGGGTTGCGTCGCGGGCGCGGACCGGACCGCACCCGGCGGCCGCGTCGTCGCGGTCGGCGCCGCGGTCCCGGTGCCGCCATCGTCGCTCGTGCTCGCGACGAGCTCGGGTGGGGCTGCGGCCGAGCTCGTCGGCGCGGTGACCTCCGCCTGGGCGGTCGTGCGCGCGGTCGGCGCGCCGGGCTCGCCGGGCACGCGCGTCGTCGCGGCGGCGACGGACGACGCGCCGCTCGCGGCCGTGGAGCCGGCGGCCTCGACCCCGGGGCGCTTCAGCAGAGCGAAGGCCACGAGCCCGCCGAGGGCCACGAGCGTCGCTGCCGAGACACCGACGAGGGCGACCTTGCCCGTGTGCTGCGGGCGGGCCTCGACGCGCCGCACGAGGCCACGGTGGGTGCCCGCCTCGCCGAGTAGCTCGCGCGGCACGAGCGCCGGGCTCGCCGCGGCGGACGCCCACGCGGGCTGGGGGAACGCGGCGCCCGCGCTCGCCCCCGGCGTCCCGCTCCACGACGGGGCGCCCGCGCCGCTCGAGCCGTGCACCGGCGCCGACGGATGGGCTGCCAGGCCGGCGACGGCAGCAGCGGGCACGGCAGGCGCAGCGGCGCGCTGCGCGCGCCGGCTCGGGCCCTCGCTCGGGATGTAGGTGGGCAGCGACGCGGGGGCCGGCTCGAGCTCGGCGGCTGGGCGCGGTCGTGGCTCGAGGTACGCAGGCACGGTGCGCAGCGCCGCCGCCACCTCGGCCATCGACTGGTAGCGCGCCTCGGGTCGCTTCTGCATGCAGCGCAGGATCACGCGCTCGGTCACGGGCTCCACGTCGCACAGACGACTCGGCAGGGCGGGCTCCTCGGTGATGTGACGCGTCAGGACGCCCATCGCCGAGTCCGCCACGAAGGGCAGCCTGCCGGTGAAGGCGCGGTACATCACGATGCCGAGCGAGTAGATGTCGCTGCGGTGGTCGAGCGCGTCCCCGCGCGCCTGCTCGGGCGACATGTAATAGGGCGTGCCGAGGACGACGCCCGTCTCGGTGAGGCTCGAGGCGCGCGCCTGCATCATCTTCGCGATGCCGAAGTCGACGAGCTTGACGAAGAACGGTTCGTCCTCGTCCGCGACCAACACCACGTTGTCCGGCTTGAGGTCGCGGTGCACGATGCCCGCGCGGTGCGCCTTGTCGAGCGTGTCTGCGACCTGCACGAACACGCGCACGAGGTCGCGCCGCCCGATGCGCTGTTCGCGCAGGGCGCGCGTCAGGCTCATGCCGTCGAGCAGCTCCATCACGACGTAGAACGCGCCCGAGGGTAGCTGCCCGAAGTCCGTCATCGCGCAAATGTGCCGGCTCTCGATGGCGTTGGCCGCCTGCGCCTCGCGGATGAAGCGCTGCAGCACCTCCTCGGAGCGCTCGACGCCCGGGCGCAGCACCTTCATCGCGAAGGTCTTGCCGACGACTACGTGGCGGCAGGCGTAAACCGTGCCCATGCCCCCGCGGCCGACCACGCGCTCGAGCCGGTAGCGACCGTCGATCACCTGCCCGAGCAGGTTCTGCGCCCGCTCGCTCGTCGCCGTGTCGAGGTGCACGAGCGCCGCGCCGTCGTCCGGGCAGGGTGTCACCGCACCCTCGAGCTCGCGCGAGCAGGCGGGGCAGATCTTCACGACCGCGCCTCGGCGCGGTGGTCGGGTGGGGGCAGGGAAGCCACGCGCCTCGATTGTGCCGGATTTCGGGGCGGGCTTCCAATGTCGCGACGGCGCGGCGGCGCTGCGGGCGCCTTCACGACCCCCTCGACCCCGACGCGTGCAGGGCTACTCGCGCTCGCCGGGCTCGTCGTCGTCGCTGCTCACCGGGGGTGAGGTGCTGCCGCCCGGGGCCTCGTCGTCCGGCGCGCCGCTCGAGCTCTGGGCGCGTCGACTCGCCGTCTCGCTCGCGGGCTCGCCGGTCTCGTCACCGGGCACGTCGGTGGCGGGGCCGACGGCCGCCGTCGCCTCCGTCTCGGCGTAGGTCTCGAGGGCGACGACGCGCTCGCCGTCCGCGACGTCCATCACGCGCACGCCCTGGGCGTTGCGGCCGGTCTCGCGGATGCCGCTCACCGTGGTGCGCAGGGTCTGACCGCGGTCGGTGATCACGATGAGCTCGTCCGAGTCCTGCACCATCCCGACGCCGACCACCGGGCCGTTGCGCTCGCTCGCGTCGATGAGGATGACGCCCTTGCCGCCGCGGCTCTGGAGCCGGAACTCCGCGAGCGGCGTCTGCTTGCCGTAGCCCTGCTCGCACACCGCCAGCACGCCGTCGCGCTCGCTGCCGGGCTGGTGGACGCCGAGCCCGACCACCTGGTCGCCCTCGCCGAGGTCGATCGCCTTCACGCCCATCGTGGCGCGCCCGAGAGGGCGCACCTCCTTCTCGGAGAAACGGATGGCCATGCCCTGGCGCGTGCCGATGAGGAACTCGCACTCGCCGTCGGTCACCGCCGCCGTGAGCAACTGGTCGCCGTCGTCGATGCGGACGCCGATGATGCCCTTCTCGCGGTAGTTCTCGTACTCGGCGAGCTCGGTCTTCTTGATCTGGCCGCGCTTGGTGAGGGTGACGACGAAGCGCCCCGCCACGAACTGCTCGACGGGTGTGATGGCCGCGACCTTCTCGCCCTCCTCCATGCCGACGAAGTTCACGATCGCCCGTCCGCGCGCGTTGGGCGGCGCCTCGGGGATCTCGTAGACCTTCTTGACGTACACCTTGCCGCGATCGCTGAAGAAGAAGACGAAGGAGTGCGTCGACGCCACGAAGAGCTGGCTGACCCAGTCCTCGTCGCGTGCCGCCATGCCGGTGCGGCCCTTGCCCCCGCGCCGCTGCGCCCGGTAGGTCGAAACGGGCGTGCGCTTCACGTAGCCGAGGTGGGAGATCGCCACGACGACCGTCTCTTGTTGGATGAGGTCCTCGAGCTGGATCTCGGCCTCGGCTGCCACGATCTCGGTGCGGCGCGGGCCCGCGAAGCGCGCCCGTACCTCGCCGAGCTCCTCCTTGATGAGCGCCATGAGGAGCTGCGCGTCGCCGAGCAGGGCGGTGAGCCGGGCGATCTCGCTCGCGAGCTCGCCGTACTCCGCCGCGAGCTTCTCGCGCTCGAGCCCGGTGAGCCGCGCCAGGCGCATCTCGAGGATGGCGCGCGCCTGTCGCTCCGTCAGGCGGTAGTCGCCGCGCGCGTCCGCCGCGACGGCCTCGTCCTCGGGGCGGCCGGCGCGACGCAGGAACTCACCGAGCCCGCGGAGCCGGAGATCCATCAGACGCTCGCGCGCCTCCTCCGGGTCGCGCGCGGCGCGGATCGTGGCCACCACGCGGTCGATGTCGGTGGTCGCCATGCCGAGCCCCTCGCACAGCTCGCGCCGCGCCTCGGCGCGCCGGAGCTCGTAGCGGCAACGGCGCCGCACCGTCTCGCGCCGGTGCGCGATGAAGTGCTCGAGGGTCTCCTTCAGCGTGAGCACGCGCGGGCGTCCGTCGGCGATGGACAGGTTGATGACCCCGAAGCTCGTCTGCAGGCCGCTCAGCCGGAACAGCTGGTTCAGGACCACCTGCGAGAAGCTGTCCTTCTTGAGCTCGATGACGACGCGGATGCCCTCGCGGTCGCTCTCGTCGCGGATCTCGCTCACGCCTTCGATGCGCTTGTCCTTGACGAGCTCGGCGATGCGCCCGACCAGGCGGGCCTTGTTGCACTGGTAGGGGATCTCGGTGATGACGATCTGCTCGCGGCCCTCGTGGCCGGGGATCGCCTCGACGAAGGTGCGCGCGCGCACGACGATCGACCCGCGGCCGGTGAGGTACGCCTGCTCGATGCCCGCACGGCCGTAGATGAGGGCGCCCGTCGGGAAGTCCGGACCGGGCACGAGCCGCAGGAGCTCGCGCAGCCCGACGTCGGGGTCGTCGATGAGCGCGATGGTCGCGTCCACGATCTCGCCGAGGTTGTGGGGCGGGATGTTGGTCGCCATGCCGACCGCGATGCCGCTCGCCCCGTTGACGAGCAGTTGCGGGAACTTCGCCGGCAGGACGCTCGGCTCCTTCTCGCTGTCGTCGTAGTTCGGGATGAAGTCGACCGTTTCGCGGTCGAGCTCGTTCAGGAGCTCCACGGCCACGGCCGCCAGGCGACACTCGGTGTAGCGCATGGCCGCCGGTGAGTCGCCGTCGACCGAACCGAAGTTGCCCTGCCCGTCGACGAGCGGCACACGCAGGCTGAAGTCCTGCGCCATGCGCACGAGCGCGTCGTAGACCGCGAGGTCGCCGTGCGGGTGGTACTTGCCGAGCACGTCGCCGACCACGCGCGCGCACTTCTTGTAGGCGCTCGAGGGCCCGATGTTCTGCTCGAACATCGAGTAGAGGATGCGCCGGTGTACCGGCTTCAGGCCGTCCCGGACGTCGGGGATGGCCCGGCCGATGATCACGCTCATGGCGTAGTCGAGGTAGCTCGTGCGCATCTCGTCGAGGATGCTCACGGCGACCTTGCTCGGTGCGGTCGTGCCGTCGCTGCTCATGGCCGGTGCACCGTTCTAGTGCAACGGCCGGGCTGCGCCAATCGTGGCCGCGCCCGCCGGGCGGTCCTGCGTCCGATCCTGATGCGGCGTGGCGCACGCTGGTCTAGCGTGCGGGGCCTGTTTCGCACGGCCCTGTCCCATGCGCTCGCGAGCGCGGCCGACGCGGGTGGCGACCCCGCCGTGGCGCGGCGCGAGCTGCGGGTGGATCCGGTTCTCGGCTGGCTGGCCCGGGCTCGGTTGCACAAGCTCCTCGCCGCGGCGCGGCGCGAGGCGCCCGACGCGACTTCCGCCGAGCTGTGCCAGCGCGCGTTCCTCATCCTGCACGCTCGTCCACTCGGGCCCGCGGCCGACCGGGCGGCCCTCACGGCAGCCTACGCCGCGGCGCAGTGGGAGCGACCGCGAGGCGCGGCGCTGCGTCGCAGCTACCGCGTGACGGCGCTCGCGGCGCTCGGCGCGCTGGGACTGGCCGTCGGTGCGGTGGTCTTCGCGCTCGGCCGAAGCGGTGGCGATGCCGGCCCGGCCGGGGCGCCCGAGCGCCGCTATGAGCAGCTCCCGACCGGCGACGTCGTGGCGCAGCTGTTCGGGGAGCGCCTGCCGCGCCTCGTGACGGCGCTTGCCGCGCTCGCCGAGCGCGGCGCCCGCGACGAGGCGGCGAGCGCCGAGGTCCGCGAGGCGGCCGCGACCCTGGTGGACGCGGACGCCGTGGCGGCGCTCGGCCCCGAGGTCGTCGCCGCGGTCGGCGCGCTCGCCGCGGCGCTCCGCGCCGTCGTCGAGCAGGGCACGGGCGCCGAGCCCCTCGCGGACGCGGTCGGCGCGCTCGACGCGGCCCTCGGGCGCGCGCGGATCCCCGTCTACCTCGACGGCGACGTGCTCACCTACGCGGACGGCCACCGCCGCCCGGTCGTGTTCGCCTACCGCATCGAGGCGGAGCGGCCGTGGCGCTCGGGCGAGCGCGTGGTGCGTGCTCTCCGGCTGCGGCGGCTCGACCGGCTCGCGACGCGCATGCTGCTGATGGGGATGGTCCGGCCGGGGATGCGCGAGGCGCTCGTGTTGCTCGACCAGACCGAGGACGAGCTCCTGCGCCTGCTCCTGCCCGCGCTCGCGCCCGGCGCGCCCCTCGCATTCTCGCGCCGGCCCGAGGACGACTGGCCGGGGCGCTCGAGCTTCGAGCTCGCGGCGGGCGAGGTGGAGCGGCGCGAGCTCGGCGCGGCGCTCGGGGCGGACGGCGCTCGGGCGGGGACGCTGCTCGGCGAGCGCGAGCGCATCCTCGACGGCATCGAGACGCGCCTCGCCGCGCAGGGGCTCCGCCTCGTGGGCGGGCGCACCCTGGAGCTCCCGGACGGGTGGCTCGACAGCCTCGGGGCGAGCGCTCGGCCTGAGGAGCGCGCGGCGCTCGCCGCGCTCGCCCCCGAGCTCGCTCGGCCGGAGCTCGGGCGCGCGCTCGCCGCCGCCACCGACGCCCTCGCGGGGTCCATCGAGATGCACGAGGTCGAGCACCGGCTCGACGACGGCGCCGAGCTGCCGATTCCGCTGGCGCTCGGGGTGCGCCTCGGACCGGCGGCCGTCGCCGGGCAGGGCAGCGAGACCGCCCGGCGCTCGAGCGCCGAGCTCTCCGCCTACCTCGCGACCCTGGCGCGCGACACGGCTACCCCGGGCGTCAACGCGCTCCTCGTGGCCCGCTTCCTCCTGGTCGATGCGGCGCTCGGCAGCGTGGAGATGCCGGCGGCGGCGGTCATCCTCGAGGGCCTCGGCCGCGAGCTCGGGCTCGCCGATGCCGAGCTCCCGCCCGGGCGCCCCGCCCGCGAGCGCGTCGCGGCCCTCGTGCTCGCGTTGCTCGGTCGCCCCGCGGACGAGGTCCGCGCAGCGGCCGCCCGGCTCTGGGCAGCGTCGTTCGGCCGGCCCTTGCCGCCGCTCGCACCGGACGGGCCCCTGGCCGCGCCGGCGGTGGGGACCGCCCGGCCCTGACGGCCCCGACGACTCCTGGCGTCGGGGCGGGGGCGTCGCGCTTGTTGGCCCGCGCCGGGGCGGTTGGCTAATCCGCCCCCATGCCGGACGTGCTCTGGGACACGCTCGCCTTCGCGGCGAAGGCCTTCGTGGTGTTCGCCACGGTGCTCGCCTGCGCGGCGGCCATCTTCGGCCGAGCCCGTGCCGGGCGCGGCCGCGCGCGGAGCCGTGTGCGCGTCGAGCGCGTGAACGAGCGCATGGGGCGTGCCGCCGAGGCCGTGCGACGCGCAGGCATGGACCCGCGGGCGGCCCGCAAGCACCACAAGGAGCTCGCACGCCGGGAGCGCGCGGCGGTGTCGAGCGCTAGGCCGTCGGTCTACGTGCTCGATTTCAAGGGGGATCTCCTCGCCACGGCGGTGGAGTCCCTGCGCGAGGAGGTGAGCGCCCTCGCCCTCGTGGTCCAGCCGGACGACGAGGTGGTCGTGCGGCTCGAGAGCCCCGGCGGGGCGGCGCATGCCTACGGGCTCGCGGCCTCGCAGCTCGCGCGGCTACGCGATCGCGGCATCCGGCTGACGGCCTGCGTCGACAAGGTTGCGGCGAGCGGGGGCTACATGATGGCCGCCGTGGCCGAGCGCATCGTGGCGGCCCCGTTCGCGATCCTCGGGTCCATCGGCGTCGCCGCTCCCGTGCCGAACCTGCACCGCTTGCTCGAGCGCCACGGCGTCGACTACCGCGAGATGACCGCCGGCGAGTTCAAGCGCACCGTGAGCGTGTTCGGCGAGATCACCGAGGACGGGCGCCGCAAATTCCAGGAGCAGCTCGACGAGACCCACGGTCTCTTCAAGGACTTCGTCCAGCGGTACCGCCCCGCCCTCGACGTGGCCCGGGTCGCGACCGGCGAGCACTGGCACGGCACGCGCGCGCTCGAGCTCGGCCTCGCCGACGAGCTCGCCACGAGCGACGACTACCTACTCGCGCGGCTCGACCGTGCGCGCATCTTCGAGGTTCGCGTCGAGCGTCCCCGGACGCTGCGCGGGTGGCTCGGGCGCTCGCTCGACCTTGTCCGTGCCCGCCTGGTCGGCGTCTGAGCCCGTTCGGGGCTCACGATGGGAATCCGCTCCGAGCTCCTGGACGATGGCGAACATGGCACCTGCGAGGTGAGCTTGGGCGCACGTCCGGCCGCGGGCCGTCGTGAGCGCGTTCCATCCAGTCGTACCGACGTCACCGCGGGGCGGTGCGCAAGATGTAAACAGCGTCACAGGGGACCCGGGGGGAAGGTCACCGCCGGACGCCGGCCTCTGGCGTAGCAGAAACCGTGCCGCGAAAACGGTTCATGAATTCGATTGGTTGCGGTGTGACGCCGGGCGTCGTTCTTGCAGAACTGAAATCCGTGGGTCGGTCGTGCAAGGGGGGACGGCGCGGAACCTGGGTCAGCAGTCGTCAGGGACGGAACGAGCGAAGAAGAGGCCGACTATCACGCTCCACATCGCGCCCGACTTGTCGTCGCTCTGGTAGGTGACCATCGCCGGGGCGTTGCCCTCGGGCCGCCCCTGTGCCGTCGCCTTCGCCATGACCTCGCCGAAGGTGCAGCGCGGCAGCGGCACGTCGGCACCCTCGTCGTCGCACACGTCGCCCGGGAACAGGTAGCTCTGCACCCCGAGCTGCGTCGCGGTGATCATCACGCACGCGTTCTGGTGCGCGCGCGAGCGGAAGCGGAAGGTGGCCTGGTGGGTGATGGCCACCGTGAGGTCGACGACTCCCTTGGCGTCGACGCCGTTTGCGCTGATGAAGACGAGGCTCGCGTCGGGGTACTGGTCGCGTGCCGTGGCCACCGCGGTCGGCAGATAGCCCGACACGTCGAAGGCCGTGCTCTTGAATTTCACGGGCGCCGCCGGCGCGCCTCCGCGGTCGTCGCGGGGCGCGGAATCGGTCGCCCGCTGCGCCGACGCCGTGGCCTGCTTGGCCCCGCGGGCCGGCGCCAGCACGACCACGAGCGTCGCGACGAGCGCGGCGACGCAGGCCGACCCGAGTAGCCCGAGCCACAGCGCGGTTCGCCGGCGCGCGCGCGGCGGGCTCGCGCTCGGCTGGGTCGGGCCCGCGACGCCCTGGAGCGTGCCGGGCGCCGGCGCGCCCTCGGTGGGAGGTCGGCCGGCGGGCGCGCCCGTACGCTGGGCGGCCGCGGACGGGAGCGTGCCTGACGCGGCGCCAGGGACGAGGTAGGCCCCCGCCGCGGCCGACGGCGTGACCGGTGCCGCGGCTGCCGGCTGGGCCGTGGAGCCCGTCGGTGCGGCGGCTTGCGCCTGGGCCCAGGTCTCCGGTCCGACGGATTGCACGCCGTACGAGACGGCGGGGCTCGTGCCGCTCGCCCCGGCGACCTGCGCGGCCGCGCCCGCGCCGCCGAGCGGCCAGGTGACCGGCGGAAACGCCGCCTGGTGGAGCGCCGCCCCGAGCTCGCGCGCCGACTGGAAGCGCTCGGCCGGGTGCTTGGCGGCGGCTCGCAGGATCACCGCGGCCCAGGCCGGCGGCATGTCCGGGCGAAGCGCGCGCGGATCGGCGATGGGCTGCTCGACGTGCTGGCGCAGCAGCTCGTAGAGGGAGGCCCCGTGGAATGGCTTGTGGCCCGTGGCGCCCTCGAAGAGCACGAGCGCGAGGGCGTAGAGGTCGCTGCGTGCGTCAGCCACCTGCCCGAGCGCCTGTTCCGGGGCCATGTAGTGCGGCGTGCCGAGGAGCGAGCCCTGCGCGGTCTGGTGCGCGCCCACGAGCGAGCGCGTCACGCCCGGCACCGTCACGCCGGTCCGGCGCAACTTCGCGATGCCGAAGTCGAGCAGTTTCGCCCGGCCGGCGCGCGTCACGAAGATGTTGTCGGGCTTGATGTCTCGATGGACGATGCCGCGCTCGTGCGCTGCGGCGAGCGCGTCGAGCACCTCGAGCGCGAGCCGGGCGAGCTCGTCGAGGGGCAAGGGGCCTCGTTCGAGGATGTGGCGCGACAGGGGTGCACCGTCGAGGTACTCCATCAGGATGAAGGGCAGGTTGCGACGCGCGGCAGGCCGGGGGCTCGGCAGCCACCCGAGGTCGAGCACGTTGACGATGCCCTCGTGGTGGATGAGGTTGACGGCACGCGCCTCGGCGAAGAAGCGCTGCACGTCGGCGTCCTCGATCTCCTCGCTGCCCGCGAGTATCTTCACCGCGACGCGGCTGCCGATGTCCGGGTGCACCCCCTTGTAGACGCGGCCCATGCCGCCCGTGCCGAGGAGCGAGGCGAGCCGGTAGCTGCCCACGGTCGCACCGAGGAGCGGGTCGCTGTGGCCGTCGGCGAGGGGCGATCCATCGCGGGTGCAGCGACTCCCCTCCGCAAAGCCAGCCCCGCACTCTGGACACACGAACACGCCCCGAGCATAGCTGGCTTCGGGGGCGCGGCCCGGTCGATCTAGCGCCGCGGGCGAGCGCCCGCCGCGCCGGGAGCGCCGTCGATGCTGCAAGCTTCCGCGCGGCGTGCGAACATGCGAGGCCAAGAGCGACCCCGGCCGGGGTTGCGAGGAGCGGCGGCATGGACGGGCAGCTTTCGCGCACACGCTGGGCTCGGGCGACGGTGTTCCCACGGCGTGCGGCCCTCTGCGCGTGCGCCGCGCTCGCGCCCGGCGGCCTCGTCGCCTGCCAGCCGGCGCAGGCCGCGCTCGCGATCGCGGAGG
The DNA here is from genome assembly GCA_016212965.1 of Myxococcales bacterium. Classification (GTDB taxonomy): domain Bacteria; phylum Myxococcota_A; class Polyangia; order Polyangiales; family Polyangiaceae; genus JACRDA01. The sequence goes on from JACRDA010000106.1 coordinate 12,203, forward strand.
CCACCGACGCGCTCGTCGAGGCGACGGGGGCGACCCAGGCCCTCGTGCTCACGGCCCGAGCGATCGAGCTCGGCACGAGCTTCGCGGCGGTCGACGACCCCGAGACCTCGGCAGCCGCCCACGGCGCCCGGCTCCTCGTCGATCTCCCCTGCGCCCTCGTGGCGGTCGATGGCGCCACGGTAAGCGTCGAGCACGGCGCCGAGTGCGCGGTCATGGGCCGCGCGCTCGCGGGCTCCCAGCTCATCACCATCGTCGCCAACGACGACGAGGGCATCGTCGTCGACCACGAGTGGACGGGCCTCACGGACGGGATCGTCTCGGTCGACGGCTGGGCCGAGGCCGTGTGGCTCGACGGCGACGAGGGCCGGACCGTGCTGCACGAGATCAGCTGGACGCGCCTCGCCGACGAGCGCACCGGCGTCGGCTACACCGAGCTCTACCAGTCCCCGGCCGCGGGCGGCCTCGCCGAGGGGGTGCTCCTCGAGGGCCTCGCGTTCTGGACGGGCCTGCGCGGCGAGTGGGGTCTCGAGCTCTACGGGGCCGACGTCCGCTGGGTCGACGCGGTGCCGCAGGCCGGCCTCTACGTGCTCGACACGCCGTACTCGAAGTCGGTGCACCTCTCCTTCCAGCGCCTCGACCCCGTCTCCATCTCCGTGACCGTCGCGGGGCCGGTGCGCAGCTACGACTTCGCGGTCGATCCGTCGGGCGAGCTATTCTAGCGCGGCGCCCCGCGGGTCGTGGCGGGTGCCGATGTCTCCGGGCCCGTTCGACGGACGCTGGAAATGCGGCCGCGATCCTGCCATGGTGCGCGCCGCAGGCGGGCTCGGCACGGCGCCACCCGCCATGAGAGGAAGATCCATGCGACGCACCCTGACCCTGACCATGGCCATCGCGCTCTTCGGCCTCCACTGCGACAGCTCCGCGCCGGAGCCCACCAAGGACACGGGGCAGAAGCCGCGCTCGAGTGCCAGCTCGCGCACCATCGCACCGAAGCCCTCGGCCACGGCGGCGGCGCCGAAGACACCCGTCGATCCGGCCCTGCTCGCTCCGGAGAAGGCCACGCTGACGGCGCCCGACAAGTGGAAGGCACGCTTCACGACCACCAAGGGCGACTTCGTCATCGAGGTCACGCGCGACTGGGCTCCCAACGGCGCCGACCGCTTCTTCAACCTCGTCAAGCTCGGCTACTTCGCCGACGTCGCGCTCTTTCGCGCCGTCAAGAAGCCGGAATCGCCGAAGGACTTCATGGTGCAGTTCGGCATCCACGGCGTGCCCGAGGTCGCGACCAAGTGGCTCAACGCCAACATCCAGGACGACCCCGTCAAGCAGTCGAACACCGAGGGCTTCGTCACCTACGCGCAGACCAACTCGCCGAACTCGCGCTCGGTGCAGATCTTCATCAACTACGCCGACAACTCCTTCCTCGACTCCAAGCGCTTCGCCCCGTTCGGCAAGGTCGTCGAGGGCATGGACGTCGTGCGCAAGTTCTACAGCGGCTACGGCGAGAAGACGACCAGCCGGCAGGGCGACATCGCGAGCAAGGGCAACGAGTACCTGCGGGGCGCCTACCCGGAGCTCGACTACATCAAGAGCGCGGTGGTCGTCGGCGACTCCGAGGCGCCGGCGGGTTCCGCCTCGGCGTCGGCCTCCGCGGCCCCCTCCGCCTCGGCGAGCGCCGCGACCTCGGGCGCAGCCTCCACCTCGGCAGCACCGGCCGCGAGCGCCGCGCCGAAGAAGTGATCGCGTAGCGGTAGTCGCGCGTCGATCCGTCCGGCCCGAAAGCGGAACGAGCAGAACCACGGAGGCACCGAGACACGGAGCGTGACACGGAGGAGCCTCTGAACCCTGCCGGCTCCGTGCAGCTCTCCGTGTCTCCGCGTCTCCGTGGTTGTCTCCCTCTGGGGAGGGGGCCGACTCCCGAGCGCCGTGGGCCGACCGCTCAGAAGAAGTTGCCGATCGTGAACTCGAACACGCTCGTCTCTTCGTAGGGCAGGGGCTTCAGCGGGAAGCCCCACTCGAAGCGCAGCGGGCCGAGCGGGGAAATCCAGCGCAGGCCGAAGCCCACGCTCGTGCGCACGTTGAAAATGTCGGCGGCCTTGAAGCACGGGTTCGTGACGTCGTGCAGGCTCGCCGAGGCGGCGTCGCAGTACACGCCCTCGAGGTTCCAGGCGTTGCCGAGGTCGGTGAACACGACCCCGCGCAGGCCGACGGGCTGCACGATGGGGAACTCGAGCTCGAGGTTCTGGAAGTACTGCATGTTGCCGCCGACGTTCGCGCCGTTGGCGTAGAAGGGCGCGTTCTCGTCGAGGCTCCGCTTCAGCGGCAGGCGCGGACCCACGGTGCGCAGGCGGTAGCCGCGCAGATCGAAGATGCCGCCGAGGAAGAAGCGCGCGAAGAGCGGCACGCCGTCGGTGCCGGGGCTCGTCACGAGGCCCGCCTCGGCGTTGAACTTGAGCACCACGTCGGTGGTGACCGGGTAGTAGAAGCGCGCGAGCAGGCGGTTCTTGATGTACTCGTTGTCGCTGCCGAACTGGCGCAGCGCGATCTCGCTCGAGGCCTGCAAGTACACGCCCTCGCTCGGGAAGATGCGGTCGTTGCGCGTGTCGTAGGTGAGGCTCGGCCGGAAGCTCGACGTGAGGCCGTCGTTGAACAGGTTCGCGAGCGGCAGGCGCTGGAACACGCTCACGGCCGCGGCCGTCCCGAACAGCGTGGTCGTCGTGCGGGTGTCGATCGCGTCGTCCTTGAGGGTGTAGCCGAGCGAGGCGAAGAGCTTGTTGTCGATGAGCGGGTAGCCGAAGGTGAGCGACCCGCCGCGCGACTCCACCGAGAACTGGCTGTAGGAGCGCACCTGGTCGAAGGCCTCGACGTTCGCCGAGAACGGGCTGTCGAACAGGTACGGCTCGTAGAGGTGGATCTCGATGAGCTGCTTCAGCCCCGAGACCTGCGCCTGCAGGGACAGGGCTTGGCCGTTGCCGAACAGGTTCTGCTGCTGCACCTGCGCCGTCGCGATGAAGCTCTCGATGCTGGAGAAGCCGGCGCCGATCTGGAACGTGCCGGTCGGCTTCTCGATGACGTCGACCATGACGTTGATGTGGTCCGGGTCGTCGCCCTGGGCGGTCTGCAGATCGACGCGCTGGAAATAGCCGAGCTGCGCGATGCGCAGGCGCGACGCTGCCAGCCTCGTCTCGCTGAAGAGCGCGCCCTCCTTGATCTCCATCTCGCGCCGGATGACGCGGTCGCGCGTCTTCGTGTTGCCCTTGATCTCGATGCGCCCGAAGCGCACCGGCCCGCGGCGCTGCACGCGCACGATGATGTCGACGCGCTGCTGCTCGGGGTAGACCTGGCTCTGCGGGCGGGCCTCGACGTGCGCGAAGCCGGCGTCGCGGTACATCGTCTGGATGCCCGCGATGTCCTTGGCGAGCTCGGCGGCGTTGTACCACTCGCCCGGGCGCGCCCGGACCATGTCGCGGACGGTGCGGTGCCCGCCGAGAGGCTCGACCTCGCGCCCGTCGCTGTCGGTCTCGATGACGCTCAGCCGCCGGATCTTGAAGCGCGGTCCCTCGTCCACCGTGATGACGATGTCGATGCCGGTGCGGTCCGGCGTGAGCAGCACGCGCGGTGCCGAGATCTGCACGCCGAGGTAGCCGCGGTCGTAGTAGAGCGACGTCAGCACGAGCACGTCGCGCTCGAAGGCGTCCTGCCGGAACGGCCCGCCGCGCCCGAAGTCGAAGAAGCCGCCCTTGCCGGTCAGCATCGAGGCGCGCAGATCGTCGTCCGAGACGTCGTGGTTGCCGATGAAGGTGATGTGCCGGACGGTGACCTTCTCGTACTCCCGGATCGTCACGCGCACCGAGACCTGGTTGTCCTTCTGCGGGACGACCTCGTAGCGCGCCTCGGCGAGGAAGAAGCCGTCCTCGGCGTACTTGTCGCGGATCTTCTGAACCGCGCGGCGCAAGGCCGCGTGGTTGATGATGCTGCCGAGCTTGACCTCGGCGTGGACGATGCCGTTGAGGTCGTCCTCGTCGAGCTTGTGATTGCCGGAGTAGGTGATCTCCTTGATGCTCGGGCGCTCCTGGACGATGACGCGGAGCTTCACGCCCTCGTCGCGGCGCGTGAGATCGACCTCGATGCCGTCGAAGTAGCCGGAGTCCCAGAGCTCGCGCACGTCGCGGGTGACGCCCTTCGGGTTGAAGAGCTTGCCCACCTTCATCCAGCGGATCATCCCGTCGAGCTCTTCGGGGGTGACCCGCTCGTTGCCGTCGAAGCGCACCTCGAGGATGGGCTGCCCCGCGGCGAGCTCGGCATCCGTGGGGGGCAGCGCCGCGGTCGGCGGGCTCTTGGGGCGCGGGGGCTGGGGCTGGCCTGGGGGCTGAGGCTGGCCTGGGGGCTGGGGTGGGCCCGGGGGCTGGGGCTGAGCGGGCGGCTGGTCCGGCGGCCCGGGCTGGGCCCACGCCCGACCCGCGCACAGCATGGCGAACGCCGTCAGCACGAATGCGATGAAGCGGCGGGATGAGGCCATCGGGGGGGCGCGCTCGACCGGAGGACCCGGCTCGACGAGAGCTCGGCGGGAGCCGTAGCCCATGCCGCACCGGGTCTCAAGGCCCTACGCGAAGGGCGGAGCACGCGGCCGCCGAGCGGGTGTGCCGGACCGGAGCCGCTCCCCTTCGGGGCCCAGGCGCGCCGGACGCAGCTCGCGCGCCCGGCCGGCGACTTGCCCGTGCGGTGGTCCACGGTTGACGGCGCGCCGCGCTCTCCGCTATTGGCTCAAGCGCACCGTACTGAACGTCGGTGTAGGACCGGAAGCGCCGTGGCGAAGATCCCCCAGCTCGACCTGCCGCTCACCGGGGCGGTCATCCCTCGGCCCCCGAACGTTCCCGGCGGCGGCGCCGCCGGCAGCCCGCCCGTCGGGCCGCCTCCACCACCCCCGCCCGGCGGGCGCCGCCGCGGCGGCGACTCGATCTTGCCCCCGCCGATCCCCGACACCTCGCTCGCGGGCGAGGCCGAGCGGCGCTACCTCAACTACGCGCTCAGCGTCATCACGTCGCGCGCCCTGCCGGACGTGCGCGACGGCCTGAAGCCGGTGCAGCGTCGCATCCTCTACGCGATGCACCACGACATGCGCCTCGGCCCGGACGCCAAGCACCGCAAGAGCGCGGCGGTGGTCGGCGAGGTCATGGGCAAGTACCACCCGCACGGCGACGTCGCGATCTACGAGGCCATGGCGCGCATGGCGCAGTCGTTCTCGCTGCGCGCGACCCTGGTCGACGGTCACGGCAACTTCGGCTCGCCCGACGGCGATTCGCCGGCGGCCATGCGCTACACCGAGGCGAAGCTGCGGCCGCTCGCGCAGGAGCTCCTCGACGAGATCGACATGGATACCGTCGAGTTCCGGCCGAACTACGACAACACGCTGCGCGAGCCTGTCGTGGTGCCCGCGCGCTTCCCGAACCTGCTCGTCAACGGCAGCTACGGCATCGCCGTCGGCATGGCGACGAGCATTCCGCCCCACAACCTCGGCGAGGTCATCGACGCCTGCGTGTACCTCATCGACGAGCCGACGCCGCGCGCGCAGGACTTGCTCAAGTTCGTCAAGGGCCCGGATTTCCCGACCGGCGGCCAGCTGCAGGTCACGAAGCGTGAGCTCGCCGAGGTCTACGAGACGGGCCACGGCTCGCTCAAGCTGCGTGGCGAGTGGAAGCTCGAGCCCGGCAGCGGGCGCGGCGACCCCGACGCCATCGTCATCACGAGCGTTCCGTTTGCGGTCGAGCGCAAGGGCATCGTCGAGAAGATCGCCGAGATCATCCTGCAGAAGAAGCTCCCGGCGCTGTCGGACGTGCGCGACGAGTCGACCGAGGAGGTGCGCGTGGTGCTCGAGTGCAAGCGCGGCAGCGACGCGCAGCTCGTGATGGCCTACCTCTTCAAGCACACGGGGCTCGCCGCGAACGTGCAGGTGAACCTCACCTGCCTCGTGCCGGTGGAGGGCGCGGCCGTGGCGGCGCCGCAGCGGCTCGGCCTCATGCCGATGCTGCGCGAGTTCCTCGACTTCCGCTTCGCGACGGTCACGCGGCGGCTCGAGCACGAGCTCGGCGAGCTCGAGCGGCGCATCCACATCCTCGAGGGCTTCGAGCTCGTGTTCGACGTGCTCGACCAAGTCATCGCCATCATCCGCAAGAGCGACGGCAAGGCGGACGCGGCCGAGAAGCTCGTGGGGCGCTTCGGGCTCTCGGCGGCGCAGGCCGACGCCATCCTCGAGCTCCGGCTCTACCGCCTGGCGCGCCTCGAGATTCTCGCCATCCAGCGCGAGCTCGCCGAGCGGCGCCTGGTGCAGAAGCGTCTGCAGGGCCTGCTGAAGAGCGACGCGAAGCGCTGGGAGCTCGTGCGCGGCGAGCTGCTCGACATCAAGAAGCGCTACGGCGACAAGCGTCGCACGCGCGTCGTGGCCGATGCGGGCGAGCCCGAGTTCGCCGCGGAGGACTTCATCGTCGACGAGGACGCGCGCGTCATCCTGTGCGCGAGCGGCTGGGTGAAGCGCGGTCGCGACATCGACGTCGCCGCGACGCGCCTGCGTGAGGGCGACAGCGTGCTCGCCGCCGTGGCGGGCTCGACGCGCGCCATCGTGGCGTTCCTCTCGAGCCACGGCGTCTGCTACAGCTGCCGCATCCACGATCTCCCCGCCACGACGGGCTACGGCGAGCCCATCCAGAGCCTGTTCAAGCTCGGCGACGGCGAGCGCATCGTCGCCGCTCTGTCCTGCGACGCGCGCGTCCGCGAGGTGCCGCCGCCGAACGAGGGTGCGAGCGAGCCCGAGCCGCCCTTCGGGGTCGCCGTCACGCGCCGCGGCCTCGGCATGCGCTTCTCGCTCCGCCCCTTCGGCGAGCCTTCCACGCGCGCCGGTCGCAAGTTCTGCCGCCTCAACGAGGGCGACGAGGTGATCGCCTGCTTCGCGCTCGACCGCCGCGGCGAGCACGTGATGTGCGCGGCCAGCGACGGTCACGCCATCGCCGTCGAGTGCGAAGAGCTGCCGATCCTCGCCGGGCCCGGCAAGGGGGTCATGGTGCTCAAGCTCGACGACGACGCGGAGCTGCTCGGCGCCGCGCTCGGGGCGCGCGACCTCGACGCCATCGAGGTCGAGACGGGCAAGGGCAGCGCGCGCTCGCTCACGCTGCGCAGCCTCGTCGGGACGCGCGGCGGCCGCGGCCACGCGATCGTCAAGCGTGGCGGCTTCTCGCGCTTCGTGACGCCGCCGGTGGAGACCCCGGTGCTCGAGGCGCGCACCACGGACAAGTGACACGAGGCGCGCCGCCGCGAGCGATGCGGCGACCAGACCCCGGAAGACGCGACGATGACCGAGACCTACACCGCAGCCAGCATCGAGGTCCTCGAGGGCCTCGAGCCCGTGCGTCGCCGGCCGGCCATGTACATCGGCGGCACCGACGCGCGCGGCTACCACCACCTGCTCTGGGAGATCGTCGACAACTCGGTCGACGAGGCCATCAACGGCTACGCGAAGAAGATCCACGTGACGTTGAGCGCCGATGGCAAGGGCGCGTCGGTGTCCGACGACGGTCGCGGCATCCCGGTCGACATGCACCCGCGCCACAAGCGGCCCGCCCTCGAGCTCATCTTCTGCACCCTGCACGCGGGCGGGAAGTTCGCGCCCACGAGCTACAAGGTGTCCGGCGGTCTGCACGGCGTGGGCGCCAGCGTCGTCAACGCCCTCTCCGCCGAGCTCGAGGTGCACGTGCACCGCGACGGCGAGGAGTTCGTGCAGCTCTACGCGCGGGGCGCGCCACAGGGCAAGCTCAAGAAGGCGGGGCCCACGCGCCGGCGCGGCACCGTCGTGTCGTTCCGCCCGGACGAGCAGATCTTCGGGCCGAAGGCGACCTTCGACCCCGAGCTCGTGCGCGAGCGGCTCGAGGCGCGCGCGTACCTGCACCGCGGTCTCACCATCGTCTTCGAGGACCAGAAGACGGGCGAGAATCAGACCTTCCTGCACCCGGGCGGCATCGCGGACTTCTTGCCGCGCCTCGTCGCCGAGCGCGGCAAGGCGCCGGTGCATCCCGCCGTGTTCTTCCTAGCCAAGGAGGGCGAGGTGCGTCTCGAGGTCGCCCTGCAGTGGACCGAGGCGCCCGAGGGCTACGTCCGGTCGTACGTCAACGGCATTCCAACCCACTCCGGCGGGTCGCACGAGGCCGGTCTCAACGCGGCGGCGGTCAAGGCCGTACGCGGCTTCATGGAGGCGAAGAAGATCCAGCCCAAGGGCGTCTCGCTCACGAGCGAGGACATCCGGGAGGGCATGGTGGGTCTTCTGTCGGTGTACGTGCAGGAGCCCCAGTTCCAGGGGCAGACCAAGGATCGGCTCAACAACCCCGAGGTCGCGCCGGCGGTCGAGGGCATCGTACGGGCGGCGTTCGAGCAGTGGCTGCTCGAGAACGGCTCGGCGGGCGACGCCATCGTCGGGCGCAGCATCACGTCGGCGCGCGTGCGCGTGGCGCGGCGCGAGGCGGCCCAGTCGGTGCTGCGCAAGGGCAGCGCCTCCCACCGGCTCAACCTGCCGGGCAAGCTCGCCGACTGCTCGTCGCAGAATCCCGAGGAGTGCGAGCTCTTCATCGTCGAGGGCGACAGCGCCGGGGGCAGCGCCAAGCAGGGCCGCGACCGGCGCACGCAGGCGATTCTGCCGCTGCGCGGCAAGGTGCTGAACGCCGAGCAGGCCACGACGCAGAAGCTCATGGGCAACAAGGAGCTGCTCGATCTCGTGAGCGCGCTCGGTTGTGGTCTCGGCGAGGGCTACGAGCCGAACAAGCTGCGCTACGGCCGCGTCTTTCTCCTGATGGATGCCGACAGCGACGGTCAGCACATCGCGACCCTGCTGCTCACCTTCTTCTACCGCCACCTGCCGGGCCTCTTGCGCGGCGGTCACGTGTACCTGGCCCAGCCGCCGCTCTACCGCATCGACGCGGGCAAGGAGACCCACTGGGCGCTCGACGATCGCGAGCGCGACGAGACCCTCGCGGCCCTGCCGAAGAACGTGAAGAGCTCGGTGAGTCGCTTCAAGGGCCTCGGGGAGATGGAGGCCGACGAGCTCTTCGCGACGACGCTCGACCCCAAGCGCCGCCGTGCGCTCCGCGTCGTCGTCGACGGCGAGGTCGAGACGGACCGCGTGCTCAATCAGCTCATGGGCAAGGACCCGCAGGCGCGCTTCCGCTTCATCATGGACCACGCGCCCAACGCGAGCGTCGAGGAGCTCGACGTCTAGAAGGAGTCTGCAGCCCGGGCGCGAACGCGACGCGCCGGGCAGTGGTCGGTGGTCGGTCGTCAGTACTCAGCCCCGGACGGCCCTGCGGGCCGAGCGGATGCCTCCCTCTCGGACTCCGGGGCTGACTCCTGGTTCCGAGCGGTGCCAGAAGCGCGTCCGGGCTGACGGCGCCCTCGGTGCGAAGGCGCCGGAGGCGCTGACTGCGCCCACGGAAGGGGCCAAGCCTCTGCGGCTGACCACTGAGAACCGATGACCGACGCCTCGCTTCACCAGCGCTCGCGCCGGCCGCCCCTGCGCTCGCGGTCGCCGCCGCCCTCGCTGCGCCCGCCAGCGCCACCGCCACCGTAGCCGCCACCGCCGTAGGCACCGCCGCGTCCGCCGCCGGACCGGCCACCGCCCCCGCCGCCGCCCCGCTCGCGCGCCGGACTCACATTGAGCGCGCGCCCGTCGAGCACCTGGCCGTTCATGCTCTCGACCGCGCGCGCGGCGTGCTCCTCGCTGCCGAACTCGACGAAGCCGAACCCCCGCGAGCGTCCCGAGACGTGGTCGACCACCACGGTCGTGGCCGTGATGTCGCCGCAGCTCGCGAAGGCGCTCCGGAGCTGGTCCTCGGTGACGTTGTAAGACAGATTGCCGACGTAAAGACGTGCGCTCATGCTCCACCCCAACCTGCGCGCCAGAGGGTCGCCCTCGAACGAACGCTCGGCGCCATGCGCTGATCAGACCAAACGGGTCCGCGCTACCCCATGCAGCGCGGCCGACACGCGACAGCACGCGAACCCAGCGGATCGAGAACTGACGGGGCTCCCCACCGATATCACGCCGAGGCGCGAGCACAAGCCCGAACGGGCGTCCCCTTCGGCGCCGGCGGAGCCGTGTTTCGGCCGAAAATCGGCCACTGGCCGGTGGGACGGCTAGCGGTACTCGTCGGCGTCGATGCCGTAGCGCTTGAGCCAGCGATGGACCTGCATGCGCTCGCGGCCGAACTGGCGACCGACCTCGGCGAGGTTGCCTCCCGCGCGGGCGAGCGCCGCGCGCAGTTGCTCTTCGCTGGGGACGTAGCCGTAGCCGCCGACGCCGGCCTCGCGGTGCGGGTCGTGGTCGTGGCGCGGCGTCTCGGGCGGCGCCGGCGGGGGACTGCTCGCCGGAGGTGCCGGGGGGACGATCGCCGGGGACGTGCTGCCGATGCCCGGTGCGATCGGCTCGGCCGGGGCGTCGCCGCCGCCCCACGTGGGGTCGTGCCAAGGGTCCTGTCCCGGGCGACCGCCCTCGGCGGGCGTCGCCGGAACGGCGCGTGCCCGCTGGCCGTAGAGGCGCATCTTGGCGTGCACCTCGTCGGACAGGTGCTGGGTCTCGAGCACGTTGCCCTGCAGCAGGGCGAGCCCGCGCTTGATGAGCGCCTCGAGCTCGCGCACGTTGTAGGGGTAGTCGTAGTGCAGGAGCCCCATGAGGTACGGGATGCCGAGCACGACGTCGGGGCGCTTGTAGCGGTGCAAGAAGGCCGACGACAGCGCGTAGACGTCCTCCTTGCGCTCCCGCAGCGGCGGCAGGTGCACGCTGTACTCGTTCAGGCGTGCGAAGAGGTCGCGCCGGAACGCGCCCGCCTGCTGCATCGCGCCGAGATCGCGGTGCGTCGCGCACACCACCCGCACGTCCACCTGCTCCGGGACCGTCGCGCCGAGCGGATGCACCTCCTTCGTCTGGAGCACGCGCAAGAGCTTCGCCTGCGCGTCGAGCGGCATGTCGCCGATCTCGTCGAGGAAGAGCGTGCCGCCGTCCGCTGCGCGCACGAGCCCTACGTGGTCGCGGTCCGCGCCGCTGAAAGCGCCGCGGCGGTAGCCGAAGAGCTGGCTCTCGAGCAGCGTCGACGGGATCGCCGCGCAGTTCAGGGCGCAGAAGGCGCCCTTGCGCGCGCTCCAGGTGTGGACCTGGCGCGCGAACACCTCCTTGCCGGTGCCGCTCTCGCCGAGCAGCACGACGGAGATGGGGCTTCGGGCCACGCGCTCGAGCGCCAGGGCGATGCGCGCCACCTGCAGCCCGCCGACGATCCCGCTCGGTGCCGCAGGCGCGTCCGGGCCCGCTCCCTCCGCGCGGTAGGCGCCGTCGATGCGGTAGTGCGTGTAGCTCTCGGCGTCGTGGGTCACGAACTTGAAGAACGCGTCGCCGATGCGGATCTCGTCGCGGTGGCGCAGGCGCACGCTGTGGACGAAGGCGCCGTTCACGATGGTGCCGTTGCGCGCGCCGAGGTCGTGGAGCACCCAGCCCTCGCCGTCGTGGACGACGCGCGCGTGGGCGCGCGACACCGCGGCCTGGGGCACGAGGATGGTCGCCGGTGGCTCGCGACCGATGATCGCCGGCCGGCCCGCCGGAAACGGGTAGGCCGGCCATAGGTCCGCGAAGCGCGGCGCGTAGAGCAGGACGAGGCCGGCGCTGCCCGCGCGCTCCTGCTGCGGCGGGGCCGCGTAGGCCTCCATCTCCTTGGTCTTGAAGCCCGGCGTGGTGCCGGGACGCGTCACCATGCGCCGCGATCTCCGGTGCCGCCGCTGTTCCCTGAGCCAGTCGAGCTCACGAGCCGGAGGATACCGCGGGTCGGGGCGCGTCGCCGCGTCTTCGCGCGCGCCCGGCCCCGAGCCTGCCCCGCGCGCGCCGGGTCGCTGGCCAGGCTCGGGGCCGTCCGACTAAGCTCGCCGGCATGGGCGTGCGAGTCGGAGCGGTCCAGCAGAACAGCCAGGAGGACGTCCGCGCGAACCTGCTGCGCACGGGCGAGCTCGTGGCGCGCGCAGTCGGGCAGGGGGCGCGCCTCGTGCTCCTGCCCGAGAACTTCGCCTTCATGGGCGACGAGGCGGGCAAGCGCGGCATCGCCGAGGAGCTCGCCGGCGGCGGCCCCATCGTGTCCACGCTGCGCGAGCTCGCCGTGCGGCACGCGGTCGCGCTCGTGGCCGGTGGGCTGCCGGAGCGGTCCGAGGACCCGGCCCGCCCCTTCAACACGGCGGTCGCCTTCGACGCGACGGGGACGCAGGTGGCCCGCTACCGCAAGATCCACCTCTTCGACGTCGATGCGGGCGACGGCGTCCGCTACCGGGAGTCGGCCGCCACGAGCGCCGGCAGCGAGCCCGTGGTGGCGGAGCTCGTCGGGCTCCGAGTGGGGCTCAGCGTCTGCTATGACCTTCGCTTCCCCGAGCTCTACCGCCGCCTCGTCGACGCCGAGGCCGATCTGCTCACGGTGCCGGCGGCCTTCACGATGGTCACGGGCAAGGACCACTGGCACGTGCTCCTGCGCGCGCGGGCCATCGAGTCCCAGGCCTACCTGCTCGCCGCGGCGCAGTGGGGGCGGCACGGCCCGCGGCAGACGTACGGCAAGAGCTGCCTGGTCGACGGGTGGGGGGATGTCGTGGCGCAGGCGTCCGAGGGAGAGGGCGTGGTCACGGGCGAGGTCGATCTCGACTACCTGGCGGACGTCCGTCGCCGTCTCCCGTCCCTGCGGCACCGCCGCCTCTGACCGAGCGCGCGCCGTCGCGCCGCGCGGCCGAACCACAAAAACACGCGCGCCGGCTCCCCGAGGGACGCCGGCGCACTCGTGTCGGTCCGTGTGGGTGCGTCAGGCGCTCGCCGCGACGCCGAGTCGCTTGGCGAGCAGCGCCCTCAGCTCGGCGGGGCGGCGCAGGCCGATGCGACGCGCGGCCTGACCCGGGGTGCAGCCTTCGGTGAGCAGGCGCTGGGCCTGGGCGGCGCGCACCTCGTCGTAGAAGACGTGGGGCGAACAGCCGTAGGCCGCACGGAACTGCCGCGCGAAGTGGAACTCGCTCATGTCGAGGTCGAGGGCGACCTCGTAGACCCGGATGCGGATGCCTTGCTCGGCAGCCTGCCGCAGGCGTTCGCGCGCGAGGCCGAGTCGGTCCTTCAGGCCGAGGCCGCGCGGCGGTGGTTCGGTCACCTCGATGACGCGGGGGAGCTCGGCGACGGCGCGCACTTGGCTCCCGCGGTCCGGGTTGCTGAGGAGCATGGAAGCGGTGTTGTCCAGTTTGTTCACAGTCTGCCTCACAGCTGTCGGTCGGTTTGGTGGTTGGACGTGCGAGTCGCTCAGGCGTTGCAAAACAGCTTGCAAGGAAATCGTCGTTTTCTGCGCGGACCGGGCGCCGGAACCCCCGGCCTCACGACGCCGTCTACGCCAGAGCACGTTTCTTTCTTCCCGCGCAGGCCCTCCACCCCATGGACCGGCTCTTGCTTGGCCGCCGGCGCCCGTGCGCGAGCGCGCGCCCCGTTGCGGGGCCGCAGCAGTTGGGGCACGACGGCTGGACGACGGCGCGTCCGTCCCCGACCTGCCATGGCTCAGCGAAGCAAGCGCAGCGACAAGCCCGCCGACCCCGTTTCGGCCGACCGCCCCGCGCCCGGGCTCGCGGGCGGGCTCGCGCCGCGCGGGAGCCGGGACCGCGTCGACGCACTGGCGGCCCGCCTCGAGCGCTACCGCGCGAGCTACTACGCGGGTCAACCGGACGTGAGCGACGCGGCCTACGACGCGCTCGAGGACGAGCTGCGGGCGCTCGACCCGGCGCATCCTGCGCTGGCGCGCGTGGGCGCGCCGACACCCGTCGAGGGCTGGGAGAAGGCGCGCCACGAGCTCCCGATGGGCTCGCTCAACAAGGTGGTGACGGCCGAGGAGCTCGGCGAGTGGGCCGCGCGCTGCGACGAGCTGCTCGCCAAGGTGGGCGAGCCGCCGATCTCGGGCGAGCTGTTCGTGGCCGAGAAGCTCGACGGCATCTCGCTCGAGGTGGTCTACCGCGACGGCCAGCTCGCCGAGGCGATCACGCGCGGCGACGGCGAGGTCGGCGAGCGCATCACGGCCAACGTGCGCCGCATGCGCGGGGTGCCGGGCCGGGTGCCCGACGCTCGGCCGCTCTCGGTACGCGGCGAGATCATCCTGCGGCTCTCGGACATGGCGCGCCACTTCCCCGACGCGGTGAGCCCGCGCAACGCAGCGGCCGGGACGGCGCGCCGCTTCGACGGCACGGGGTGCGAGCACCTCACGGTGCTGTTCTACGACCTCGCCGACGAGCTCGACGTCGCGACCGAGGCGGCGAAGTTCGAGCTCCTGCGTGGCCTCGGTCTCGCCACGCCGCGCACCTTCGCCGGTACGCTCGCCGAGGTCGTCGACCTCTACCGGCGCTACGCCGAGGGGCTGCGCGCGGAGCTCGACTACGAGATCGATGGCCTGGTGGTGCGCGCGGCGCGCGTCGCGCTGCAGCACCGCCTCGGCGAGGTCAACCGGCGCCCGCGCGCTGCGGTCGCCTTCAAGTTCGCCCACCCCACGGCGGTCACGCGCGTGCTCGAGGTGCGCTGGAGCATCGGCGCGGGTGGCCGCGTCACCCCGATCGCCATCTTCGAGCCGGTGGAGCTCGCGGGCGCGTCGGTGCGGCGCGCGTCGCTGCACAACGTGTCGCTGCTGCGCGAGCTCGGGGTCGGCGTCGGCGACGAGGTGCTGGTGTCGCGCCGCAACGACGTCATTCCCTACATCGAGGAGGTCGTGGAGAAGCACGGCCCGGTCGCCGAGGCTCCCGTGCGTTGCGCGGGCTGCGGTGCGCCGCTCGCCGTCGACGGCGAGTACCTCGCATGCCGCAACGCCGCGTGCCCGGCGCGCGTCGAGGGGCGCGTCCGCAAGTGGATCGACTCGGTGGGCGTCCTCGAGTGGGGAGAGAAGCTCATCGGCCAGCTGGTGCAGAAGGGGCTCGTGCGCGAGCCCTGCGACCTCTATCGGCTCACGGTCGACGACATCGCGGCGCTCGAGCGCCACGGCAGGAAGAGCGCGGACAACGCCCTCCACGAGCTCCACGCGCGCCTGCCCCTCGCGCTGCCGACGTTCCTGGCGGCGCTCGGCATCGAGGGCTTCGCGCTCGAGACCGCGCGCCTGCTCGTGGGCGCCGGGCTCGGGGATCTGGCGGCCCTGCGCGCGGCGACCGAGGAGGAGATCGCCCGCATCCACGGTCTCGGCCCGGCCAAGGCAGCGGCGATCGTGCGCGGCCTCGCGGAGCGCGCGCCCGAGATCGAGCGCTTGCTCGCGGCGGGCATCGTGCCCGTGACGGCCGCGCAGGCGGGGCCGCTCGGCGGGCGCAGCTTCTGCATCACCGGTAGCCATCGCCGCGGTCGCAAGGAGCTCGTCGCGCTCATCGAGGACCACGGCGGACGGGTCTCGAACGGCGTGACGAAGGACCTCGACTACCTCGTCATCGCCGACCCCGCCTCGACCTCGAGCAAGGCCGACAAGGCGCGCCGCTACGGCACGCGGCTCATCAGCGAGAGCGAGCTCGACGCGCTCGTCGCCGGCGGCGAAGCGCGCGAGCCTTGAACGGCCGCGCCGACGGGGCGGCCCGCTGCGGCGGCGGACGTTGTGGCTCGGGCGACGGGGTAGTATGCCGCCCCCATGGTCCACAAGCCGAACGCGGTCGAGCTCACCATCGCGCGGGTCGAGACCCTGCTCAAGGACAACCCGGCCTTCGCCCGGGTGGAGCACGGGTTCTACGTCGTCCGGCAGGGCAGCGCCTACGTCTACGTGCAGGTCGTGCCGTGGGAGCCGGGGCGCGCCGTGGTGCGCCTGGTCGCGCAGCTCGCCGGCGGCGTCGAGATGACGCCCGAGCTCGCCATCAAGCTCCTGCGCCTCAACGCGCGCATGCGGTTCGGCAGCTTCGGGTTCGTGACCGACGGCGCGTGCGTCATCTTCACGCACAGCCTCCTCGGCGGCGCGACGCTCGACGGAGAGGAGCTCGTCACGGCGCTGCGGCAGCTCGCGGTGGTGGCCGACGAGTACGACGATCGCATCGTCGACGAGGCTGGCGGCAAGCGCATGCAGGATCTGCTCGACGACGCGGCGGCGGCGAGCCTCCTCGAGCACACGCGCGCGGGCGAGTCGTGGGAGCACTGAGCGGTAGCGCGCGAGCCGCATGAGCACGCCGCGCGCCACCCCGGCGTCCGGGCCGGAAGGGCTGGCGCGCTTCCGGCCCTGGCTCACCGCGCTCGCGCTCGTGGCGGTGATCGCGGGCGTGCTCGCGCGCGGCCTCGGACCGGCCCTCGCGGGCAGCTCGGTGGGCCTCGACCGGCTGATCGTGGTCGTCGACAAGGCCGTGGCCATCGGTGCGCAGCTGTTCGGCATCGGCGCGACCGCGGCGCTCATCGCCCTCGCGGTGGCGATCGTGAAGAGTCCGCTGTCGCGCGCGCTGCGCGGCTGCGCCGTCGGCACCGCCGCGGTGGCAGGCTTCGGCGTGCTCTCCGCCACGGCGGCGCCCTTGCCCTACGGTCCTGCGGTGGCGCTCGGGGCGCTCGCCGCCTTGCTGGGCCTCCTCGTGTCCGTGGACGGGGCGCGCTCGGCCCACCTGCGGACCCCCGCCCTGGCGCTCGGCGCCATCGCGGCCGCGGCCATCGTGCGCGCCGTGGCCATCGTGCTGGCCGCCACCGCGCTCGCGGCGAGCCCGCGCGCGGTGCTCACGGCCGAGGGGCTGCCCTGGTTGCAGGGGGCCCGGGCGCTCGCCACCCTCGGCTTCGGCCTCGAGCTCACCGCGCTCGGGCTCGCGCTCGACTGGTTCACCGCCGGCAAAGCCCGCCGCGTCCGGTTCGCGGTGGCGGTCGTCGCCGTTCTCTTCGCCGCGCTCGCCGTGCCGCTCGCCCTGGCCGGCTCGGAGGCCGACGCGGGCCTCGGCAGCGTGCTCCTCAATCGCTCGCTCGGACGCCTGCTCAGCGTGCCCGCGCCCTTCGCACCGGACGCGGTCCGCGCCTTCGTCGAGGTGCTGGGCTGGCTCCTCGCGCTCGTCAGCCTGCTGCGCGCTTTCAGCCGCGACATCGCACCGGCAGCGGTGTGCCTCATGCTGGTCTCGCGCGGTGCGGCCGAGACGGCGCTCGGCGCGGCTGCGCTCACGCTCTCGGCGCTCGCCCTGGCCGTCGAGCGCGCCGAGGACCTGCGCCACGGCCTGCGCCCGCGCAGTCCGAGGGCGCCCGCCTCGGTCTGGCGGCCCGGCTAGCGCCCCCGGGGAGCCGGCCCGGACGGGCCGTCCTTGACAGGGTGCTGCGCTCACGGATATTGGCGCGCGACACGGAGGATTCACAGATGCACCGGCGTTCTTCGAGTGGGTGGATGGCGGCCGCGTGGAGCGTGCTCGTGGCGCTCGGCTGCTCGGACGGTGGCGGCGGTGCCGTGACCGGCAGCGCGTCGGAGCGACCCCGGCCGAGCGCGTCCGCGGCGAGCAGCGCCGCGCCGCAAGCGAGCGCGTCGGCGTCGGCCGCGTCGAGCGCCGCGGCGCGAGCCCCGAGCGGTAGCTACGGAAAGGGCTCGATCCAGGGCGTCGCATCCTTCAAGGGCCAGGCTCCGGAGATGAAGGTCCCCGACAAACGGCTCAAGACCGAGTTCTGCAAGGACACCCCCGTCAAGCACAACGCCGTGCTCGTGAAGGACGGCAAGCTCAGGGACGTGTACGTGCGCCTCGCGCCGGCGGACGTGAAGGGCGCGTACGTCGTGCCCGGCGCGGTGGAGCTCGATCAGAAGGACTGCGTCTACCTCCCGCGTGTCCTCGGCGCCGTCGTCGGGCAGACGATCCGGGTCAGCAACAGCGACGCGGCGACCCACAACGTCAACCCGGAGCCGGTGTTCGACAACGTGACCCAGAGCCGGGGCTCGAAGCCGCTCGAGCGCGAGATCGTCGACGCAGGGCTCATCAAGTACCGCTGCGACCTTCACCCGTGGATGCGGGCCTTCGTGTTTGCCGAGAAGCACCCGTTCTTCGCCGTCACGGGCGACGACGGGCGCTTCGCCATCGAGAAGGTCCCGGACGGCCGGTACCACGTCGAGGCCTGGCACTCGCAGTACGGCTGGAAGAAGGCGGACCGGGAGGTCGAGATCAAGGGGGACGCGTCGGTGACCGTCGACTTCGGCTACTCCGACGCCGACGCGCAGCCGGACGAGAACAAGGGCGAGCTCGACAAGCTGTTCTGACGACGGGCGCGCCCGCCGCGCCACGTTGGCGGGCGAGCGCCGGACGCGCTACCTTCGGCCCTGGCATCCACCCGCCGCACCCCGACCCATCCCCATCGCTCACGTGCTCGACGCGAACGGCAACGCAGACTCCGGGGTGGCGACGCTCGACGCCACCCTGTCCCCGGGCGACGAGCCCCTCTCCGAGCGACGCGGCGGCTCGTCGGGTCGCCAGGGGGCCCTCGCCGCGGTCGCCGACCTGTGTCGCCTGGCGAAGCCGCGCATCACGCTCATGGTGCTCGTGACGGCGCTCGGCGGGATGTTCCTCGCGGCGCGTGCCACCGCGGTGGCGCTCGACTGGCGCGCGGTCCTGGAGGCGCTAGGCGGCATCGGCGCGGTCGTCGGCGGCGCGAACGCGCTCAACATGTACCTCGAGCGTCACTCGGACGCCCTCATGGAGCGCACCCGAGACCGGCCGCTGCCGGCCGGACGCCTGCGCCCCGCGACGGCGCTCGGCTTCGGCCTCGCCCTCGCGCTCTCGGCCCTGGTCGCGCTCGGTCTCGTCACGAACGCCGTGACGACGGCGCTCGCCACGCTGGCGCTCGGGCTCTACGTGCTCGTCTACACTCCGCTCAAGCGCCACACCGACTTCGCGCTGCTCATCGGCGCCGTCCCGGGGGCCATGCCGCCGCTGCTCGGCTGGACCGCCGTGACGGGGCAGGTTGGCGCGGCGGGCCTGGGGCTCTTCGGCGTGCTGTTCTTCTGGCAGCTGCCGCACTTCATCGCGATCGCCGTGCTGCGCTGCGACGACTACGTCCGCGCCGGGATCCGCGTGCTGCCAGCGGTCCGCGGCGCGCGCCAGGCGCGGTGGTACGCCGTGGCCTACCTCGCACCGCTGTACGGCGTGTCGCTCGCCCTCGCGCCGCTCGGCCTGGCCGGCCCCGTGTACGTCGGAACCGCGACCTTCCTCGCCGCCGGCTCGCTCTACGCGGCGCTCCGCGGCTTCGGCGCGCCTGGTCCGATGCGCTGGGCACGGTCGCTGTTCGTGGCCTCGCTCGTCTACCTACCGTTGCTCATGGCCGCGGTGATGGTCGGCTGGTGACCGGGCACGATCCGATGGCCCACGCGCCGGAGCTCGCGCTCGGCACGCCCGCTGCAGCGACACCGCCTGTCGACGGCGGCGACACGCCGGGAGCCGCGGGGCGCCGGCTGCGCGCGCTCGTCCTGGTCGTCGCCGTCCTGACGTTCGCGCTCTCGGTCGGGGCGGCCTTGCTCCTCCGGCCGCGCGCTCCGCCCCTCGAGGTGCTCGGCCAACTGCCGGTGTACCGGCTCGAGGATCAGCGCGGGCAGGCGTTCGGGACGGACGAGCTCCGGGGCAAGGTCTACGCCGCGGCCTTCTTCTTCACGTCGTGCCCGACCGTCTGCCCCCGCATCTCGAGCGCCATGGCCGCGGTGCAGGCGCGCTCCGAGGGGCTCGGGGAGGCCTTCCACCTCGTGTCGTTCACGGTCGACCCCGACAACGACACGGTGGAGGTCCTCGCCGACTACGGGCGCGAGTACCGCGCCGACCCGGCGCGCTGGACCTTCCTGCGCGGCGACCAGCCGGCGCTCATGCGGGTCGTCGTGGACGGCTTCAAGCTCGCGATGGGCAAGGAGCCCGGCGGGCCGTCGGCGATCTTCCACAGCGAGAAGCTCGTCCTCGTGGATCAGGGCGGTCGCATCCGCGGCTACTACGAGGCCACGGATGCGGGCGGCGAGGCGCTGGTCGGCGCTGCGGCGCGCCTGGTCGACGAGGCCGAGTGACCGGCGGGGGCCGCGCGGCGGTCGCGGGCCTCGGGCTCGCCGCCGCGACCCTGGCGGCCTGCCCGCGCGAGCGCCCCGGCTGGGCCGAACGGCCGTTCGAAGCGGAGGTCGTGCTCGCGGACGGCACGGTGCTCGAGCTCCCCACGCTCGAGGCGGGACGTCGGTCGTACCTGCGCCACTGCTACGGCTGCCACGGGCTCGACGGGGACGGGCAGGGGCCGGTCGCGGCGGGTCTGCGTCCGCCGCCGCGCGACCTCCGGCGCGCGGTCTTCAAGTTCGGCGGCGTGACACGTCAGGCGCTGCTCACGGACGACGACCTCGCCCGCATCGTGCGCGACGGGCTCGCCGGAACGGCGATGCTGGGGCGGGACCTGCCGGACGCGGAGGTCGGTGCGCTCGTCGCGTTCGTGAAGACCTTCCCCGCGCCGCCCTGCGACCGAGCGCGGCGCGGCGCGGGGACCTGTCGGGCCGAGGCCGAGGCCCACCCCGAGGGCGCGCCGAATCGCTGGCGCGCCCGCCGCGAGGAGGGGTCGCTCTCCGGGCAGGCGCGCTTCCCGGTCGGCGAGCCCATCGCCGCTCCCGAGGACCCCTGGCGAGGGCGCGAGGGCGACGCCCGCGAGCGGGGCAAGCTCCTCTACCACGCGCGCGCCGGATGCGACGCCTGTCACCCGGCCTACGTGACGCGCGCCGAGTACGCCGCGCTGTCGATCCAGAGTGAGGGCGCGCCGAAGTCGAGCTACCGAGACGACATGTACCGCCCCGCGGTGCGCCCCGCCGCGGACAACGAGTTCGGCGTCGACGTGGCGCCCCCGGACTTCACGCGCGACCGGCTGCGCTCCGTGCGCGACGACCGCGAGCTCGACGACCTCTACGTGCGCATCGCGGCGGGGGTCGGCGGCGGTCTCATGCCGTCCTGGCTCGAGTCAGCGGAGCTCGCCGTCCGGCCCGGCGAGACGCCGAGCGAGCTCATCTACGCGCTCGCGCACTACGTGAGCTCGCTGTGCGAGCTGCGCGGGACCGAGGGGGCCGACGCCCTGTGGCGCGACCTCGCAGCGCAGCCGTGAGCGTGGATCTCGCTTCGCGCGAGGGCTTCAGGCTCCAGACTACGGGCTTCAGGCGGAAATCCGCGCGCTCGTGACTGGCGGGAGATTCACCAGGAGGGTGAGCTCGTGGCGGACCCAGAGGCGCGACTATCCGGCCTGGAGCCTGGAGCCCGTCGCCCGGAGCCTCGCGCCCGGCGCGAAATCCAGGCTGAGCGCGGGGGTCACCGGCCGCTCGGCACCGCGAGCCGGCGCATCATCTTGTGCAGGCCGAAGCGCGACAGGCCGAGGAGCTTCGCGGCCTGCGTCTGGTTGCCGGACGTGCGCCGCAGCGCCTCGGAGAGCAGGCTCGCCTCGAGCCGGTCGACGCGCAGCCGCACGTCCAGGCCGAGCTCCACGGGCTCGCCTACCGGGGCCAGCGACAGGTGCGCGACGTCGATGCGCTCGTCGCAGAGCACCAGCGCGCGGCGGATCTCGTTCTCGAGCTGGCGCACGTTGCCGGGCCAGGGCTGCTCCTGGAGCCGTGCGAGCGCCGCGGGCGTGACCTCGATCGTGCGGCCGGCGTGCTTGTGCACCAGGTGCGCGACGAGCAGCGGGATGTCCGTCGGGCGCTCGCGCAGGCTCGGGATCGCGATGCTGATGACGTCGAGGCGGTAGTAGAGGTCCTGGCGGAAGCGCTCCTCGGCCACGAGCCGCTCGAGGTCGCGGTGCGTGGCGGCGACGATGCGCACGTCCACGCGTCGGGCGCGCTCGCTGCCCACGGGACGCACGAGACCGTCCTCGAGCACGCGCAAGAGCTTGGTCTGCATGCCGAGGCTCATCTCCCCGATCTCGTCGAGGAACAGCGTGCCGCCGTGCGCCGCCTCGAATAGACCGACGCGCGCCGCGTAGGCGCCGGTGAAGGCCCCGCGGGCGTGCCCGAAGAGCGCCGACTCGAGCAGGGTCTCCGGCAAGGCGCCGCAGTTCTCGCTGACGAAGGGGTGGCCGGCGCGCGCGCCGTGCCGATGGATGGCGCGCGCCACGAGCTCCTTGCCGCTGCCGCTCTCGCCGCGCAAGAGCACCGGCACGTCGGTGCCCGCCACGCGATCGACCACGGCGAGCATGCGGCGCACGGGCTCGCTCTCCCCGACGATCTCGGGGTAGCGGTGCCGCGTCGGGCGATGCCCGACGGTGCGGGCCAGCTCGCGCTCCGCGACGTCGAGGGCCGTCTCCTTCTGCGCCAGGAGCTGCTCGAGCTCGCGCCCGGTGCGCTCGGCGCGACGCACCGCTCGGCGCAGGCGCACCTCGGTCATGGCGTCGGAGATGGCGAGCGCCGCGACGGGAGCCACGGCCTGGGCCCAGGCGACCTCCCGCGCACCGAAGGTCCCGGCGCGCATGCGATCGTCGAGGTACGCGACCCCCACCACCTCGCCACGCGCGGCGAGCGGCAGCGCCAGCACGCTCCGCAGCTGCAGCGCGTGCGCGCTCTGGTGGCTCGTGCCGAGCTCGTGCATCGCGTCCACCGCGACGACGGGCTCGCCGGTCGCGAGCGCCCGCTCGGCGAGGCTCTGCGAGAGCGCGATCTGGTCGCGCGCGAGGTGGTCGCGCGCGATGTTACGCGCGGCGCGCGGCACCAGGACTCCGCGCGGGTTGCGCAGCAGCATCAGCCCCCGCTCCGCGCCGGTCCAGCTGAGCAGCACGTCGAGCACGCGGTCGAGCAGGAGGCCGAGGCGGCGCCGCTCCCCGAGCGCGCGCACGAGCTCGCGCAGCTCGACGGACGGCTCGCCGACCGGGGTGCCGTCCTCCGGGCTCGCGCCCGCGAGCCAGGCGGACCGACGCGCCGCCCGGGCAGCGTCCGACCCGAGCCCCGAAAGCACGCGGGCCGCGACCTCCCGCCGCACGGCCTCGAGCCGCGCGAGTGCCGCGGTGTCGCCGAGGCGAGCGGCGAGGCGGGCAC
>JACRDA010000089.1 GCA_016212965.1 Myxococcales bacterium
GGGCGTCGCGCCGGCCGCGCGCACGATCGGCCGCGCGCTCGGGGTCTGCGGCTGCTCGAGGTGCGCGCGTGCGGGCTCGGCGTCCGCGGTGCCGCCCGCCACGCCGACGGGCGCCTGCGGCGCGGTCCCGCGACGCCCGCCCTCGGGTCGGCTGCTCGGTCGGCTCGGTCGGCTGCTCGGCCGTGCGCTCGGTCGGCTGCTCGGCCGCGCGCTCGGCGGCTGCGCGCTCACCGGCGACGCCGCGCGCGGCATCGGTGGCGGCCCGGGCCGGAAGAGCCGCGTCTCGGCGTTCTGCACCTGCTCCTCGGAGGTCTCGACCTCCTCGACCGCCGCGGCGCGCCCGTCGAGCAGGCACAGGAGCTCGCCGATGGCGTCGCCCGCCGTCGGGAAACGCTCGTCGGCGTTCTTGCGCAGGCAGCGCTCGAACCACTCGTCGAAGCCCTCGGGCAAGAGGGCGGCGCCCGCACCGGCGCGCTCGGTCGCCGGCATGTGCTCCTCGAAGGCGACCTTCATCGGCAGCTCGCTCAGCGTCTCGACGCCCCAGTACTGCCCGTGCATCTCGCCGGTCAGCATCTCGTAGGCGATGAGGCCGATCGCCCACACGTCCGTGGCCGGCGAGACCGAGGGTGCGATCACGATGCCCTGCTTGGCGGCGAGCCGGCGGGTCGAGCTGCCCATCTGCTCGGGCGCGTTGTAGGCCGGCGTGCCGATGTGCGTGGCCGTCCGCACCGCCTCGCCCTCGAGGACCTTGGCGATGCCGAAGTCCATCACCTTCAGGATCGGGCGGCCCTCGCGGTCGCTCGTGACGAACAGGTTGCTCGGCTTGAGGTCGCGGTGCACGACGCCGGCGCGGTGGGCCTGCTCGAGCGCCCGCGCCAGCTGCTCGAGCAGCGTGACGCACAGGCCGCGCGGCAGCGGGCCGCGCTCGAGCGCCTGCGCCAGGGTCTCGCCCTCGCAGAGCTCCATGACGATGAACGGGATGCCGCGCTCGGCGTCGACCCCCGCGTCGAACACGTTGATGATGTGCTCGTTCTCGCCGATGAGCGTCGTGACGCGCGCCTCCTTGGCGAACAGCTCGACGAACTCGGGCCGCAGGCCGAGCTGGGCGTGCAGGATCTTGAGGGCGCAGGCCTTGCCCGTCGCGGTGTTGGTGGCGCGGTACACGACCGCCATGCCGCCCTCGGCGAGCACCGCGTCCACCCGGTAGTGTCCTCCCACGACGTCGCCGACGACCGGCGAGGGGCCCGCGCTCGCGGGATCGGTGTGCCACACGGTGCCTGCTCTACCCTGCTTCATGGCCTCGTCCTCCGTCGGGTCGTCCGGCGCCGGGCCCGCTCAAGGGGCCCGATCCAGCGCTCGGGGTGCGCACCGACGATGCAATCGCCGGGCCGTCACGGGGCGGCCCGGCAGGCGGCGCGGTGTCAGTACCCGCAACGCCAGTAGCTCGGATAGGTCATCGTCCAGCCGCACTTCATGTCGCGCCCGGGCGCCTGCAGCGCGGCGTTCGGTCGCTTCCAGAACTGGCGGTGGATGCGGCGCCACACGCGGGCGCGCGCCTGATGGCGCTCGCGCAGCTGCGCCGCGCGCTCGTCGTCGTTGCGCGGCGGCGGCGGGGTCGCGAAGCGACCGTCGGAGTCGTCCTCGTCGTCGTCCGGGTCGACGGCCTTCGGTGCGCGCGCCTCGTCGTCGTCGTCGTCGTCCTCGTCCTCGTCGTCGTCGTCCTCGTCCGCCGCGGCGGGTGGTGGGGTCGCGAAGCGCCCTTCGCTCCCGGCCCTGGGCGCGGCAGGCGCCGGTGGCGGCGCGGCCACGGGAGCCGGGGGGGCGGCCGGCTCGGGCGCGGCCTTGGGGTCGGCCGGCGCCGCCGGATTCGGCGAGGGCGGCACCACGGAGTCGCTCTTCACCCGCAACTTCGGGATCGCGCCCTCCGGGATGCGCGCCAGCGCGAAGCTCGGCGTGGCCGCTGCGAGCGCCGCGCCGGCGCCCTCGAAGATGCGGGAGTTGGCGAGCAGGCCGCTCGCGAGCTTCAGCTCGCCCACGACGTGCTGCCCGAGCTGCGGGTCGAAGAGGCGCTCGGTCTCGACGAAGTAGAACGGCAGCACGCCGGGCTTCTTCGCCGCGCCGCTCCCGTCCACCCACGACTCGGCCGGCGCCATGGGTGCCCAGCCGACGTACTCGGTGCCGGGGTTGCCGAGGCGCCAGACCACCCACGCGGGCGCGAACTCCTTGCCGGGCACCCAGGCCCAGCCGCGCTGCGGCGCCGCGACGGCCGCCGCGTCCGGGCTCGGCTTGCGCCAGATCCAGCGACCATAGTGGAAGGGGACCTTCCCCCAATCGAAGTCGCTGGCCCACGCCCATTCGTCCTTGTCGGTCGCGACCCAGTGGCCATTGGTGCGGTACGGCGCGAAGTCGTCGCCGACGGCGCTCGCCGCCGGCACCCAGACCTGTCCGTGGACCGGATCCGCGACCCAGCTGCCATGGGGCGCGAGCACCTTCTTGAAGTGCTCGATGGGATCGAGCTCGGGTGCGGCGGCGGGCACGGGCGTGGGCTTGCCCGGCGCCGCGACCGGCGCGGGCACCGGGGCGGGCGCAGCCGGCACCGCCCCGGGCCCCGGCTTCGCCGGGACGGGCGCGGGAGTCGGCTTCGGCGCCGCGGGCGGAGTCGCCTTCGGCGCGGCAGGCGGAGTCGCCTTCGGCGCGGCAGGCGGAGTCGCCTTCGGTACCGCGGGCGGAGTCGCCTTCGGCGCGGCCGGCGGCGCCTTCGGCGGGGTCGGTGGTGCCTTCGGCGGGGTCTTCGGCGGGGTCTTGCCCTGGCCGTACGGCGCGTCTTGGGCGCTCGCGACCGTGGGCGCGGCGAACAAGACCATGGGCGCGACCGCGAGCGCTGCCGCTCTGGCGACACGTCCGAACCGGGTGGTACGCGTGGACTCGGCTTTGCGATTCATATCCGTCCCCGAGCGGTTGAATGTGCTGTTTGCGCGTCCCCGTGTGGCGGACGAGGCCACGTCGGGAGCAAGGCCCTGCCGGCCGGCCGCCTGGCGTCTACTTCGAGTTCTTGCATGCGAGCCCGATCCGGGACGGTGCTCGCGTGAAACGAAGCTAGCACCTCCCGACTTACACTGCCCGCCGTGCCAAGCAGATACGGAAGCGATCGATCCACGTCAAGGCGCAGGTCCGCCGGAAAGCTGCGCAGGCCTTTTCACGGCGCGCGGATCGATCGGGGGCGCGCGCGCCTGCGAGTTAGAGGGGCAGCTCGAGCGCGGCGCAGCTGTCGAGCACGCGCTGGCGGCAGCACTGGCCCGGCGCGCAGCTCGCGCCCGTCGTGCTGACGCCCGCGCCGCACACCTCGTCGGCGGGGCAGCACGTCGCGGCGGCGCCGCCCGCACCACCACCGCCGGTGGCCGCGCCCCCCGCGCCCCCCGCATTCCCCGCGCCGCCCGCGCCCGCCGTGGCGCCCGCCCCTCCCGTGGGCGCGCCCCCGCCCGTGGCGGCGCCGCCCGTGCCGTCCCCACCGCGGCCGCCGGCCCCGGTCCCGCCGCTGCCGCCGCCACCCGAGCCGCCCATGCCCGAGCAGCCGCAGCCGGCCGTGACGTGGAACACCACGCGACGGGCCTGCCCCGCGCAGAACGCGACATCGAGCTCCTGGGCCGGGCCGAGCGCAGGTGGGAGCACGGCCGGGCAGGTGAACTCCTGGCCGGGCCCGAGCTCGCCGGCCACCGGCCCGAAGGGCGTCACGGTGACGCGCACGGGGATGAGCGCGTCGCGGTCCGGGGCGCGCTCGAGCACCAGGCTCGCGGCGGTCTTGCCTGCGTCCCCGACGATGCTGACGCACACGGGCAGCGCGGCGCCGTCGGCCGGGCTGATGACGACCTCGACGTTGCGCGGCTGCGTCGGCCCGGCCACCGGCACGAGCTCGATCCGGACGAAGCTCGAGCTCGGCAGGGTCTTGGCGCTGCACGCCGCGAGCGAGCCCGCGAGGCACGACCCGAGCAGGGCGCCCGCACGCGCGCACCGGGCGCGGCGTCGCGCTTGCGCTGCTCGCTCGGCGCTCGGTGTCGGGGCCATCAGAACTCGATCGCGACGGGGATCACGTGGCCGATGGTGCTCGACGGGGGCGCCGCCCCTGGGATGTCCTCGGGCCGGGTCGCGACGACGATGCCTACCACGGCGGCCGTCACGGCGAGACCACCGCCGATGCTGGTCCAGAGCCACCACTGCTCGTAGATCGGGGACTCCTCGGGCTCGGTCGTGATGACGGGCGTCCTCGGGGCGACGAGCTCGAGGCGCACGTCGGAGGCCGAGAGCTCGCGCGTGACGGTGGTGGTGTCGTGGCCGGGCGCGCGCACGACGAACACGTGGCGCCCCGGATCGAGCTCGACGTCGCCCTGCGGGTCGGCCCGGAGCGGGCTGCCGTCGACCTCGACCTCGGCGTCGGGCGGCTGCACGTCGACGTTCAGCGAGAGCACCTTGGCACTGACGTCCGCGAGCAGCTTCTCGACCTCGGGGCGCAGCTTCGGCTTGAGCTTGAGCTCCGTGGCCTGCTTCAGGATGCTGCGCGCCATGTCCTTGGCCTCGACGTAGCGCCCGAGCGCGCGCAGCGTCGTGGCGATGTTGAGGCGCGCCGAGGCGTTCGCCACGAGCGCGTCCGACTCGCGGAACGCGTCGAGCGCCTCGGACCACTTGCCCTCGTCGCTCAGCGCGAGCCCCTCGTCGAACTTCGCGTGGGCGCGTCGCTCGGTCGGGGTCTCGGCCGCGGCCAGGCGCGGCGCGAGGCCGACGAGGAGCAGCACTGCCACCGCGAGGAGCCGGGAGGTCCGCCGTTCGACTGCCATGCTGCTGCTCAGTTGTAGTCTCGCACGAGCGGCCCCTTCTTCGGGGCCGGACCGACCGGGACCGCCGCCGTCGGCTTCGCGACCGGCCGGACCGCGGTGCCGGCCCCGACCGGCGCCGAGGCGGCCGGCGCGGCCGACTGCGACGCGCTCGCGGTCGCGGTGGGAAGCGCGCTCGGCGCCGCGGAGCCAGGCGCGGCCGGCGCGCTCGGGACGGGCGTCGCCGGCGCCGA
>JACRDA010000096.1 GCA_016212965.1 Myxococcales bacterium
GAGCAAGAGCTCGACGCGCCGCACCTCGTCGGCCGTCGCGGCGAGCTCCGCGCGCAGCTGGGACGGATCGAAGCACGGCACGGCGGCGGCGAGGGCTGCGCAGAGGGCGTCCTGCCCCGGCGCGAGCGCGAAGTAGCGCAGGCCGAGGCGCCGCTCCTCGACGAGGTGGACGAGCGCGTCCGCCGTGCGCGTGGCGTACACCCACTGGCCCGGCTCGCTCTCGGTGGGTGCCACGATGTTCGTGAGCTGCAGCCCGAGCGCCGTCAGCGCGTCGTCGAGGGCGTCGCGGCTCGGGCCGTCGAAGGGCGCGCGCACCACGAGCCGGGGCATGACCCGGCGAGCATGCGGGGCCGGGCGGCGCACCGCAAGCCGTTTGGCACCCCGGTCCGGGGCCCGCGCGATAGGATGCCGCCCGTGACGCGGGGCGCGGCGTGAAGAGCGACGGATGGCCGCGCGAGGCGCTCGCGCTCGCGCTGGCCGTCGCCCTCGCGGGCGCGGCCGCCGCGGGCACCGCCCTCGCGCAGGAAGTGGAGCGCCGGCCCGACGACCAGGCGGACGAGCCCCCCGACGACGCGGCCGGCGGCGCGGGAGGTGAGCCCGTCGGCCCCGGCGAGGAGGGCGGCCCGACCCGGGTGCCCGAGCCAGGCGCGGAGGGCGAGCGGCGCGAGGCGCCCGCTCGCGGCGACGGCGAGGGGGGCGGGCCGGCTGCGCCACCGCCCGACGCGGCGGCGATCGACGTCGTCGTCGAGGGCGAGGGGCTCGACCGCGAGGCGCAGGACGTGCACGCGCCCTCCCAGCGCAGCCTCACCGACCGCGAGTACAGCCGCATCCCGGGCGCCTTCGGCGACGCCTTCCGCGCCATCGAGGCCCTGCCCGGCGTGACGCCAATGGCCTCGGGCCTGCCCGCCCTGCTCGTGCGCGGCTCCTCGCCGTCGGCCACCGGCTACTACCTCGACGGCATCCAGGTGCCGTTCCTCTTTCACCTGCTCGTCGGTCCGAGCGTGCTCCACCCGGCCATCGTCGAGCGCGTGGACTTCTACCCGGGCGCCTACCCGTCGCGCTTCGGGCGGCAGGTGGGCGGTATCGTGTCGGCGGCGACCCACACGCCCTCGCCCGAGCTGCGCCTCGAGGGCTCGCTGCGCCTCTTCGACGCGGGCGTGTACGCCGACGTGCCCCTCGATGACGGGCGCGCGCACGTCTTCCTCGGCGGGCGCTACTCCTACACGGCCGCGCTCTTCGCGCTCGTCGCGCCGAGCGTGCGCCTCGCCTACTGGGACTACCAGGGCGGCGCGAGCTACGCCCCGAGCCCGCGCGACCGCGTGCGCGTCTTCGCGTTCGGGAGCCACGACTTCCTCGGCAAGGCCGACACGGTCACGGGCGCAGACGGCAGCGAGGAGACCGAGGTGAGCGAGCTCTTCGCGGCCGACTTCCACCGCGTGGAGCTACGGCTCGAGCACACGCCGCTCCCGGAGGACGGGGGAGGCGCGCACCGGCTCCTCGCCTTCGACTTCGGCTACGACCGCACCGGGCTCGGGGCGCAGGGTGCCGCCAAGGCGCGCGCCTTCGGTGCGCGCGCGGAGGCCGACGTCGCCGTGAGCCCCGAGGTCCGCTTCCGCGGGGGCATCGACCTCGAGGTGTCGGACCACCGCTTCGAGACCGACGCGAGCGACGAGCCCCCCGCGAAGCCGAGCCGCGTGCCGAAACCGAAGCGCACGGAGAGCTCCGGCTTCCAGTTCGATCTGAAGAGCGCCTTCCGCGCGTCGCTCGGCGGCGACTTCGGAGCGTGGGTCGACGCGGTGCTGCGCCCGGTCCCGGAGCTCGAGCTCGTGCCCGGCACGCGCCTCGACGCCTTCAGCGAGGCCGGCGTCCACGAGCTCGGCGTCGACCCGCGCCTCGCCCTGCGCGTCCGTCCGGCCTCGTGGCTCGCGCTCGTCGCCGCGGGCGGCGTGACGCACCAGCGCGGCTCCGTCGGCATCGCGGTCCCGGGCCTCGAGCCCGCCGGCCTGCACCTGCAGCGCGCCGTCCAGCTCTCGACCGGCGCCGAGCTCGAGCTCCCCGAGGAGGTCCGCGTCGGGGCGACCTTCTTCCACCACGGCTACACCGCGATGAGCGACGTCATCGCGGCCTGCGGCCCCGGCGTGACGGCCTGCGACCTCGGCGACCGCTCGGGCGGCCGCTCCTACGGCCTCGAGCTGTCGGTGTCGCGCTCGTTCTCGGAGCGCGTCGCGGGCATGCTGTCCTACACGCTGTCGCGCTCCCTGCGCTCGGTCGGGAGCCGCACCTTCCTCTCGGACTTCGACCGGACCCACATCCTGCACCTCGCGCTCGGCTTCAACCTGGGCGCGGGCTGGAACGCGGGCGCGCGCCTGACCGCCTACTCGGGCAAGCCCTACTCGCTCGTCGCCTTCGAGGATCCGGACGACCCGACCGACCCGACCCTCATCGGCCGGCGCAACGCCCTGCGCGGGCCGCCGTTCCACCGGCTCGATTTGCGCGTCGAGAAGCGCTGGGTCATCGAGGACATGGGCTTCATCAGCCTGGTGCTCGAGGGCATGAACGTCACGCTGCGGAAGGAGCAGCTCGACTTCGACTGCCGCGTGGCGGAGGCGCTCGGCGACATCGGGCTCGGCTGCGGACAGCAGAGCCTCGGACCGGTGGCGGTGCCGTCGCTCGGCGTGGTCGGGGGGCTCTGAGCGGGGCGGCCCGGGCGCGGAAGACACTTGCCATCAGGACAAAGGTCCGTATACTTCGCCACCCCTTGGGCCCCCACGGCCCACCTCGAGGACACGACCGATGTACGCGGTAATCAAGACGGGCGGCAAGCAGTACAAAGTGAAGGCGGGCGACACCCTGCGCGTCGAGAGACTCGGCGCCGAGAAGGGCGCCAGCGTCAGCTTCGACGAGGTGCTGCTGGTCGGCGGCGAGACGCCGCGCATCGGCACGCCGCTCGTGGCGGGTGCCAGCGTCAGCGCCGAGGTGCTCGGCGAGGAGCGCGGCGACAAGGTCATCGTGTTCAAGGCGCGGCGCCGCAAGAACAGCCGCCGCAAGGCCGGTCACCGGCAGACGTACACGGCCGTGAAGATCACGGGCATCAAGGGTTAATCGGAGGCAGCCATGGCACACAAGAAAGGCGGCGGCTCCTCGCGCAACGGCCGCGACTCGAACTCGCAGATGCGCGGCGTGAAGGTGTACGACGGCGAGACCGTGCGCGCCGGGGGCATCCTCGTGCGCCAGGTCGGCGCCACGCTCCACGCGGGCAAGAACGTCGGCGTCGGCCGCGACTTCACGCTCTTCGCACTGGTCGACGGCGTCGTGAAGTACCACTGGAAGACCCGCACGCAGAAGCAGGTCTCGGTCTTCCCGGCGACCGGCTGAGCGGCCCCGCGCGCGCCTGCACGCGGCGACCGGCCGAGCCGGCTCGCCGCGTGTTGCGTTTTGTGCCCGCGCCCTGCCCTGCGGGCCCTGCGGGAGCTGGGTGCGAGGCGCGCGCGCCGGCGGCGGGTGGCCCGTCCCGGGACCGTGACCCGGGACCGTGATAAGTGATGGGGGACCGCGCAACCTAGAGGCGGACGAGAGGGAAGGAGCATCCGCCGCCGGGTCGGCGTATGCTGGGCAGTCGGGCATGGACGACGAGGAATGGGGGAAGAGCACCGCGGTCGAGGCACCGCAGTCGAAGGGCGCCACGCACTCCCAGCGCGGTCTCCATCGCTCCGAAGTGAAGGCGGGTGACCTCGTCAGCGGCAAGTACCGCGTGCTGCGCGTGCTCGGCATGGGCAGCATGGGCTCGGTGTGGGCCGCCCGAAACGAGCTCACGAACCGCGACTTCGCGGTGAAGTTCCTCCTGCCCGAGCTCGCGCGGAACCGCGACGCGCTCGAGCGCTTCTTTCTCGAGGCGCGGGCCTGCGGCCAGATCCGCCACCCCGCCATCGTCGACGTCTACGACATGGGCCAGGCCGAGGACGGCTCGCCCTTCCTCGTGATGGAGCTGCTCGAAGGCGAGGGCTTCGACCAGCGCATCGCGCGCCAGGGCACGATGCGGCCCGTCGACGTGTGCCGCTACGTGGCCATCGTGGCGCGCGGGCTCGAGGAGGCGCACATGCGCGGGCTCGTGCACCGCGATCTCAAGCCCGGCAACATCTTCTTCGCGCTCGACAAGAACGGCGACGTGTTCCCGAAGGTGCTCGACTTCGGCATCTCGAAGGAGACGAGCGCCGCCGAGTTCGACAACATCAAGACGAGCACCGGCACCGTGCTCGGCTCGCCGGCCTACATGAGCCCCGAGCAGGCACGCGGTGAAGGCGACGTCGACGCCCGCAGCGATCTGTGGTCGCTCGGCGTCATCATGTACGAGGCCCTCACGGGCAAGCTGCCCTTCGACGCGGCCAACTACAACGCGCTCATGGTCGCGATCATCTCGGCGCCGCACGCCCCGCTGCGCACGCACGCGCCCGAGGTGCCCGAGCCCTTGGCCCAGGTCGTCGACGGGCTGCTCGCCAAGGAGCGCGACGACCGGCTGCGCAGTGCGGGCGAGCTCGCGGAAAAGCTCGAGCGGCTTTACGCCACGATGACCCAGACGCCGCTCTCGCGCCCCGAGCGCATGCTGAGCCTGCCGCCACCCGGCGCCGTCGGCGGCACGACCCAGAATGGCTGGTGGAAGGCGCGCACCAACGGCAAGCCGACCCGCCTCTCGCCGCTCGTGATGGCGATCGGCGCGGTGGTGCTGCTCGGCATGGGCGGCACGACCGTCGCCCTGCTCACGAGCTCGAGTGCGGCGCCGGCCGCGCCGCTCAACCGCTTCGGGGCCGCGGTCGGCGGGGTGGCGGCCCGGGCGAAGGCCGCGAGCGACAGCGAGGCGGCCCAGGCGCGGGCGCGTGCCGCGGAGCTGGCGAGCGCGGCAGCCCTCTCGGCGGCGACCGCCGCACCGAGCACGAACGCTGCGGCGAGCGCATCGGTCGCCGTGCGGCCGGTGGTCGCGCCGCCCGCCCCGGTCCCCACCGCGCACGGCAAGGACGACCCGCACGGTGGCGTCGACGGGCCCGGGTTCTAGCGCGCAGCGACTCGCTCCGGCGGCGCTCGTGCTCGCGCTCGGTGCGCTCGTCTGCTTCGGCCGCGTGGCGCACGCGGGCGACCTCGAGGAGATCCGGCAGCGGGGGCGGCTCGTGTGGGGCGCGGACCAGGAGGGCGGCGGCCCCTACGTGTACCCGCGCGAGGACGACCCGCGCCAGGTCACGGGCTTCGAGGTCGAGCTCGCCGAGCTCTTCGCGACCGCGCTCGGCGTCAAGAGCGAGCTCGCGCAGGGCA
Organism: Myxococcales bacterium; assembly: GCA_016212965.1. Classification (GTDB taxonomy): domain Bacteria; phylum Myxococcota_A; class Polyangia; order Polyangiales; family Polyangiaceae; genus JACRDA01. The sequence continues at coordinate 5,302 of JACRDA010000096.1, forward strand.
ACTGGGACAAGCTGCCCGACCTGTTGCGCACGGGCAAGATCGACGTCGTCCTGAACGGCTACGAGTGGTCCGCCGAGCGCGCGACGACGATGGCCGCGAGCATGCCGTACTACGTGTACGGTCTGCAGCTGCTCGTGCGCAAGGCAGACGCCAGCCTCGCGAGCTGGGACGATCTCGGCACGCCGGGCGCGAGCGGCGACAAGCGGCGCGTCGGCGTGCTCACGGGCTCGGCCGCCGAGGAGCACGTGCGCCGCGCGCTCGGCGACCGGGTGACGCTCGTCTCCTACGACGGCAACACCGATGCGATGCGCGAGGTCGAGACCGAGAAGCTCGACGCCACCCTGCAGGACACGCCCATCGCGAGCTTCTACGCGCCGCGCTTCCCGGGCCTGCGCCCGGTGGGGGCGCCCGTCGGCAAGGGCTACTACGTCGTCTACGCGCGCGCCGGCGAGCTCGGGCTCGTGCAGGCGCTCGACCGGGCGACGGTCGAGCTGCTCGCGACGGGCAAGCTCGAGGCGCTCTACCGCAAGTACGGCCTGTGGGACGACGCGCAGGCCGAGCTCTTCGCGATCGCCCGCATGGCCCGCTTCTACGGCGTCCCGGCGGCCGCGGCGCTCGGCGACGGAGCGCCACGCGCGCCGGCGGCCGGCGCCCCGAGCCCCGGCCCGAGTGGCGACGCGGGCGGGACGCAGAGCACAGGCGGCGCCGCGGGCTCTGCCCCACCGCCTGCGGCCGGGAGCGAGCCCGCCGCGAGCGACATCGTCCGGCTCGGGGAGCGCAAGCGCGGCTGGGAGGTCGTGCGCGACTACGCCGGCATCCTCGTCGAGTCGGCCGGCCTCACCGTCGTCCTGTCGCTCCTGTCGTTTCCGCTCGCCATCGCGCTCGGGCTCGCCGTCGCCATCGGGCGGCTCTACGGGCCGCGCCTGGTGCGCGCGCCGCTCGGTGCCTACGTGGAGCTCCTGCGCGGAACACCGCTCATGCTGCAGCTCTACTTCATCTTCTTCTTCCTGCCCGAGGTGGGCGTGCGCCTGCCGGCCTTCGCGACGGCGATCCTCGGGCTCGCCGTCAACTACTCGGCCTACGAGTCGGAGATCTACCGCGCCGGCCTGCAGGCCGTGCCGCCCGGGCAGATGGAGGCGGCGCTCGCGCTCGGCATGACGCGCGGGCAGGCTCTGCGGCGCGTGGTCGTGCCGCAGGCGGCGCGCATCGTCATCCCGCCGGTCGTCAACGACTTCATCGCGCTCTTCAAGGACACGAGCGTGTGCTCGGTCATCACGCTGGTCGAGCTCACCAAGCGCTACAGCGTGCTCTCGATGAGCACGCAGGCGACGATCGAGCTCATGCTCATGACGGCCGTCCTCTACCTCGGCATGAGCTACCCGCTCGCCGTCGTGTCGCGGCGCCTCGAAAAGCGGCTCGGACAGCGGGCGCTCGTCACGTGAGGCCCCGATGATCGAGGTGCGCGCGCTCGAGAAGCGCTTCGTCGGCGGGCCGGCCGTGCTGCGCGGCGTGTCGCTCGCGGTGGCCAAGGGCGCCGTGGCGGTCGTCATCGGGCCGAGCGGCTCGGGCAAGAGCACCCTGCTGCGCTGCATCAACGGGCTCGAGCCCTTCGACGCCGGCGAGGTGCGCGTGGGCGAGCTCGTGCTGCCGCCCGGCGTCGACCCGAAGAAGGACGCCCGGCTGCTCCAGGCGGTGCGCCGGCGCGTGGGGATGGTGTTCCAGGCGCTGCACCTGTTCCCGCACATGTCGGTGCTCGAGAACCTCGTGGCCGGTCCGCGCCACGTGCTCGGCGAGGCGCGCGAGGCAGCCGAGGCGCGTGCGCTCGAGCTGCTCCTGCGCATGAACCTGCGCGACAAGGCGCGCGCCATGCCCCGCGATCTGTCGGGCGGACAGCAGCAGCGCGTCGCCATCGCGCGCACGCTCCTCATGCGCCCCGACGCCATCCTCGTGGACGAGCCGACGAGCGCGCTCGATCCGGCGACCGCGAACGAAGTGCTCGCCGTGATGGTGGAGCTCGCGCGCGACGGCCAGACGATGATCGCCGTCACGCATTCCTTCCGCTTCGCGCGCCGGGCCGCGACCCAGGTGCACGTGCTCGCGGACGGCGTGGAGGTCGAGAGCGGCCCGCCCGAGCGCGTGCTCGAGGCGCCGGAGCACGAGGTGACGCGCGCCCTGCTCGAGGCGGAGCGGGCGTGAGCGCGCGCGCCCTTCCGCCCCGGGCCAGGGACGCCTACCGGGCCGGAGCGCTCGGCGCGGCCGACGGGCTCGCGGCGGGGCCGGGCGCGAAGGCGATGGGGTAGGTAACCGTGACGACGCCGCCTTCGGGCTTCGGAAACTGAACCGATGTGAAGCGCTCCCGCACGCAGCCCACGACGGCGGGATCGCCGATGGTGGAGCCCTCGGTGGAGCTCACCGTGACGTCACCCTCGAGGCCGATCGTGAAGTGCACGTTGACGAGACCCGCGAGGCCGGGCTGCCGGGCGAGCCCCTCTTCGAAGCACTCGCGCAAGTACCGATAGTGCGAGGCGATCACCGTCTTGATGACGTCGACCGGCAGGCGCCCCTGCTGCTCGTTGCGAGCGCTCGTCGTCGGGGTCGCGACCGCCGAGCTCGCCCCGCTCGTCGGCACCTCGGCCGGCCCGGACGGCCGGCCGACGGC
>JACRDA010000100.1 GCA_016212965.1 Myxococcales bacterium
CGCGGCCTGGGAGGGTCCCGATGCGAGCGCGAGGACGCGGCGCCAGAGCCCCCGATGGGAGAATCATCGCGTGCCGCGCCGCAGCGCGAGCCAGGGGAGCGGCCCAGGCCGCGCCGCGCCGCGCCCCCCTCGCCCCGGGCGACCCGACCCGACCGTGCCGACCCGTAGCGAAGCCCGACCCCCCGAGCTAGGCTCAGGTCCGTGCGCCGCCTCGTCCAGAGCCTCGCGTTCGGCCTGCTTTTCGTGCCGGCCGTGGCTGCAGCCCAGCCCGACTTCGACCCGGGTGGGCGCCGTCATCCCCCGCCCGGCCAGCCGGACGGCGGCAGGCCCCCGCGGCCGCCGCGCGGCGACGGCGACAAGGGGCCGAGCGTCGAGGAGCTCATCAAGCGCTACACCGACATCGCGCTGAAGCAGCCCGGCGAGGCCTTTCCCCAGCAGAAGCTCGCCGAGCTCTACCGGCAGCGCGACGGTCGGGTCGACAAGCTCATCGAGGACATGACGGCGCGCGCCGACGGGGCGGGCGCGGACAAGTGGAACGCGCGCCTCGTGCTCGCGGGCGTGCTCACGCACGCGCGGCGCTTCGACGAAGCACGCGTGGCGCTCGAGGCCGCGGCGGCCGAGCGACCCGGGCACGAGACGCCGAAGCTCATGCTCGCCCGGCTCGCCACCACGCAGGGCGACAAGGCCGGCGCGCGCAAGCTCTACGAGGCCGCGCTCCCGATGCTCCAGAGCACGCTCGACCGCGAGAAGGTCACGCGCGAGCTCATGCTCCTCTGCCTCGACCTCAAGGACTTCGACGCGGCCAAGGCGCGCCACCAGGAGCTGGTGCGCGCGGCCGGCGGCTCCTTGTTCGTGATGCGCGAGCTCGGCCGCGAGCTACTCGCGCGCGAAGAGCTCGCCCGGGCCGAGGTCGAGTTCCGCGAGGTGGCGCGCACGGCGTCCGGCGACAGCCGCGCGCTCGCCCCGGCGCTGAAGGACCTGGGGCAGGCCCTGCTCAAGCAGAAGAAGATGCCCGAGGCGCTCGACACGCTGAAGAAGGCGCGCGAGGCGGCGGGCTCGGCCGCGGGGGTGCGCGCCGAGATCCTCGTCCTGCTCACCGAGGCGTACCGCGAGGAGGGCAAGCTCGTCGAGCTCCTGCCGCTGCTCCTCGGCGAGCCGGGCGAGGACTTGCAGCGCCAGACCACCATCGGCGCGCTCTACGAGGAGACGGGCCAGGTCGACAAGGCGATCGACGCCTACCGCCGCGCGCTCCGGCTCGACGGCCAGAGCGTCGACACGCGCGTGAAGCTCGTCCATCTGCTGCAGAGCGCCGGGCAGCTCGAGGCGGCGGTAGAGGAGTACGAGGCCCTCATCCGCGTGGCGCCGCAGTCGCCCGAGTACGTGTTCGAGCTCGCCGACACCTACATCCAGCGCGGCGACCGGCAGAAGGCGTTGAAGCTCGTCGAGGATCTCGACCGGCGCGTGCGCGCCGAGCCGGACGTGCTCGCGGCGGTGGCCGACTTCTACGATCGGGTCGAGGAGCCGAAGAAGTCCCTCGAGGTGCTGGAGCGGCTGGCGGGCGCGACGGGCGGCGACCCGCAGTACCTCGTCGACCTCGGAGACCGCTACTACCAGGACGGTGACGCCAAGCGCGCCGTCGAGACCTGGAAGCGCATCCTCACCCTGGGCGCGAATCGCGCGCGCGCCCACGCCACCCTGGGCGAGGTGTACCTCGACCACGACATGCCCGACGAGGCGCTCGAGTCGCTGCGCGAGGCGGTCAAGCTCGCGCCCCACGAGCGCCGCTTCCAGAAGGCGCTCGCCTCGGCGCTCGAGCGTGTGGCGACGGGTAGCAGCCAGGGCGGGCCCTATCGCTACAACGAGGCGCTGGTCATGTGGGAGGAGATCCTGCGGACCGCGGAGGACGCGACCCTCGAGCGCGAGGCGCGGACGCACATCGTGACCCTGTGGAGCATCCAGCGGCAGCTCGCCGACAAGGTGGCGCCGCTGTCGATGCGGCTCGCGGCCACGCCGCCGGATCTCGCGGCCGGGCGCCTGCTCGCCGAGGTGCAGCGCCGTCTGAACAAGCTCCCCGAGGCCGAGAAGACGCTGCGCACCGTGATCGAGCACGCGCCCGGCGACGAAGGGAGTCTGCTCGCGCTCGAGCGCGTGCTCGTCACGGAGCGCAACCTGCCCGAGGCGATCGCGGTCCTGAAGCGCCTGGTCGCTGTGAGCGACCGGGCGGCGCGCGAGTACTACCAGCGCATGTCGGGCTACGCCGCCGAGCTCTACCTCGACGACGACGCCATCGCCTACGCGGCCAAGGCCGTGGAGCTCTCGCCCGAGGACGCCCAGGGGCACCACCGCCTCGGGCTCATGTACAAGAAGCGCCAGAACCTCGAGCGGGCGGTACAGGAGCTGCGGGCCGCCATCTCCAAGAACGATCGGCTCTTCCTGGCGTACTTCGACCTCGCCGACATGCTGATGAGCTCCGGCAAGGCCGAGGAGGCGGATCGGCTGTACCGCGGCGTCGTGCGCGCGAGCCGCGACGAGGAGCTCGTGATGCGCGCCGCGCGCCTGTCGATGCAGGTCAACCTGGGGCGCGGCACGCTCGAGTCGCTCGAGCGCGAGCTCTTGCCCGTGGCGCTCGGCAACCCGCAGAAGACCATCTACCGCCGCCTGCTGGTGGAGCTCTACGGGGCGATGACCTTCCCCCTCGTGCACGCCGCGCGGCTCGGCACCGGCAGCGCCGCCGTCGAGGCCAAGGCGAAGCTCAACGAGATCGGCACGCGCGCGGTCAAGCCTCTGCTCGACGCCCTCGTCGACGAGAAGCTGGCGCAGCAGCGCATCGCCATCGAGGTCCTCGCCTACGTGCAGAACAAGGGCGCCGGACCGGCCCTCTTCAACTTCGCGACCGGCCAGGCGGATCGCGAGCTGCGCGTGCGCGCCATGGTCGCGTGCGGCGCGCTCGAGGATCCGGCGCTCCTGCCGAAGCTCGCCGAGGTGGTGGCGCCGGGCGGGGAGGGTGCCGAGCTCGCCCCCGGGGACGCGGTCGCCGTGGCGGCGGCCTGGGGCGTGGCGCGCATGCGCAGCGACAAGGCGGCGCCGCTGCTCGAGCGCATGCTCGCGGCGCCCATGCCGGAGGTGCGCGCGCTCGGTGCCGTCGGTCTCGGCTTGCTCGGCGGCCCGAAGCACGCCGCGGCGCTCGCCGCGGTGGCGCGCTCGCCCGAGGCCGGTCCGGTGGCCCGTGCCGCGGCGGCTCACGCGCTCGGCGAGATTGGCGACGTGTCGCAGCGGGCCCTCTTGACGGCGCTCACCGACTCGCCCGAGGTCATGGTGGAGCTCGCGGCGCTCGAGTCGCTCGGCCGCCTCGTGACCGGGCCCGGGCGCCTCGAGGAGCTCGGGCCGATCCTGGCGCGGCGCCTGCTCGGCGCCGAGCAGGACGTGCGGAGCATGGCGGTCGCCACGACGGCGGCCCTCGCCGTCGGACAGTTCCGGCGGGCGCAGAAGCCGCTCAGCGTGCCGGACGGCGCCGTGAGCCTCGGCGAGGTGCTGCGCGGCCTGCGCCCGAGCGGCTACAGCGCCGACGAGCAGGCGGCCGGTCTCGTGGCGCTGCGGGAGCCGCTCGCCCGCGAGGCCGCCGCGGCCGTCGCGACCTCGCCGGAGCGCGCGCGCATCATCGCCGAGGCCATCGCGAACGACCTCCGTCCGCTCATCGACGCGCCGGCGAGCGAGACCCCGAGCGAGCCGCGCATGAAGGCGCTCGCCGAGGTCGCCGAGGCGATGGCCGTCGCGAGCACGCCGGGCTTCGTGGCCCTCGCTAGTCACCCGTCGGTCGAGGTGCGGCGGCGCGCGCTCGAGCTCCTGGCCCAGCGCAGCGAGCCCGTGGCCCAGGCGGCCGTGGTCGAGGCCCTGCGCGACCCGGAAGCCGGCGTGGTGCGCGCCGCGCTCGGCGCGCTCGGGGTGCCGGCCGAGGCCACCGTCGCGGCGGTCGGCAAGCTCGTGCGCGACGCCGACAGCTGGTCGATCCGCTCCGCCGCGGCCGAGGCGCTCGGCCGCCTCGCCCGTTCGGCCGGGGCGGTCACCCCCGAGGTCCAGGCGGCGCTCGAGCACGCGGCGCTCACGGACGCCTTTGCGCTCGTGCGCGAGGCCGCGGTGCGCGCGGTGGTCGCGGCCGGCGGACCCGGCGTCGCGGCGCTCCTCCTGCGCGTGGCCGCCGAGGACGCCGAGCCGCGGCTGCGCGCGATCGCCGCGGAGCTCGCGAAGCGCTAGCCATGGGCGCGCTGCGACGTGGGTGGCGTGAGACGGGGGCGCTCCTGTGCGGCGCCGCCGCGCTCGCGGCGCTCGGCTGCGACAAGCTCGCGCGCTTCGACACGCCGCCGGGCGAGGCGTTCTGCGGGCAGATCACGCTGGCGAGCGCCTACCGCGACGGCTTGTCGCCGCGCGTGCAGGCGCGGCTCCGGCTCGAGGCGCAGAAGCTCGAGAGCGGCGAGGCACCCGGCACGGTGACGACCTTCGACGGCGGGGCGGTGGGCGCCGCAGAGCGCCTGCTCGACGAGGCCTCGCTGCGCCCGATCGAGCCCCTGGCGCACGACGCCCTGTCCGAGCTCGAGTTCGGCGACGGGCGCGAGCGCAACTTCATCTACGCCGCGACGCCCGCGGCGAGCGACGCCGAGGCGCTGCTCGCGTTCCTGTCGCTGCGCACGGACGGCCGGGTCGAGCTCCGGCTCCTGCGCGCGGGGCGCGAGGGCCCGGACGTGCCGGCCGGGCGCGGACCGGTGTTCGGCCTCTTCCTGCTCGAGCGCGTGGACGGCGACTGCGGTTTCTGATGCGGATCCTCGGCATCGAGAGCTCCTGCGACGAGACGGCTGCGGCGGTGGTCGACGAGCTCGGCCACGTCTACAGCGACGTCGTCCGGAGCCAGGTCGCGGCGCACGCGCCCTACGCCGGCGTCGTGCCCGAGATCGCTTGCCGCGATCACCTGCGCGCCGTCGGGCCGGTGGTGGAGCGCGCGCTCGCGGACGCCGGGCTCGGCCTCGCCGACGTCGACGGCATCGCGGTCACGCGCCGTCCCGGTCTCGTGGGCGCCGTGCTCGTGGGCGTGCAGTTCGCCAAGGGCCTGGCGTGGGCTCTCGACAAGCCGCTCGTCGGCGTGGATCACCTGCTCGGCCACCTGCTCGCGGTCTTCCTGCGCTACCCGGACGAGGGCGTGCCGCGCGCCGCGCCGGCGTTTCCCTTCGTCGGCCTCTTGGTGTCGGGCGGTCACACGGCGCTCTACCGCTGCGACGGGCCTGCCCCGCCCGACGTCCACGAGCTCGGCGGCACGCGCGACGACGCCGCGGGCGAGGCCTACGACAAGCTCGCGAAGCTCCTTGGCCTCGGCTATCCGGGCGGACCGGTCGTCGACCGGCTGGCGCACGCGGGCGACGCCGCGCGCGCGCCGGTGAGCCTGCCCGCGCCGATGGCGCACGGTCTCGAGTTCAGCTTCTCGGGCCTGAAGAGCGCCGTCGCGCGCCACGTCGCGCGCGCCGGCAAGCCCGCGGACGAGGCGGCGGCGGCGGACCTCTGCGCTGCCGTCCAGGGAGCGCTCGTCGCGACGCTGGTGAAGAAGACGCTCGCCGCCGCGGCGCGCGAGGGCGTGCCGCGGGTGGTGCTCGCCGGTGGGGTCGCCGCGAACCGCGGCCTGCGCGCGTGCATGCGGGAGGCCTGCGAGGCGCGCGGCCTCGAGCTCCACGTGCCGCCGGTGCGGAGCTGCACCGACAATGCGGCGATGATCGCCTACGCCGGGGCGCTCCGGCTCGCGCGGGGCGAGCGCGACGGCTACGACATCGGTCCGGAGCGCCGCACCGAGCTCGAGCGCCTGACGAAGAAGGGCCGCGGCCCGCGAGCTCAGAGCCCGACCACCATCATCAGGTAGAAGTCGGCGCAGGTGCCGTTCATGACCGTGATGGTGTAGTCGTCGACGGCCGCGACCTGCGCCACGTCGCCCGCGCCGATCGACACCTCCGAGCCGTCCGTGAGCGCGTGGCGCCCGAAGGACAGGTACGGGATCCACCAGCGCGGCATGGCCCCGAGCCCGTGGTGGAAGCGAAAGAAGGCGCCGCCCGGGAAGTACAGCCACTCGCCGTACCAGTCGGCGCTCATGTACACGTCGTTGTCGAGCGTGCCGATGAACACGTCCGTCGGCTCGGCGGTGACGGGGCGCTGACACGCGACCGGGACGGGCGACTCCTCGCAGCCCGACGCGCCGAGGCCGAGCGCGGCGAGGCTCGCGAGCGCCGCGAGCCCGCCTCGCGCCCACCGCGGGCGCGTCCCCGGGGCGCCGGTCAGCCGAGCCACTTGGCGGCGTCGACGGCGTGGTAGGTGAGGATGAAGTCCGCGCCCGCGCGCCGGATGCAGGTGAGCGCCTCGAGCACGGCGCGCTTCTCGTCGATCATGCCCTCGCGCGCCGCCGCCTTGATCATCGCGTACTCGCCGCTCACGTTGTAGACGCCGAGCGGCAGCGTCGACTGGGCGCGGACGGCCGCGACGACGTCGAGGTAGGGCAGGCCCGGCTTGACCATCAGCATGTCGGCGCCCTCCTCCTCGTCGAGGCGCGCCTCGCGCAGGGCCTCGCGGCCGTTCGCGGGGTCCATCTGGTAGCCGGCGCGGTCGCCGAACTTGGGTGCGCAGTCCGCCGCCTCGCGGAACGGGCCGTAGAAGCCCGAGGCGTACTTGACCGCGTAGGAGAGGATGGCCGCGTCCGAGCGCCCGTCCCCGTCGAGCGCCTTGCGGATGGCGGCGACGCGCCCGTCCATCATGTCGCTCGGGGCGATGACGTCGGCGCCCGCCTCGGCGTACACGAGCGAGGCCGCCGCGAGGACCTCGAGCGTCGAGTCGTTGTCGACCTCCATGCCCCCGCCGCGCGCCGGCTTGAGCAGGCCACAGTGGCCGTGGTCCGTGTACTCGTCCACGCACACGTCGGCCATGACGACGAGATCGGGGGCGGCCTCCTTCATCGCGCGAATGGCGCGCGGCACGGGGCCCTCCGGATCGGTCGCGCCCGAGCCGCGCTCGTCCTTCTTCTCCGGCAGGCCGAAGAGGATGAGGCCGCCCAGGCCGAGCGCGCGCGCCTCGCGTGCCACGCCGGCGGCCGCGCTCACCGGCAGCTGCGACACGCCGGGCATGGTGCGCACGGGCTGCGGCGCCGTCAGCGTGGCGCTGAAGAACAGCGGCAGCACGAGATCGTTCGGGGCGAGGGTGGTCTCGCGCACGAGGGCGCGGATACCCGGGCTGTGGCGGAGCCTGCGGGGGCGGTGGGTGGGAAACACGGCGCGCATCATAGCGCGGCGCGCCCCGCACGGCGCAGGTGGAACGACGCCCGGGCCGCGATTTCGAGGTCGCGCCGGCGGCCGGCGGGCAGCAGAATACGGCCCCGCATGAAGAGCACGAAGGCGCGCGCCGGTTACGTCTACCTCGTGGGGGCTGGCCCGGGCGATCCGGGCCTGCTCACGCGGCGCGGCGCGGAGCTCGTCGCGAGCGCCGACGTCGTGCTGCTCGACCCCGCCCTCGACCGGACCGCGCTCGCGGAGGTGCGGGGCGCGGGCGCGCTCGCCGTCCTCGCCGCGGAGGCGGACGTCGCGGCCGAGCTCGTGCGCCACGCGCGCGCGGGCGCGAGCGTCGTGCGCCTCGTCCTCGGCGACCCCTTGCTCCTCGGGCCGTGCGCGACCGAGGCGCGCGCGCTCGCGGCGGCCGAGGTGCCCTTCGAGCTCGTGCCCGGTGTGGCCTTGCCCGTGGCGCTCGCCGCCTATGCCGGTGTGTCGCTCGCGCCGGGCCGAGGCGGTGCGGGCGTGCTGCGGCTCGCGGCGACGGGCGGCGACGCCGGGGCGCTCGACTACGCGGCGCTTGCAGGCGGTGCGGGGGCCGTGTGCGTCGCGCTCGCGGGGCCCGAGCTCGGCGCGGTGTGTGGCGGCCTCGCGGAGCGCGCGGGCCTCGCAGCGACCACGCCCGGTTGTGTCGTGGCGCGCGTCGCCGAGCCCGATCAGGCGACCGTGGTCGCGCCGCTCTCTGAGCTCCCGGTGCGGGCCGCCGCGGCGGGGCTCGCGGGCCCGTGCCTGCTCGTGGTCGGGCCAGGCGTCGCCGAGCGCGAGCAGCTCTCCTGGTACGATCGGCAGCCGCTCTTCGGCCGGCGCGTGCTCGTGACGCGCGCCGCGCACCAGGCCGGCGACACGGCCGCGCTGCTCCGCAGCCGTGGCGCCGAGCCCCTGCTCTTTCCGGTGATCGCGCTCGAGCCTCCGCCCGAGCCCGAGCGCGTGACCGCGGCCGTGCGCGAGCTCGCGGGCTACGCGCTCGTCGCCTTCACGAGCGAGAACGCCGTCCGCGCCCTCTTCGAGGAGCTCGATCGGCAAGACAAGGATGCCCGCGCGTTCGGCGCCGCCCGCGTCGCGGCCATCGGCCCGGGGACCGCGCGCGCGCTCGCGCTCCGCGGCCTGCGCCCCGATCTCGTGGCGAAGGACTTCGTGGCCGAGGGACTCGCCGCGGTCATCCTCGCCGCGTTTCCGGGGCTCGCGGCGACGGCGCCGCCGCTCCGCGCGCTCCTGCCGCGGGCGCTCCGCGCGCGCGAGGTCCTGCCCGAGACGCTCGCCCGGGCGGGCTTCGCCGTCGACGTCGTGCCGGTGTACCAGACCGTGTCGGCGCCCGCCGAGCGCCGCGCGGAGCTCGGGCGCGCCTTCGAGCGTGGCGCCGTCGACTGCGTGCTCCTGACGAGCTCGAGCACCGTGACCGAGCTCCTCGGCCTCCTCGGCCCGGATGCGGCGCGCCTGCTCGCGCGGACGAAGCTCGCGAGCATCGGGCCCGTGACGAGCGCCACCTTGCGCGAGCGCGGCCTCGAGCCCTTCGTCACCGCGACCGAGAGCACCGTGCCCGGGCTCGTCGCCGCGCTCGAGCGGGCGCTCGCCACGGGCGCGTCCTTGCCGCAACCCGGAGGGGCTCGCCCATGATCCGACACCTGCATGCGCGTGCTCGGCGCCTGCTCGAGGTGTGTGGACTTCGCGGTCGGCCCCTCCGTGAACGTCTCGGCATGCGGCACATCCGGGGGGGGGGCTCGAGATCGGGCCGCTCCACAATCCGCTCCGGGTACGGCCCGGCGTGCGCGTCCGCTACGTCGACACGGCCACGCGCGCGCAGAACATCGCCATCTTCCCGGAGCTCGATCCGGCCGAGATCGTCGACGTCCACTACCAGTGCGATGGCTTCGTGCTGCAGCCGATCCCCGATCGCTCCCAGCATTTCGTCATCGCCAACCACGTGCTCGAGCACGCGCCGAATCCCATCGGCGTCCTCCGCAACTGGCGCCGGGTGCTCAGGCCGGGCGGGCTCCTCTTCCTGAGCGTTCCGATGGAGAGCCGCTCCTTCGACAAGGGGCACGGCGTGACGTCGCTCCGGCACATGGTCGAGGACTTCGAGCTCGGCGAGCGCGGGGAGCTCGCGGAGCTCGAGCGCCGGAACCTCGACCATTACTGGGCATGGCTGAACGTGTCGGAGCCGAACCTCCTGCGGGAGCGGGGCGAGCCGCCGCGCGCGCGCACGGCCGAGGAGCGGGCGGCTCGCGTGGCCGAGTGGGCCAGAACGCGCACCGAGATCCACTTTCACACGTTCTCGCGGGCGTCGTTCGCGGCGCTGCTCGAGCACGCCGCAACCGAAGTACCGGGCGGTTGCACGGTGCTCGAGGTGTGCGAGGAGGGGATCGAGGCGGTCGGCGTCGTGCAGCGGGACGGTTGAGCGACCGGCGGCGCCCGCTCAGCGCTTCTCCTTCTTGCCGCACTCGACGAGGTCGTCGAGCGTCCGCGCCCGGGCGAAGCAGGCGCGCGCCTCGGGCGAGGAGCGCGCGAGCTCGCGCTTGCAGCTCGCGATGAAGTCGTCCTTGGCCACGGGCGTGTCGCGCGTCGGCAAGAGCGCGAAGAGCCGCGCGCAGAGCGCGTCGTCGCTCTCCGGGCGTGGCCCGGGTGGAGGGCGCCGCGGCGTCGCGGGCGTCGGGCCCGAGCCGCCGGTCTCGAGCGCCGGCAGGCCCGAGCCCCCGGCGACGCCCACCCCCGCCGCCGTGAGGCCCACGAGGAGCACGGCCGCGCAGGCGCGTCGGCCGGCACCGCGCGCCCGCAGGGTGAGCGCGAGACTGCCCGCGACGAGCGCCGCGAGCGACAGCACGAGCGCGACGAGCAGCGGCGCGCCGAGGGTGTGCGGTCCGCGCGCGTCGAGCGCCTCGCGCTCGAGGTCCCGGAGCTCGAGCTCCTTGCCGAGCTCTTCCCGCAGGTGCTGCGCGGTCTCGGCGCGGCTCTTCTTGCGGCGCTCGCGCTCGTACTCGACCGCCTGGCGCCGCTCGTACTCGCTCTGCTGCGTGCGGGCGAGGTCGTTCTCGTACTTGCGGAGCTCCTCCTCGTCGAGGCGCTCCCGCTCCCGACTCGCCTTCTCGAGCTCCGCGTCGACGTAGCTCTTGGCGGCGCGCGCCCGCTCCACGGCACCCTCCGCGCCGACCCGCCGCGCCACCGGGTAGATCGCCAGCAGGAGCGACACGAGCAGCCCGGCGCCGAGCAGGAGCTGCGCCCCCGTGGGCGCCCGCGCCGACGCCTCGGCGTCCGGGGGGGCCACGGGCGCGCGCGGCGGCGTCGGGGCGGCGAGCGACGGGATGGTCGAGGTCTCGGGCGCGAGGTGGTAGCGGGGCAAGGACGAGCTGTCGGGCGGTGGTGCGAAGCCGTCGCTCGCGCGCCAGGCGTCGAAGCTCGTCTGGGGACGCGTGGCCGCGACCGGCTGCTGCCCGGCCCACGGCGGGGGCTCGACCATGACGGCGGTGGCGCCGGCGTCGTGCGGTGCGTCGCTCGCCTGGACCGGGACACCGGGCGCCCTTTCGCGGGGCGGCTCCGCCGGCGGCGCCTCGTGCGCGGCGGGCGGCGCGAGCGGCGTCGGCGGGGCGGGCGGCGCCGCTCGGTCGGGGGCGCGCCGACCGCCGCTGAACGGGCTGCCGCTCGACGGCGGTTGCGGCCCGAACCCGAAGGGCCAGGCCTCGGCGGGTGCGAACCCGGTCGCGCCGCCCGGAGCCTCCTCGGCGCCGGGCGTCGGCGTGCTCATCGCGGGCCGCGCGTGCTCGTCGTCCAGGGGCCCCGCCGCGGGGGCCGCCGGGTCGGGCGCGGCCGGCGTGGCCGTGCGACCCGGATCGAACGGGTCGCGGCCGTCGCTAGCCACCGAGCCGCGCCTTCGTCTCGACGTCGAGCGTGATGCCCGTGAGCGTGCCGAAGAGCACGAGCGCGAGCACGAGCAGGTACACCTTCTGGCGCCCGCCCTCGCTGCGATCGGCGAGCACGAGCAGGCTCAGGATGAGCAGCACGCGCCCGATCCAGTTGAGGTAGAGGTGCGCCTTCGTGCCCGCCGCCGTCGCCTTGACGTCCACGATGTCGCGCCGCAGCTCGCCGAGCGCGTAGTACTGCTCGAGGCGCTTCTTCTCGGTCTCCTTGGCCTTGAGCGAGCCCTCGTCGCCGGGCTGCAGCTTCTTCTCGAAGTCCGCCAGATCGTACTCGATGAGCTGCTCGGCCCGCCCGAGCTCCGCCTCGGCCGCGGCCACGCTCGCCGCGCGACAGCCGGGAATGACCTGGGCGAACAGCGTGAGCAAGAGGCCCACGAACAGGAGCACGTAGGCGGGCGTACCGTGGAGGATGGCGAACAGGTCTCTCTTCATGACGCCCCCTTAGGACGACGCGGTGGTGCCCCGACCCTTAGCAGGACCGCGCCGCGGCGGCTCTACCCTCGCGCGGCGGGCCCGCGGCCGGTCCGGGAGCGGGTCTCAGCCGTCGAAGACGACGCGCACGAGCAGGAACTTGTTGTCGAGCTCGGGGGTCGTGAGCGTCTCGAACGACTCGGGCCGGCCGAGCTCGTTGGCGAGCGAGTCGGTGCGGCCGTGCTCGGTGACGAAGTAGAACACCCGCTCGCCCTTCGCCCGCTCGGCGGTGATGAAGCTCGTGAACTTCTGGCCGCTCTGCACGAAGGCCGGGACGGTGTTGCCGCGGTAGAAGTTCTCGCCCTTCCAGTTCATCTGGTAGGCGACGAGCTGACCTGGCTCCTTGGCGCGCTCGCGCTCGTAGGCCACGAAGAGCTCGCGCTGGCCCCAGTGCGGAGCGGCGCGGACGAGGTACACGTCGAGGCCCCAGGCCGCGAACAGGCACCCGACGCCGAACAGGCCGGCGAGCGCGGCCCGGCGCAGGCGCGCGAAGCTCGCCAGGAAGAGGCACACGGCCGCGCCCACCGTGAAGCCCGACAGGGGCGCCGTGAAGTCGAGCGTGCCCGGCCAGGGCCGCTTGTAGTTGTAGGTGAACAGGTGCATCAGCCGGACGTCGGCCGCGCGCCCCAGGCCGCGCACCGCGAGGTCGCGCCCGACGAGCAGCGTGGCGAGCGCCGCGCCCGCCGTCACGGCGCCGAGGAGCGGCGCGTCGTCGCCGCGGGCGACGCGCTCTCTCGGGCCGAGCGCGAAGCCTCCGGCGAAGAGGGCGCCGGCGAGCGCCAGGCACGCGACGCTCGCGCCGGCGCTCGGAGGAGCCGCGCCGTCGCCCGTGAGCGAGCCGCCGAGGGCGAAGCCCACGCCGAGCACGAGGCACACGCCCGCGCCGACTGCGAGGGCGGCTGGTGCCGCGCGCCGGAGCGCGGCCGGGAGCCCCCGCCGCCCGTCCTCGGCCGCGCCCGGCGCCTCGCCCCACATGTCGTCGAGGAGCACGCCTGCCAGCATCGCGAGCGGCGGCAGAATGGGCAGGCAGTAGTGGTGGAACTTCGTCCCCATCGCGGAGAAGAGCGCAAAGCCGGCGAGCGCGTAGCTGCCGAGCACGAGCACGGCGTCGCCCGCGCGACTCGCGCCGCCCGCCTCGGCGCGCGAGGCCTCGAAGAACCCCGGCGCCCCCGGGCCGCGCCGGCGCCACAGGCGCACGGCGGCGACGGGCACGAGACCGACCCAGGGAAAGGTGCCGTAGCCGAGCTGCCACACGTAGTAGCGAAAGCTCACGTCGTCGCCCGTGTTCGTGTCGTGCACGTGCTCGAAGGCGCGCTTGACGAAGTGGTGGAAGACGAGGTTGTCGGTGAAGGCCGCGCCGTGGCGCACGTACATGGCCACGAACCACGGCAGGGACAGGGTGGCGAAGGCGAGCAGTCCCGCCGGGATCTCCATCCGTGCGAGCTCGCGAAAGCGGCGCGTCGCCACCACGGCGAAGACGGCGCTCGTGATCGGGAAGACGAGCCCGGCCGGGCCCTTGGCCATGAACGCGAGCGCGGCGAAGAGCCACGCGGCGAGGTAGGCGATGCGCTTCTCGCGCCGCTCGCCCCAGGTCGGCCAGAGAAAGAGGACCAGCGCCTGGACCCAGACGAGCGCCTGCACGATCGGCTGGAACATGCGCACCGAGGGCTCGAGCCCGGCGCGGCACGCCTCGTTGCCGGGCAAGCCGCAGTTGCCGGGCGAGCCCGAAGAGAAGGTGTCCGTCACGAAGCCGAGCGGCGCGAGCGAGAAGTTGCGCGACGCGAGGTAGAGGATCTGCGGCAGCGCGACGCACAGGATCGCCCCCACCACGAGGTGCCACGCCGACAGGCGCAGCTTGCGTGGGCCGAGGCCGATCTCGTAGCGCGCGACCTCGGCGTCGGGGTCGGCCTCGAGACCGAGCAGGAGGCAGCCGATCGCCCCGGCCGTGAGCGCCACGAAGGGCATGTCGGTCATCGTCTGGTGCGAGACGAGGAAGAACTGCGGCATCGTCAAGAGCACGAGGCCGCCGAGCAGGCCGGCGCGCCGCCCCGCGGCCTTCGCGACGCCCTTGTAGAGCACGTAGGTGCCGAGCACCGTCACGAGGAAGATCGGCATGCGCACGGCCCACTCGGGCTGCGGCGTGTCGCCGAGACCCGCGGCGCTCAGCATCGCGCCGGGCTCGTAGCGCACGCCGCCCGCCGCCATGGCGGCCGACTGCATCCAGAAGAGCAGCACCGGCTTCGAGAAGAACCAGCCCTCCTGCGCCCACCAGAGCGAGATCCAGTCGTTGCGCGCCAGGATCTCGCGCGAGACCTCGCCGTAGTGCGTCTCCCACGGATCGACGAGCCCGTGGTTGCCGAGCATCGGCAGGTAGAGGACCGTCGCCGCGACGACGAGCCAGAAACCGTGGCGGCGGTGCAGCGGGCGCGCCTCGCCGCGCTCGTCCCGGCGGTACGGTCCGAGCGCCTCGCCGAGCCGGTACACGCCGACCACGGCGGCGAGGAACGCGAGCGGCACGCCGACGGCGGTCACGGCCGGCGGGACCTTGCCGGCGACGGCGCCCGCCACGAGCGCATAGCCGAGGCCGGCGCCGAGCGGCAGCCACAGCCCCGGGGCATGGGCGAGCCGGAGGACCACGCGACCGAGCGAGGTGGCGCGGCCGGCGGTCGCGCTCGACGCGGCGTCGAGCGCGTGGCCGCCGAGCAAGAGCCCGGCCGTGAGCCGCACGCGGTGCAGCACCGTCTGGTCCGGATCGTCGAACGAGCCGAGGAAGTCGCACAGCCACGCGACGAGCGCGAGCACCAGCAGGGTCGCGAGCGGGACCACCAGGCGCGGCGACGCGCGGCTCGCCATGAGCACGACGGTGCCGAGCGCCGCGCTCGCGACGCCCGCGAGCGCCCAGAAGCGGAGCGCGTTGCCGTGCGGCACGAGCCGCTCGGCCTCCACGCTCGGCGGCCCGCCCTCGCCCGCGCTCGCCTCCGCGGCGAGCCGAGGCTCGGCCTCGTCCCCGTCGGGGGCGGCGGCGCTCTCCACGTTGTCTCCGGCGTGCTCGCCCATGCCCTCGCGGCCTTCGCCAGGGTCGTAGCAACGCGGCCGTGCGAGGGAAAGCTAGGAGCCTGCTCTAGCGCGCCGCGTGGCGTCGGCGTCGGCCGCCGAGCGCGACCCCGAGCGCGAGGGCGAGCACGGCGGCTGCGCCGCTCCGGCCCTCGCCGCGGGCGTCCCCCACGGTGCGGCACCCGCACCCGCTGCTCTCGCTCGGATCGTCGCTCGGCGGCGCCACGATCGGGCTCGAGCCGCCACCGCCGGACGCCGGCCCGCCGGTGCCCGAGCCACCCGTGGCACCCGAGCCGCCCACGTTCGAGCCGCCCGTGGCACCCGAGCCGCCCACGTTCGAGCCGCCGGTGGCACCCGAGCCGCCCACACTCGAGCCGCCGGTGGCACCCGAGCCGCCGGCGCCCGAGCCGCCGGTGCTCGAGCCGCCCGTTCCGCCCGCACCGCCGCCGCCGAGCGGATCGCCGAGCACGTCCACGCGATCGACGTGGTAGCCGGGGCGCTGCACCGTGCCGTCGGTCACGAGGCGGATGTGCACGGTGTCGCTCGGGATCACCACCGACAGCGTGCTGCCGTGCTGCCCGTAGAAATACTGGTAGAGGTCGCCGTTGCCGTCGGTGAGGTAGACGTTGTCGCAGCCCGTCTCGAGGCAGGCCTGGTTCGTCTCGGTGTCGATGGTCGTGAAGTGCAGCCGCAGCGCCTGCGCGCCGGGGTACGAGAACGTCTGCGTGTCGTCGAGGCCGTTGGCGTACTGGTTGGCGACGCGCGGGTTGTCGATCGACACCGGGACCGACGTGAGCACGTTCGAGAGCGGAGAAGGCGCCGAAAGGATGCGGCACATGCCCTGCTGGATGAGCCGGCGCCGCACGGCCGTCCGGTGCGTGCCGCCGAAGAGCAGCGTGTCGGCGTCGAGCAGCGCCTGCGCGGCGACGAAAAACGAGGCGCTCGTCGAGAGCGAGAAGTGCGACTCGACGACCAGGCGGACCACGACGTCGGCGCCGACGGTGGTCTCGAGCGCGAACAGGGGCGTCGCCCACATCCTGCCGTCGTCGTGGATCTCGCCCGTCGCTGCCTCCGGGTAGTGGCCCGGGAAATCCGTGCGCCGCAGGCAGGGAGGATTGCCCGGATCATAGGAGGTCGCGTCCCACTCGCCGACGCAGTAGGGGTCGTCGATCTGCTGGCTCAGCGAGCGGCCGAACGACACGCCCAGGTAGTCGCCGAAGCCCTCTCCCATGGCGCTCGCGTCGCCGCCCGCGCCCCAGCCGGGCACCTGATCGTCCTGGATGGCGTGGCCGTACTCGTGCAGGACGATGTCGCCGTCCTCCGCGTCGTCGACGCCGCCGAGCCCGTACTCGATGCGCAGCGTCGCCGGGCTGTACTGGGAGTTGTCGACGTTGAGGCCGTCGGCGATTGCGACCTGCTGGCGCGCGTTGGCGTTCGTGAAGCCGAGCGTCTGCAGGCGCCGCTGCGCGCGGTCGAGGTGGAAGTACGTGTTGGTCTGCTCGAAGCCGAGCTGCGAGCGGTTGAAGTTGAACGTGAGCCCGGCGCTCTGCGCGCGGTTGTTGTTGTTCTTCAGCCGCACGTCCACCCAGGTGCCGCGCAGGAAGCCCGAGCCGTCGAGGTTCGGCAGCGACACCGAGTAACGTGCCGCGTCGAGCGTCGGGGAGGTGGCGTTGTTGTTGTCGGTGAGGTTCGTGTTGCCCGTCGAGGCGACCGGGCTCGGGTCGAACACCATACCCGTGCCGGTGGCGTGCACCACCCGATCGCGTCCCGAGAGCACGGCGCCGGTCGCGGCGTCGACCAGGACCTCCCAGGCCGCCACCGGCTCGACGGCCGCGATGCGCACGCGGTAGGCGACGCGCGCCGGCTCGGCGCCGATGCCGCGCACCACCTCGGGCGGCGTCTCGTCCTCGGGGGCGCCGACGGCGGCGCGCGCCACCGCGAGCGCGGCCTCGGGCCCGACGTCCGCGAGCGGCTCGGCGAGCGCGAGCCCGGGTCGCTGGGCCAGCGTCACGGCGCGTACGGCGAGCCCATGGCCGCTCGCGGCGACGAGCACGACCACCTCGGCGTCGAACACCGGCAGCGCGCCGGCGCCGCTCCGGCCCGTCGCGGTGAGCTGCGCGAAGCGCAGGTAGGTGCCCGCGAGGCCCGTGCGGCTGGTGGCGAGCTCGAGGTCGGCCCCGTCGGCGCGCAGGCGCAGCAGGCCGGCGTGGCGCGCGAGAAAGCCGCGCGCCGCGCGCTCGGGCTCGCGCTCGCCACGCGCGAACTCGCCGACGATCCGCACGGGGCGACCGTCCGCGCCGTCCCACAGGACCTCGACGGGCGTCGACGACTCGAGCTCGAGCTCGGGCGACGGTGCGTAGGTCGGGACCGAGCGCTTCGCCGGGCCGCCCGCGCTCGACGGGCCCGTGGGCTCGCCGCAGCCGGCGGTGCCGGCGAAGAGCCCGAGGACGGCGATGCCGAGCGCGCGCTTCACCGCTGCATGCTTTCACCCGGAGGGCCGTGCCGTCAACGCCACCGCCCGGGCGCGCGGGTTCGCCGGCTGCGGGCGGACGCCGGGAGCGGCGCCGAGTGGCTAGGCCTTCGCGTCGTCGACGGCGTCGGCGAGCGCGGCGCCGAGCTCGGGGTGGAGCCAGTGGTAGCCGAGCCGCGCGAGCGCCTGCGGACGGGCGCGCTGGCCCCCGAGCACCATGTCCGCGGCGCGCCCCATCGCCACCCGGAGCGCGAAGGCCGGCACGGGGAGCCAGGCGCGGCGCCCGACTGCCTGGCCGAGCGCGCGCGCGAAGTCGCGGCTCGTGACGGGCTCGGGAGCGGTGACGTGGACGGGGCCGCGGTAGCGCTCGTCCGAGAGCGCGCGCACGGCCACCTCGACCACGTCGTCGAGGTGGATCCACGGCAGGTACTGCCGCCCGGAGCCGAGCGGGCCGCCGAGCCCGGCGCGGAACAGCGGCAGCATCTTGCCGAGCGCGCCGCCGTCGCGCGCGAGGACGACCCCGATGCGCAGCGCGACGACCCGGACGCCGAGCGGCTCGGCCGCGCCGGCCGCCGCCTCCCAGGCGCGACACAGCCCCGCGAGGAAGTCGTCGCCTGCCGGGCTCTCTTCGCCGAGCTCCTCGTCGCCGCGGTCGCCGTAGATGCCGACGGCGCTGGCGGACACGAGCACGCGCGGTCGGCGCTCGAGCGACGCCATGGCCGCGACGAGCCGCTCCGTCGGCTCGACGCGGCTCGCGTGGAGGGCGCGCTTGCGCGCCTCGGTCCAGCGCCGGTCGGCGACGGGCTCGCCCGCGAGACTCACGACCGCGTCGGCGCGACCGAGCGCGGTCGCGAGCTCGGCGTCCGGGGCGCCGAGCTCGACGAGCTCCACCGCGCCCCCGAGCCGCTTATGCGCGCGCGCGCGGGCGCGCACCCCCGCGTCCACGGCGGGCCCCTCGCGCCCGAGCCGCAGCACGAGGGCGCGCCCGATCATCCCGGTGGCTCCGCTCACGAAGACGCGCATGGGACCTCCGTCCGGAGGGCAACATGGGGCGCGGCCGCGGGGCGGTCAATGCCCTTACTCGTCCAAAGCGACCAAAACGACCACCGACGCGGGGCTTTCGCCGCTCGCCGATCCGGTGCACGAGAGCGCGCATGAGCAAGCCCGAGGTCGTCGATGCCCTCGTGGGGATGGGCTTCAACCTCAACGAGGGCCGGGCGTACGCCGCACTCCTGCAGAGCGGGCCGACGACCGGCTACGAGGTGAGCCAGCGCTCCGGCGTGCCGCGCTCGGCGGTATACGGCGTGCTCCGCCGGCTCGTGGAGGAGGGCGCCGCCCGCGCGCTCGCCGGCAACCCCGAGCGCTTCGCGCCGACGCCGCCCGACGCCCTGGTCGAGCTCCTGCGCCAGCGCTTCGATGCGTCGCGCCACCGGCTCGAGGACGCCATCACCCACCTCGAGGTGGTGCAGCACGCGGCCGACGCCTTCAGCGTGAAGGGGCACGAGCGGGTGCTCGAGGAGGCGAAGCGCATCGTGTCGAGCGCCGAGCGGCTGCTCGTCGTGAGCGGCTGGCCCCGCGGGCTCGCCGTGCTCGAGACCGAGCTCGCCGCCGCGCATCGCCGCGGGGTGTACGTGGTCCTCTTCTCGCACGCCCTTCTGCCGCCGACGCTCGCGGGCATCCACTTCAGCTACGCCCTGCCCGAGGCGCGCATGGAGGGGGTCTGGGAGCACCGGCTGGTCGTCGTGGCCGACGACCAGCGCACGCTCATCGGCGCGACCGAGCGGCGCGCGAGCGATCTGGCCGTCCTCAGCGAGACGGCGGCGATCGCCGAGTTCGCCGTCGGGCAGGTGGCGCTCGACATGACCCTGCTCGCGCAGCGCTTCGGGCGCGACGTGAGCACCGTCATGGCCCGCATCCTCGGCGACCGCGTGGGCAGGCTCGACAGCCTGCTCGGCGCCGGGCCGGCGCCCGAGCTCGGCGTCGAGCACGCGCCGCCGAAGCGGCGCCCCGCGCGCGCCGGCCGGTGACGGGGACGGTCCGACTCGATGGCTGCGCGCTGACCTCGCTCCGATTGCACACGGACACGAAACACGGGCTCGGGCTCGGGCTCGGGCTCAGGCTCGGGCTCGACCGGCCCGTCTTGGCTCCGACAGGCTGCTAGCTCGGCCGGCGCCGTCGGCGCGCGCCGAACACGCCGGCGAGCCCGAGGCTGAGGAACGCGAGCGAGGCGCCGCGCGATTTGCTCCCCGCCCGGCAGCTGCAGCCGCCGTCCGAGCTCGTGTCGACGGCGTTGGGGTCGGAAGGAGCCGACGCCCCCGCCGAGCCGCCCTGGCCGCCCGGACCGGGGAGATTCGAGCCGCCTGCCCCGCCCGCACCGCTGCCCGCGCAGGCCCCGTCCACGCACGTCTCGCCGCCGGGGCACAGCGCCCCCGCGCAGGCGTCCTCGCAGGTGCCGGCGTGGCAGTAGGTGCCGGCGGGGCAGGGGGTCGCGCAGGAGAGGTCGCGGCACGCGCCCGTCGTCGTGTCGCAGCCGAGCGGCGCGGTGCAGGTGATGCCGTTGCACTGGTTGCACCCGCCCACGCATTTCCCGTCGACGCAGGTCTCGCCCGCGCCGCACGTCACGCTGGCGCAGAGGTCGAGACACCGGTCGGCCACGCACTCCTGGCCGTGCGGGCACACGACGCCCGAGCAGGGCGCGACGCAGGCGCCGTCGCGGCAGATCGTGCCCCCGGCGCAGGCCTGTCCGATGCAGCTCGCCTCGAGGCAGTAGCCCGTCGTCGTGTCGCAGGTCTTGTCGGGCGGGCAGGGGAACTCGCCCGAGGTGCAGGAGTGCACGCAGCTGCCCTGGTAGCAGACGTCGTCCGGGCTCGGGCAGCTCGCCGCGTCGTCGACGTCGCCGTCGCAATCGTCGTCGACGCCGTTGCAGCCCTCGGCGCCGGCCGCGAACACCGCCTCGCACGCGAGCTGTCCCTGGTGGCACACGGTGAGCCCGCGCCCGCAGATGCCGAGCGCGCCGGTGTCGCACGGCTGGCCGCCGCCCGAGCACTTGAGGCCCGTCACGGCCGTCACGACGTCGGTGAAGTCGTTGTTGCTCGCCCCGAAGATGTCCTCCCAGGCGAAGTAGAACTTGTCGCTCGCGAGGTGCGACTGGTAGGTGAGCAAGTGGATGAGCGAGTCGGCGCCCTGCGCGTCGGGGTTGTAGCTGCGCTCCGAGTAGTACGCGTAGCCCTCGCCCTGTCCGAGGCGCGCGACGGACGCACAGCAGTTGCCGGCGGCGCAGCTCCCGGGCGAGCCGTGCGACTCGGGCGTGACGAGGAAGAAGCCGATCTCGCCGCCCTGGTAGGCGGGCTCGGCCTGGAGATCGAGCACGGCCGTCGCGCCCGGGGTCGAGTTGCAGTCGAGCATGACGTGCAGATCCGACGGCTGCGGTGCGCTGCCCGTCACGTTGTACCAACCGAAGGCGTTCTTGAAGAGCGCCGTGCCGCGCGTGACGAGCGAGAAGGTCTGCGGGCAGGTCGGGTGGAAGGTCTCGGGCAGGACGGCCGCCTCGGCGTAGGGATCGAGGCCGCTCAGGTTCGAAGGGATGCAGGTGTTGTCGTTGAAGGTGTGCCAGAGCGTCGTCTCGCAGGTGCCGTTCTGACCGTCGTCGCAGCTGCCCGGCGAGGGGCAGGGCACGCCGATGTTGCAGATGCCGGGCTGCGTGCAGACGCACGCGAAGGTGGCTGCGAGCCCCGTCGGTAGCCCGCCGTTGCAGCCGGGTTGGGTCGGCACCGGATCGCCGTTCGGCTGCGTGAGCGCGGTCGCCGTCGCTGCGAGCGCGAGCACCGTCATCGTCCCGAGCACCCGTACGCCCGTCCTTACCGCTGCCATCGTCGCACCGCCTTCGTAACTCACGTCTGAGTTACGCCAAATCTACTCCTTCGCGGCGCACCCTTCAAGCGCGGCGGCAGCCGGGGGCAGCGTCAGCCCGGGCCCGCGAGCACGCGCTCGGTGTGGCACGCCTCGCACAGGGCGCCGTCGGCCGTGATCAAGGTCTCGCTCGAGGGCACCTGGCGCCCGCAGGCGACGCACGCGACGTCCACGACGGGCGGTGGCTTTCTCGGCGGGGTCGGCACGGGCGCCCCGGGTGCCGCTCGCGGCGCGTCGCGGTAGCCGCCCGGTCCCTCGGGCACCGGGGGCTCGGGCGGCGCGAAGGGCGCGAGCGCGCCCGAGATGCGCTCGTTCAGCTCGGCGGTCGGGACGGCGCCCGACGCGGCGAGGGTCTCGATGAGCGCCCACACGACCGCCTCGAGCTTGGCGATGCGCGTGCTCTGCGCCTGATCGACCGCGAGCAGGCGCCGGATCTGCCCGCCGAGGTGGGCGGCGCTGTCGGCGAGCGAGTTGATCTCGCTCGCCGCCTCGTTGATCTTCTGCCGCTCGAGCTCCTCGCGGTTCCAGGTGAACGTGAAGCGCTGGATGGGGTCCATGCAGGCCGTCTAGCACGCGCGGTGCTTCGCGTGGCCGCGGCCGCGTGCTAAGCGAGCCACGGAAGATGCGGGTTCTCGTCACGGGCATCGCGGGCTTCATCGGCTCGCACCTCGCAGAGCGGCTCGTCGCGCGGGGCGACGACGTCGTCGGCCTCGACAATTTCGATCTCCACTACGACCCGCGCTTCAAGGACGCGAACCTGCGCTGCCTGCGCGAGCGCGCCGTGATCGTCACGGGCGACGTGCTGTCGCAGCGCACGCTCGAGCGCGTGTTCGCCCACGGGCCCTTCGACGCCGTGGTGCACCTGGCCGCCCTGCCCAGCGTGCGCGCCAGCATCCACGAGCCGTGGCGCTTCGAGCGCGTCAACGTCGAGGGCACGGCGCAGCTCGCCTACGCCGTGGCGCGCTACGGCATGCCGCGGCTCGTGTTCGCCTCGAGCGGCGCCGTGTACGGCGACAACCCGGCGCTGCCGCATCGCGAGACCGATCGCGTGGACGCGCCCGCGAGTCCCTTCGGCGCGAGCAAGCGCGGTGCGGAGCTGCTGCTCCGCTCGATGAACCGCTCCTTCGGTCTCACCTGCACCATCCTGCGCTACTACACCGTGTACGGTCCGCGGCAGCCGCCGACCCAGGCCGTCCACGCCTTCTGCCGCGCGGCGCTGCGCGGCCGGCCGCTCGAGCTCTTCGGCGAGGGCAGCGCGCTGCGCGACCTCGTGCACGTGGACGACGTCGTCGACGCGACGCTCGCGGCCGTCGAGCGGCCGCCGACCGCGCGGGGCGTGTCGGTGTACAACGTGTCGAGCGGCACCGGCGTGCGCACGAGCGAGCTCGCCGCGGCGGTCGGCGTCGCCCTCGGCAAGCGCGTGCGCCTCCAGCGGGGCCTGCCGCACCCCGGCGAGGTCGTGAGCTCGGTCGGCGCCAACGACGCCGCGCGCCGCGAGCTCGGCTTCGTGCCCCGGGTCGCGCTCGCGGACGGCCTCGCCGACTTCGCGCGCTGGGCGCGCCGGGCCGACCGCGGCGACTGGCTCTAGCGCGCTGCGCCCGCGGGTCCGCCGCCGAAGCGGCCCCGGAAGGCGATCTCGGCGACGGGCTTGCGCGCGCTCGCCCACTCGCGCGCCTGCAGCCGCTCGGGCAGGTCCTCGACCCGGCCGGGCCGTCCGACCGCGACCATGCACTGCACGGCCCAGCCTTCCGGCAGGCCGGCGACCGCGGGTGCGCGCGCGCGGTCGAAGCCGCCCATGGCGTGCACCACGAGGCCCATGCTGGAGCCTTGCAGGGCGAGGCTCATCCACGCCGCACCGGCGTCGAAGGCATGCGTGGGGTGCGGGCGGCCGTCCGCGAGGGTCGTCTGGCTCACCACCACGAGGAGGGCGGCGGCGCGCACGCACCAGACGCGGTTGCCGGGCTCGAGTAGATCGAGGAAGGCCGCCATCTCGGGCGTGCCGGTCTCGGCGTAGACGAAGCGCCACGGCTGCACGTTGCCGCCCGACGGAGCCCAGCGCGCGGCCTCGAACAGGCGCACCAGCTCCTCGGGCGCGAGCGGCTCGCCGCTCATGGCGCGCGGCGACCAGCGCGCGACGAGGAGCGGCAGCACCTCGTGCTCCGCGATGCGCGGCGGGTGGGTGGCGGCGTTCGTCATGCGCGCCACCATGCGCACGGCGAAAGGCGGGCACAAGGGCACGGCCCCGAATCGAGCTCAGTCGAGCGCGAGGTCGGCACGCATGAGCAGCACCACGTAGGGGTTCCAGAGCGACAGCGTGAAGTAGATCCGGAGCGTGTCGCCCTCGAGGCGCGTCCAGCGCTCGACCACGAACGGCGCGTAGACCGTGCCGCGCGCCTTCTCCGGGTGGTCCCTGTCCTTGCCGATCTTCGGGCCCGCCTGCCCGTCGTCCGGGAGGTGCGCCGGGTCGTGCATGTAGATTCCGGCGGCGTCGCGCCTGCCGTCGAGCAGCGCTCGAGCTCGTGCTCGGTGCCACGGCGACCGCGCCACCCCCGTCGGAGCGCGCGCCCGGCCTCGGCTCGGAGCCGCAGCCGAGCGCGAGGCACGCCAGAGCGAGCGCCGCGAGGGACGTGCTTCGGGCCATGGCCGTGCGGTCGGGCGTCCCGCGCGCGTGCGGCTAGCGCGGCGTCACGGACACTGATCGGGCACGTTGCAGCCGTTGCCGTTGGGGCTGAACGGGCAGCAGACCCAGGCGCACGTCGTGGCCCCGGTCGCATTGTCCGTCGTCGAGCTCGTGCCATTGGCGACCACGCCCGGCTCTCCCGAGCCCTGGTCGTAGTCGGTGTGGTGCCACATGTCGGGGCCGAGCATGAAGCCACCGACCGGCGTGGCGACCAGATCCACCTTCGTGCCCTCGGGGAGGCACACGACCTGCTGCGAGGCGGCCGACGGCGCGCCGCCCTCGACCGAGACCGAGCACCAGGCGAGGTAGTTCTTGAGCGTGTACTCGACCGGCGTCGCACCACCGCAGCCGCCCGTGCCGCCGGAGCCGCCGCTGCTCGTCGCGCCGCCGCCTCCCGTGCCGCCGGCGCCGGCGGTCGAGACGTCCCCGCCGGTGCCCCCGCCACCTGCGGCCGTCGAGCTCGTGGTGGTGCTCGAGGTGGTGGTGCTCGAGGTGGTGGTGCTCGAGGTGGTGGTGCTCGAGGTGGTGGTCTGGGTCGAGCCGCCGTCGTCCTTGCTGCAGGCCGAGCCGGCGCCGACGACGACCAGAAGCGTGACCGAGGAGACGCCGAAGAAGGAGCTCATGCGCACCACACCATCGTCGGCTGATCGATGATGAATGTCAATATCGCACATGACGACCGGCAATTTCACGGTCGGGCGGTCGCGCGCGCTCCGGGTAGAGGTAGAACCCAGCCATGTCCACCGCGGCAGAACGCCACCTCAGCGATCTCGGGCGCCGCTACGCGGCGTACGGGCCGGGCTCGAGCGGCCCGAAGCTCGCGCGGCTCGCGGCGCTCGCGTCGGCGTCCCTCCGCACGGCGCCCGAGGTCGAGCGACTGCACGAGATCCTCTGCTTTCTACGCGCCTACCCCGACGACGCCGCGCTCCTCGCCGCCGTGGAGGAGAGGCTCGCGGCCTTCGAGGCTCGCCGGGATCTGCGGCGCCGAGCGCCGGCCCTCGCGGACACCGGCATCGCGGGCACCGCGATCCATTTCCGCTTCTTCGCCCCGCAGGCTCGGCGCCTCGCGCGCCGCTTCCCGCGCGAGCTGTCGATCGACTGGTCGAGCTTCGACGGCGCGGGCCGGCTCGGGCGCCTGTTCCCGCTCCTCACGCTCTACGCGGAGCGCGCCGCGTTCGACGACCCGAGGACGGGCGCGCGCGCCTGGCTGCGGCGCTTCGCGACGGGCGAGGGCGACGCGGCGTTCCTGCTGCGCGCCTGGGACGCCCTGCCGGCGGACGAGATGACGCGGAGCGCGTTCTACGAGGACCTCGATCCGCCCCTGCGGCTCCGGCCTGGACCGGGCACGCCGGCGCGGACCCGCGAGAAGCTCGCCCCGCTGCCGGTCGTGTTCCAGACCGAGCCCCTGTCTCGCGCGCGCCCCGCGCTCCGGGAGGAGCTCGGCCGCCCGCCCGTGTCGGTCCGCGGCCTCTCGGCCCGGGAGGCCGAGCCTTTCATCGAGCTCGCGCGCGACACGATGGTGACCCGCGCGCGCGATCTCGAGGTGTTCGAGTACGCCCATCCCGACGACGTGCGGCTCGTGGACGCGGGCCACGGGTTCCAGCTCGCCTGCATGGGCGTCTTGCCCGAGCGGCGCTCGCTCCTCGAGGCCGTGTACGCCTTCCTCATGCTGAAGAACGGCGTGGCGGTCGGCTATGCCCTCTGCAGCGCGCTCTTCGGCTCGTCGGAGGTGGCCTACAACGTGTTCCAGACCTTCCGCGGCGGCGAGACCGCGTGGATGTTCGGCCGCCTCCTCGCCGCGATCCACGGCCTCTTCGGCTCGGACGCCTTCGCCATCGACCCGTACCAGCTCGGCCACGGCAACGACGAGGGCCTGCGCTCCGGTGCCTTCTGGTTCTACCAGAAGCTCGGCTTCCGGCCGCGAGCGCCCGCGCTCGTGCGGCGCATGGAGCAGGAGCTCGAGCGCATGCGCCGTCGTCCCGGGTACCGCTCGCCGCGCCCGACCTTGAAGGTGCTCGCGAGCGCGTACGCCTTCTGGCAGCCGGCCGCGCCGCGCGACGACGTCCTCGGGGCGCTCGCGCCGTCGAACGTCGCCCTGCACGTCTCGCGCCACCTCACCCTTCGGTTCGGCGCCGACCGGGACCGCGCGCGGTTGAGCTGCCTCGAGGAGGCGGGCAC
>JACRDA010000007.1 GCA_016212965.1 Myxococcales bacterium
CGGGCGGCACGGGCGGCACGGGCGGCGCGGGCGGCTGCGGCGACCCCTACGAGTGCCCCCCGCTCCGCTTTGCCAACTCCGGCCTGGATCACCCGCTCGTCCACGTGACGATGCAGGTCGCAGCGAGCCGCTACATCGGCGGCATCGACCGCTACGTGTTCGACTTCACCTGGCTCTACGACGATCCGGGCGCGGCGGACGAGGCCGAGGACGTCGTCGGGCAGATGCGCCTCATGCTGCTCGACCCGAGCATCGAGCCCGACGCCGCGCTCGACGTGTACCAGTACCCGGCCGACGCGCCGCCGCTCGAGCCCACGACCTGGCTCCACACGCTGCACGGCTTCGCGCTCATCGAGACGCCGCTCGCGCCGACGAGCGGCTTCTTTTCGATCCGGCGGGTCGGCAACGACTTCGTGGGCGGCATCTCGCTGAAGCTCGAGCCGACGAGCCCGCCCGGCCCGAACATCGACGTGTCGGGCTCCTACCAGGTGCCGGTTCCGCCCTGACGTTCACATCCCGCCGCCCGCGTCTCTACCGGGCATCGCGGACAGTCGCCGGCGTCCGCCGACGTCGCGGTCCCGGACGAAGGCACCCGTGCTCGCGCCGTCGCTTCAGGTGTCGTCGGGAACGCTGAGCGCGCGAAACCGCTCCTGCAGCGCGTCGCGGAACGCGAGCAGCTCCGCCTCCGTCAGCGGCTCGAGCATCAGGGGCAACGGGCGCACCGGGAACTGCTTGAGCAGCCAGGCGAGGACGCCGGGGTCGATGCCACCGTCCTTCCGGAGCGCGAGGGCGAGATCCCGCTCGGGTGGGAAGCCGGCGCGGTCGAGGAACAAGAGGTCCACGAGGTCGCGAGGCTCGGAGCGCGAGAGCACGCACGTCAGCTTGGCTGCGCGCAGATCCGCCAGCGATTCGACCACTACGCCCTCGAGCGGGGGAGGCGGCGACTCGAGGTCGGCGAGCGGTTCGTGCACGAGGTCGAGCTCGAGCTCGCCCGCGTCGAAGCGCACGCGCGCACGAACGAACGTGGCCGCGTCGCGCACGAGGTCGATGCGCAGTCCGAGCTCCGCCGCGAGCTCGGGCAGGGCACGCACGAGGGTGCGCACGTCCTCGGCGCGATGGCAGAAGAGGTCGACGTCACCCGACAGTCGGTGCGCGAGGTGCGCGCCGCTCAAGGCAGCGCCGCCGGCGAAGTGGGCTGGAGCGCGGCGCTGGCACGCTCGCACGAGCTGAATCACCGGCTCGGGCACCACGCGCCGGTCGAACGAGCTACGCACGCCGCGCCTCCGCCGGTGGCCAGTCGGACGCCTCCAGGTGCAGCAGGTAGGCCCACATCGCGCGCGAGCGACCGAGGTGGCGAAGGAGCGACGGCCACAGCTCGCGGATCTGTTGCGGCCGCACGAACGACCAGACGTCGCGGGTGTTCGCCTCGCGCAGCAGCGCGCCCATCCAATAGGCGCGCGTCTCGACGTCGGGGGAGGTGAGCAGCGACCGCAGCTCGCCCACCGTCGTGTCCGTCCACCACAGGAAATAGGGGCGCGCCGCCGGATCCTCGAGGTCGGCGCACGTGGGCGGGAGCAGCGCTACGGCAGCGGACACCCCCGGACCCTAGCACGCGCCTCGGCGCACGTGCCGCCGACGAAAGTTCACATCCCGCCGCCCGAGTCTCTACCGGGCATGACGGACATGGAACGATCGCAAGAGGGGTCCTGGGGCTTGGCGGACAAGGGCACGCCGGCGGACACGGCCGCGCGCCGCGAGCGCGCGAGGTCCGGGCCGGGCGGGCTCACGGCCCGCGTCCTTCGTGCGGTCGCGCTCCTGAACGAGGGCCGCAGCGACGCGCTCCTCGACGTCTACCACCCCGAGGCGCGCCTCGTGACGCCGAGCGACGTCGTCCTCGACCGCGAGGCCATCCTCGAGCTCCATGCCGCCATGCGGCTCGCGTTCCCCGACCTCGTGTGGGAGGTCGCCGGCTGCGTCGAGGGCGAGGACACCGTGGTCGCCGAGCTCCGCTTCACCGGGACGCACACGGGCCCGCTCGTCAACGGCGTGACGGCGTTCGCGCCCACGGGCAGCCGCGTGGCGCTGCGCGGCTGCGAGATCGTGCGCTTCCGCGACGGCCGGGTCGCCGAGGTGCGGAGCTACTTCGACGCGCTCGCGCTCTGCGGGCAGCTCGGGATGGACTGAACCTCGGCGGCTCAGGCCGCCTGCGGTGTCGTCTCGGCCGAGCCACCGCCGAAGATCTCGCGCTCGACCGCCGCCTCGGCCGCGCCGTGCGTCGTGTCCGCGGCCATGTAGTCGCGGAACGCGTGTCCCTCGCGCGTCAGCCGGCAGTAGGCGTTGAAGATGCGGTTGAACACGGCGAGCAGCTGCGGGCCCGGCAGCGGCAGGAGGAAGCCCGCGCGCTCGGCCAGGTGCACGGCCTTGCGCAACACGGAGCCCGCGAACTCGAACACGTCCGTGCCGAGCTCGGCGAGCTCGGGCTCGAGGTAGAGCACGAGCGGCACCGCGGGCAGAGCCATGGCGAGGCGCGCGAGGCGGCGGCGCGGACTGTGCCGCTGCCACTTCGAGAGCGGGAACTCCTTGAAGTAGTTGTCGGGCAGGGCCGTGTGGCGCGACTCGTCGAGGTGGAACATGCGCAGCACCTCGAGACCGGGCTTGTCCGACAAGAGCCCGAAGATGCTGAGCGCGATCGTCTCGACGAGCACGTTCATGCCGAAAAAGCGATCGAGGCCGCGCGCCTTCAGGCAGCCCTCGAGCAGCAGGTACTCCCACGCGCTCTGCCGCGGGATGGGCACGCCGAAGGCCTGGATGAGCTCGCGCAGGACGACGAAGTGCTTGGCCTCCTCGAGCACCTGCATGGTCACGGCCGCGCGCGCCCCGGTGCTCTCTACCTCGAACATCATCGAGGCCGAGACGAGCCAGGCGTAGGCCTCGCCGTGGCCGATCGCCGACAGGATCGACACGATCGCGGACTTCTCGGCCGGGGTGTACTCGCGGTCGAGCAGCGCGCGGAACTCGGCGCTCGAGATGCGCGCGCGCGCGGCCTTCTCGGCGTCGTTCATGCCGCGCTCGGCGATGCCGAGCAGCGCGCGCTCGCCCGCGGTCGCGTCGCGAAAGCTCGACCAGGACGCGTGCTCCTCGGCCTTCCACAAGAGGCGCAAGCTCTTGTCGTAGTGCTTCTTGCGGAGCGCATCCCTGGCACCGCCCACGAACTCGTAGGCGTGGTCGTCGTAGTCGGCGCGACGGCCCGTGAGCCCGACCTTCGCCTTCGCGGCGTCCCAGGCCCGCACGGCCGCGTTGGCCAGCTGCTCGACCCGGCGGTTCACGGCCGTCGCCCGCGGGTTCACGGTGAGCTTGTCGAAGTGCATGACTACCTCCTGCGCGGCGCCGGCGCCTTGCGCGGCGCGGGATCGGGAGACGGACGCAGACGGAGCGGGCCCGGGCGACGGCGCCTCGCGACCCGAGCGCGCCCCTACTACTGCGGCGGCGGGGGCGGCGGCGCGATGGCCCGCAGATCGAGCCCGCCCGGGTAGTAGTAGCTCGTGTAGCTGCCGTAGCCCGTGACCTGCAGGCCGATGGCCGAGTTCGACTGGAGCACGTGGGCGCCGTTGACGCCCGGCCCGAGCAGCACGTGCGCCACGCTGTAGCCGCTGCCGCCGATGGCCACGGCACCGCCCACCGAGACGCCGTCGAGGACGACGCCCGCCCCGTTCGGCATGACGATCTGGGCGAAGTTCTGGTCGTAGTCGTAGGGCGCGAGGAACACGTACTTCGAGCGGAACTGCTCGACCGCCACGGCGGCGCTCTGGGCCGGATCGCCCGCGCCGATGACCTCGCCCGCGACGAGGAAGCTCGACACCGCGAACGCCTGGTCCGAGGTCACCTCGAAGTCCATGTCGACCATGCCGAGGTCGACGACCTGGCCCGCGGCGAGCGCGGGCGGCGCACCGGGCGGCGCGCCCTGCGGGTAGCTGAGCACGGTGCCGTCGAAGTTGCCGTACAGGCGCACGACGTGGGTGACCGGCCCGCCGCTCGGGCCCGTGGGGCGGGTGACGAGGTAGTGCTTGCCGAGCGTCTCGGCGGGCAGCACCGACTCCTCGAGGTGATCGCAGGCCTGGTAGTCGTCCGGCACGAAGCGGCACGGGTGGCCGTGCAGCACCTGCACCGGCTGCGACGCGTACACCTGGGCGCCCGACTGGTCGCCCGACGGGTCGCCGAGCAGCACGGCCACGTCGCCGCGGTCGAGCGTGAAGCTGCCGTTCTGCCCGGCGCCGATGGCGGCGATGCCCGCCCCGCTCACGACCGAGCCGGTCGCGGGCATGTGCACCGTGACGCCGGTCCCGTCGGTGAGCCCGGTGACCGCGAAGTAGGCGCCGAGCCCGGCGAGCGGCCAGCCGGGGATGCCCGTCACGCGGAAGTTGCCGGTCATGGCCGTGCTCGGCAAGAGGAGCGAGGCATCGTTGCTGTACGAGTTGCAGCCGACGCCGGAGAGGTAGCCGGGGCAGCTCGACCAGTCCTTGTTCGGCGGCCCGCCCTGTGGGCCGTACTCGAGCGCATTGAACTGGTACACGGTGACGGGGATGCTCGAGGTGAGGTGGTAGGCACCACCGGTCACGAGCGCGCTCGCCGTGAAGGGCGCGACGGACGTGTACATGTCGAAGTCGGGTCCCTTCAGCGCCGCCACCCAGGGCAGGTAGAAGGTGGCGAGGCTGTCGGGCTGCACCTGACCCGAGGCGACCGTGCCGCCGTTGCGCTCGATCGTCACGCTCGCCACGTCGTCGCCGGCGTTCGCCACGACGACGGCGAAGTCGAAGATCGACCAGACCTGGTTCGGGACGACGGTCGGCCAGAAGTCGCAGCCGATGTACGTCTTGGCCTGGGCCGCCTGCTCGCAGGTCTTCGGGTCGCCGATGAGCACGTCGCCACCGGCGCCCCCGTTGCCGGTGAAGATGAGCCCGCCGGCTCCGCCCGTGCCGATGCCCGCCCCCGCACCACCACCCTCGAAGTTGCTCTTGTTCGAGGCGCTGCAACCGAGCGCGACGAAGAGCGTCCCCAACGCCAAGTAGCCGAGTCCGGTTTCGTGCGAGTAGCCCATGGGTCGAGCATACGCCCCGCGCCGCGCCGGCAGAAGGCGCGCCGTCAGGGCCAGTCGATCTCGGCCGAGCGGTGGTAGCCGACCTCGAGCGCGTCGAGGCGCGCGCCGTGGCGCGCGAGCCGCACGCGATAGGTCTCCCAGTCGCGGCCCTCGCGCGGCGACCACGCGATTTCGCCGTGACGCGCGAGCCGCGGGTAGGCGAGCAGCTCGACGTCCGCCAGGCTCGCGACGGTCTCGGTCCAGAGCGGCGCCTCGAGCCCGACGACGTCCTCGGCGCCGAGACCGCCGAGCACCGGGTCCCACTCGTAGGCCTTCTGCACGCTCGTGAAGCCGAGGTAGCTCTGCCCGATGGGCGTCGCCGCGTCGTACTTCATGTCGAGGTAGGCGTAGGGAGCCGGGGACGCGATGACGCCGGCGCCGCGGTCGCGCGCCGCCGCGATCTTCGCGTCCGACAGCCAGAACTGCGCGAGGAACGGCGGCGCGAGCTCCGCCGCGCCGACCTCCTCCCAGCCGACGAGCGTCTTGCCGAGCGCCGCCACCTCGGGGCCGAGCGACGCCACGAACGCGGCGTAGGCGGCGGCGGGCGTCGCCTCGGCCTCGTCGCCGCCGATGTGCAGGAACGGGCCGGGGAACGCGGCCGCGACCTCGGCAAGCACGTCCGCCACGAACCCCGCCGTCGCGGGACCGTCGAGCCAGAGCGAGCTCCAGCCGACGTCCGTGCCCGTGTACGGCGCGGCCGGCTGGCCGTCGGGGTTGAGCTCGCCGTAGGCCGACAGCGCCGCGTTCACGTGGCCGGGCAGATCGATCTCGGGCACGAGCGTGACGAAGCGCGCCTCGGCGTAAGCCACGAGCTCCGCCACGTCCGCCTTCGTGTAGTAGCCGCCCGGCCCGTCGCCCACCTCGGTCGCGCCGCCCACCGTGGCGAGCGCGGGCCAGGCGTCGATCTGCACGCGCCAGCCCTGATCGTCGGTGAGGTGCAGGTGCAGGCGGTTGAGCTTGTGGTAGCTCGCCAGGTCGACGAAGCGCTCGACGTTGGCGACGCCGAAGAAGTGCCGCGCCACGTCGAGCATGGCGCCGCGCCAGGCGAAGCGCGGCGTGTCGCGGAGGCTCGCGTAGGGCACGGTCCAGGCGACGCCCGACACGAGCGCGCGGCGCTCCACCTCGGCAGGCAACATCTGGCGCAGCGTCTGGCAGCCGTAGAAGAGACCGGCCGGCGTGGGCGCGGTCACGGCGACGCCGGCCTCGCCCACCTCGAGCAGGTAGCCCTCCGGGCCGAGCGCCGCGAGCTCGGCCGCATCGAGGCGGAGCGCGACGTCGGTCGCCGCGCCGGCCGCGGTGACGACCGGTAGCGCGAGTCCGGTCGAGGGTCGGAGCACCTCGGCGAGCCGCTCCCCCACCCCTTCGGCGCCCGGCGCGACGGCGATGCGCGTGGCCGCACCGAGCGCGAAGGCGCCCGGGCGCGTCGTCACCGACACGGGCAGCGGCACGAGCGCGAGCTCGGCGGGCGGCGTGGGCGCGACCTCGTCCGGCGCGCGACAGGCCGCGAAGAGCAGCGGCAGCGACGCGAGGAGGGGCGCTCTCATCGGGGTCCGGGGGGCTCGGGCCTCCAGGATAGCCGAGGTCGCCGTGGTGTGGCGCGCCTCAACCGGTGACCGCACGCGTGCCGTACCACCGCGCGCAGAGCTCGGCGCGCGAGCCGACGCCGAGCTTCACGAAGGTCGCCGCGAGCTGATTGGCGACCGTGCGCTCGGCGCCGCCGCGCGCGCGGGCGATCTCGCGGTTCGAGCGCCCCTCTGCGGCCGTCGCGCAGCGCCCCGTGCGCGGTCGCAGAGGGCGTCGCGGCAGGGGCCGGACGCGGTCGCGCGAAGGAGCGTGCGCGGCCCGACGGGCGAAACCGTGCGCGCCACGGCGCCACGCGAGGTCCCAGCGTCCGGATCTCGACGCACGGGGCGCGGAAAGTGAGCCGCGCGGTGCCCGAGCGACCACTACCCCGTCACACGACCAGGCGCGCGCCGGGCTGGCGCCGGTACGGAGGACCTCATGGACAGGCATTGGCGCAGAACGACAGGGCTTCTGGCGATCGCGGTGGCGTTCGTGGCGGGCGTGGCGCCCGCGGCGTGCGGCCCGAACCCGGAGGCACCCGGCGACCCCTGCGACCCGGACGACGGCTGCCCGGACGCCCTCGTCTGCGCGCCCGGCGGCGACGACAACATCTGCTACGTCGCGGCCGGCGGCGCGTGCGACCCCACGACCGAAGATCTCTGCCTCGACGCGTCCATCTGCACCGCGGGCACGTGCCTCATCCCGCTCGGCGGCGCGTGCGTCGCGGGCGGGCCGGACTACTGCTCGGGCGAGAACGTGTGCGGCCAGTCGGGTCTCTGCCAGATCCCGCCCGGCGGCGCCTGCGATCCGGCCGGCCCCGACCAGTGCGTCGACGCCATGGTGTGCGGCGAGACGCTCGCGGGCGACGGCGTGTGCGGCATCGCCGAGGGCGGCACGTGTGACCCGGCGGCCCCGCTCTGCGCGGGCGGTCTGGTCTGCGCCGAGCTCCAGGCCGGAGGCTTCGCCTGCTACCTGCCCGTCCTCGTGCGCGGCATGGTGTTCGACTCCGCGACCGACGCCGCCATCGAGGGCGCGCTCGTGCTCGCGCTCGACGACCAGGCGACCGCGGTCACCGACGTCGCGACGAGCGACGCCTCGGGCAACTACGTGCTCGATCTGCCCGTCGTGCGCGACGCCAACGGCGCACCGGTGCCCAACTTCCAGTTCACCCTGCGCGCGAGCGCGCAGGACTACCAGACCTTCCCCGGCGGCCTGCGCACGGCCCTGCCCATCTCGTCGAGCGAGGCGGCCGAGCTAGCCGACGGCTACACCATCCAGACCGCCATCACGGACATCGCGCTCATCGCGCTGCCCGCAGCCGACCAGGGGCGCCCGAGCATCTCGGGCACCGTCCTCGGCGGGGACGAGTCGGCCGGCGTGCTCGTCATCGCGGAGGACGCGAACGGCGTCGGCATCAGCGCCATCAGCGATCTGGCCGGCGCCTACAAGATCTTCAACGTGCCCGACGGTGCCCAGACCGTGCGCGGCTACGCCGCGGGCTTGCAGCTCGATCCGGAGAACGTGACCGTGGCCGGGGCCGATCTCACCGGCGTCGACCTCTCGTCGTCGGGCAACGCGCTCGGCTCCATCACGGGCAGCGTGCAGATCGTCAACGCTCCGGGCGGCTCGATGACGAGCGTCGTGCTCGTCGTCGCGTCGACCTTCAGCGACACCTTCGTCCGCGGCGAGGTGCCGCGCGGCCTGCGCACGCCGCTCTCGGGCCCGCCCAACGTCACGGGCGGGTTCACGATCGACAACGTCCCGGCCGGTAGCTACGTCGTGCTCGCGGCCTTCGAGAACGACGGCCTCGTGCGCGATCCCGACCCCAACATCGCCGGGACGCAGATCGTCACGGTCGACATGGCAAGCCCGGGCACCGACGTCACCCTCGCCGACTCGTTCAAGATCACCGAGGCGCTCGCCGTGATCGGCCCGGGCACCGACGACCCCGAGCCGGTCACGACGGCGCCGAACCTCGAGTGGGCGGACGACTCGAGCGAGGACTTCTACACGGTCGTCGTCTACAACGCCTACGGCGACCTCGTGTGGTGCCTGTCGACGGCGCTCGTCGGAGGGGTGACCTGCGACGGGCCGAACATCCCGGGCTCGAGCGGCGCCGACGTGAGCGTGCCCTACGGCGGCCCGCTCGATCCGGGCATGTACTACCAGTTCCGCGCCACCTCGTGGCGCAGCCCGGGCGGCAACGTGGGCCCCATCTCGAACACCGAGGACCTGCGCGGCGTGTTCTACGTGCCCTGACACGCGGCGACGGCGCGACTACCCGCCGGCCCGCGGGCCTGCTACCGCTGCCTCCGTCCGGACGGGCGCGACGCTCCGTCCGGGCGGGTGAGCACGACGCAGGCATGCAAGCGCGGTGGTCGAGCGATCGCGAGCGCGCCGCGCTCGTCGCGGCCGGCGACGAGCGCGCGCTCGCTTCTCTGTGCGCGGAGCTCCACCGCCCGCTCTGCCGCGTCGCCGAGGCGTACGTGGGCGCGGGCGCGCTCGCGGAGGACCTCGTCCAGGAGACCTGGGAAGCGGTCATCGACCACATCGCGAGCTTCGAGGCGCGCTCCTCGCTCCGCACCTGGGTCACGCGCATCCTCGTCAACCGCGCCAAGACGCGGCTCGCGCGCGACGGCCGCACGGTGTCGCTCGAGGCCGCGGCCGAGGCCGGCGAGGATCCGACCGAGGCCTTCGGCGCCCGAGGCTTCTGGCGCGCGGCCCCCGCCTACGCCGTCGGCCCGGAGCAGGCCCTGGTGGAGCGCCAGGCCGCCGAGTGGCTCGGCCGGGCGCTCGCCACCCTGCCGACCGCCCAGCGCACCGTGGTCACGCTCCGCGACGTGGAGGACTGGACATCCGACGAGGTGTGTAACGCTCTCGGGCTCTCCGAGTCCAATCAACGCGTGCTCCTTCACCGGGGTCGCACGCGCCTGCGCGCCGCCCTCGAGCAGGCGCTCCGGGCAGAACGAGGCGAGGAACGAGCGGCCGAGGAGCGAGCGCAGAAGCCATGATGAGCTGCCGGACGTGCTGCGGCCTCGCGACGGACGCCCGCGAAGGGGCGCTGCCGTTCTGGCGCCGCTTGCGCTACCGGGCGCACCTCGCGATCTGCGGGCGCTGCCGCGCCTTCCACCGGGGCTACGACCAGGTCGTCACGACCCTCGGCACCCTGCCGCCCGAGCCTCCGCCCGAGGCGCTAGAGGCCGCGCTCGCGGCGCGCCTGCGCAGCCGACCGCCCGCAGGCGGCGGATAGCGGCCGAAGAGGCGCCCAGGTGGACGGAGACCCGGGCCCGCCTTACGCTAGGGGGGTCGAACCTGGCCAGCTGGGGCGAGGCGAGCGGTCGCTCGCCGCGGGATGGGTTCGAGGCTCGGCCCGCGGTCAACGGGCGGGCCCACGTGGCGCACGGAGCTTTCGAGCGAAGGGTGGTGCGTCGTGACGCAGATGAAGCTGCTCGTGGTCGACGACGAGGCCGTGGTCCTGTCGTTCTTCGCGGCCTTCCTGCGCCACCGGGGCGATGCCTTCGAGACGGCGTCGAGCGGCGCCGAAGCGCTCGCCAAGCTCGAGCGCGACACCTTCGACGTGCTCGTCACCGACCTCAACATGCCGGGCATGAACGGCATCGAGCTCGTGGCGCGCGCGAGCCGCATGCAGCCGAGCCTCGTGTCGATCCTGCTGACCGGGCGAGCCACCAAAGAGGACATGGTCGACGCCATCAAGGCCAACGTCTTCGACTACGTCGAGAAGCCCGTCACCGATCTGCAGGCGTTCTCGTTCGCGCTCGAGCGCGCCGCGGACAAGGGCCGGCTCATGCGCGAGCGCGCCGCGCTGATGGAGCTCCTGCAGGAGCAGAACGCGCGGCTCGAGGACCACCTCGGCAGGCTCCACCGCGCCCACGAGCAGCTCGTGCGGCAGGACGAGCTCC
The DNA here is from genome assembly GCA_016212965.1 of Myxococcales bacterium. Taxonomy (GTDB): domain Bacteria; phylum Myxococcota_A; class Polyangia; order Polyangiales; family Polyangiaceae; genus JACRDA01. The sequence continues at coordinate 10,618 of JACRDA010000007.1, forward strand.
TGAAGGCCGATCTCGGTCGCGCCCAGCGCCTGCAGCAGAGCCTCTTGCCGCGCGGCTTCCCGCCCGTGCGCGGCATGGACTTCTACGGCTTCTACCAGCCGTGCGAGCAGCTCGGCGGCGACTTCTTCGACGTCGTGCCCCTCGGCGACGGCCGGGTCGCCCTGCTCGTGGCCGACGTCGCGGGCCACGGTGTGCGCTCGGCCATGGTGACCGTCATCCTGCACCAGCTCATCCATGCGCAGCAGCTCGTGCGGGGCGACCGCGCCGTCCTCGGTGAGCCCGCCCTCGCGCTCCGGTACCTCAACCATGCGCTCATCGCCGAGCCCTTCGACGAGCCCATCCACGTGACGATGGGCTACGCGGTCGTCGACCCGGCCGCGCACGAGGTCGTCTACGCGAGCGCCGGACACCCGCAACCCGTCGTGGTGCGCGGCGGATCGGGGCGCATCGAGACGCTCGCGGCCCGCGGGCCGGGGCTCGGCATCGAGGCGGAGCCGACCTTCGGGCAGGTGCGCACCGCGCTCTCCGACGGTGACTTCATCGTGCTCTACTCCGACGGGCTGACCGACAGCCGCGGGGTAGGCGGCAAGCAGGCGACGAGCGAGGGCGTCATGCGCTGGGCGGCCGACGCCGCGGGCGCTTCGGCGGCCGAGATCGGCGACCGCGTCGAGGGGGCGCTCGGCGCCTTCCAGTGCGGTGAGACACCCGACGACGACATCTCCTACGTGATCATCCTGCAGACGCCGCCCGAAGAGGCGGAGCGCGCGCGGGCAGCGCAGGGCCAGGTGCGCATCCGGGCGCCGCGACGCGACTCGGGTCACCACGTGCCGGCGACCGCGCTGCTCACGGTGGGCTGGTTGGCCGAGGCGTGCGTGGTGCGCCTGGCGGGCCGCGCTTCCTGGGAGCGCGCACCGGCGCTGCTCGCGATCTTGACCCAGGCCTGCGCGCTCCCCGAGGCCCTCGTGTTCCTCGACCTCGCCGAGTGCGAGTCGGTCGACAGCACGATCCTCGGCCTCCTGTATCGCTTCGGGCGCAAGGTCACCCTCGTCACGCCCACCGCCCAGGTGGTCGCGCAGATCGACGAGCTCGGCATCCGCCGCCACGTCCGCATCAGCCACGAGCCCATGACCCGGCCCGCGACCATGGTGCCGGCCGGTGACGACGCCAGCGCCGAGGAGCAGATGCGGATCGTGCTGTCGGCCCACGAGGCGCTCATGGCCGAGTCGCGGGACAACCGCGAGCGCTTCGGCCTCACGGTCGAGCTCTTGCGCACGGACCTCGGCCTGGCGCCGCCCGACGCGAGCCGCGACGAGCCCACGAAGTCGCCCTGAAGGCCGCGCTCGGTCGACCGACGCGGGCGCCGCGCCCGACCGGTGGTACACTGCGCCCGGGGAGTGCGGACATGGCCAAGGACGGCGTGGGGAGCCGGACCGGTGGCCCGCCCGAGGCCTTGGGCGGCGACGGGTTCTGGTCGAGCCCTGAGGTGGCGCGGGCGTTGCTCGCATCGGCATCGCAGGCGATCCTCGCGGTCGACGCGGAGGGGCGCATCGTCATCGCCAACGCCAAGTGCGCCGCGATGTTCGGCTACGGCGAGGGCGAGCTCATCGGCCTCTCGGTGGAGGAGCTCGTGCCCGAGGCCCGGCGCGCGGGCCATGCGCGCCAGCGCGAGGGCTACTTCGAGGCGCCGCGCGCGCGGTCGATGGGCGAGGGCCTGCACCTCACGGGGCGCCGCAAGGATGGCACCGAGCTCCCGGTCGAGATCGCGCTCTCCTTCGTGCAGGTCGGCCACGCCCGTGCGGCGCTCGCGTTCGTCACCGACATCTCCGGGCGCAAGCGCCTCGAGGAGCAGGTGCTGCAGTCGCAGCGCATGGAGGCCGTCGGCCGGCTCGCGGGAGGCGTCGCGCACGACTTCAACAACATGCTGACGGTGATCGCGGGCTTCAACCGGTTGATCCTCGACCGGCTCTCGCCCCTCGACCCGCTGCGCGGCTTTGCCGAGGAGGTGCTGAAGGCGACCGACCGCTCGGCGGCCCTGACCGCGCAGCTGCTCGCCTTCAGCCGCCGCCAGGCGTGGCAACCGCGCGTCCTCAACCTCAACACCGTGCTCGTGAGCTCGGAGAAGATGCTGCGCCGGGTCATCGGCGAAGATCTCGAGCTCCACTTCGTACCGCAGCGCGAGCTCTGGAACCTGCGCGCCGACGCGGCGCAGCTCGATCACGTGATCGTCAACCTCGCGCTCAACGCCCGCGACGCCATGCCCGCGGGCGGCCGGCTCACCATCGAGACGGCGAACGTCGAGCTCGAGCACGAGTACGCGCGGACCCACCTCGGCGTGCGGCCCGGTAGCTACGTCATGCTCGCCGTGACCGACACCGGCGTCGGCATGGACAGCGACACGAAGAAGCAGATCTTCGAGCCCTTCTTCACGACGAAGCCGACCGGCAAGGGCACGGGCCTCGGCCTGTCGACGGTGTACGGGATCGTGAAGCAGTGCGGCGGGGACGTGTGGGTCTACAGCGAGCCCGGTGTCGGCACGACCTTCAAGCTCTACTTCCCGCGGGTGCTCGAGCCGGAAAGCGACGCGACGCCCGCTCCCGGCGCGAAGGGCCTGCCGCGGGGCAGCGAGACGGTGCTCGTGGCCGAGGACGAGGCGGGTGTGCGCAAGCTGCTCTGCGAGCTCCTGCGCCGGTGGGGCTACCGGGTGCTCGAGGCGGAGCATGCCGCCGATGCCCTGCGGATGGGGCGTGACGACGCGCACGGGATCGACCTCCTCATCTCGGACGTGGTCATGCCGGACATGAGCGGCCAGGGGCTCGCCGAGGCGCTCGGCGCACTGCGACCCGGGCTCAAGGTGCTGCTCATGTCCGGCTACACCGAGAACGCGGTCATCCGGCACGGCGTGCTGCCGCCAGGTCGTCACTTCCTCGCCAAGCCGTTCACGCCGGAAGGCCTCGCGCGCAAGGTGCGCGAGGTGCTCGACGAGCGTTGACGCCCGAGCGGGGCCCGCCCGCCGGGGCGACGGCGGAGTAGGCTCCGAGAGCCATGGACCTCGCCGACGCCAAGGACGTGCTCCGCCGCTTCCTCGTTCCCGGGGCCGACGCCGCGAGCCTGCTCCGCGCGCTCCGCCCCGAGCGACGGGACTACGCCGAGGTGTTCGTGCAGGCGGCGGTCGAGGCGGCCGTCGCCACGTACGAGCCCGCGTGGAACGGGGGCGCGCTCGGCGTGCGCACGACGGGCGCCGTCGACGTGGAGCTCTGGGGCGCGACGACCGACGAGCTGCGGAGCGGCGACGCCCCGGCCGGGAAATCCTTCGCGCCCGAGTGGCGCGGGGCGGCGCGCTACCTGCGGCGCGGGCTCACCTTCCACGGCTTTCGCTTCGTCGACGCCGCAGGGCACGCGGTCGGCGGGGGCAGCCCCGAGGTCGACGTGCGCCTCACCGCGCGGCTCTTCTCGTGGCTGCGCTACGCGGAGCTCAGCGCCGATCGCGTGGGCCTCGCGTGCGCGGGGTCCTTCGAGGCCGCGGCCTCGGCGCTCCTCAAGATGACGACGGGCCTCCACACCGAGCGCTGGGTGAAGGGCGGCGCCGAGCTCGCGCGGCAGTACGCCGAGCTCGCGACCCTCGGGACCGAGCAGAGCCCGCAGCTCTGGTTCGAGACCCACCCCTTCAGCCCGCTGCGGCTGAAATCGCTCGAGCTCTTCGCGCGCTCCGCGCCGCTCGCCGAGTTTCTCGGCCACATGGGCGCCCAGGTGTCGGCCGCGGAGCTCGAGCGCGAGGTGCGGCAGATCATGGCGTGGATGGACCCCGTGCTCCCCCGCGCCTCCGCGCCCGAGGCGCTGCGGCGCTTCGCGTCTTTCGCGGGGGCGCTCGTGATGCTCTCCGACGGCACCACCGATCCGGAGGAAGGCGCCCTGCTCGCGCGCATCGGCACGGCCGAGCTGCTCGGCGAGGTGGCCGAGGCGCTGCGCTCGGGCGCGGACGCGCTCCGCCGGGCCCTCGCGGCGGCGGCCGCTGCGGCCCTGCTGCTCGCCCCGCGCACGGAGCTCGTGAAGCTCATCGAGGAGGTCGCCTCGATGGCGATGGTCACGGGCGGCGCGAGCGAGCCGGAGCGGCAGGTCCTGCACCACGCGGCCGAGCTCCTGCGCCTCGAGCCGGGCGTGGTCGATGCCGCGCTCGCTCGGCTCGGGCGCGGGCTCGACTGAGTCGCGCGAGGGCCGCCAAGGGTCGGCGCGAGGTGCTACGCTCCCCTTTGCCATGAGCGACCTCAGCGTCGAGATCCTGAAGCAGATCCGCGACGAGCTGAAGCAGGTCACCCAGCGCATCGACACCACCAACTCGCGCCTCGAAACCACCAACTCGCGCCTCGACGCCACGCGCGCCGAGCTCGCCGAGCGGCTCGACCGCGTCGAGCGGCGCCAGACGGAGACGGAGCTGCGCCTCGCCACCGAGCTCATCGCGGTGGCGGGCGCCGTGCGCGAGCTGCGCGACGGGCCGTGAGTCGCGCTAGGCGCGAGGGCCGCGGGGCGCGACCCCGGCGGTTCAAGGGTCGTCCGGCTCCGCGAACTCGCGGATGCGTCGCGCGTCGATGATCCACAGCCGCCCAGAAAGACTGCGGCCGGCCGACGCCTCGAGCATCCGGCGCAGCGCGCCTTCGATCACCTCGCGTTGCAGCGGTTCCGGCAACCGCAACACCACGATTCCGGCGTAGCGCCTTGGTGGGAAACGAAGCGTGTTCGCGAAGTCCTTGTCGAGTGAGACGAGCACGCGGGCCTCCGCCCGGCACACCTCGACCAAGGTGCGATCATCTGCTCCGCAGAGGTCCTCCGCGGACACGGTGTCGACGTCCCAGCCACCGGCGCGCAAAAGGTCGGCGCCGCGCCGGCCCAGGTTCTCGTCGAGCTTCGCGCGCGGAGGCGCCGCGGGCGACTCAAGCGACATGAACCGTTCGTTCCCGGGTCATCTCGGATGCGTACGCGACGCAGGCGCGGATGTCGTCGACCACGAGCTGCGGGTACTCGTCCAAGATCTGCTCCGGCGTCATGCCAGAGGCCAGGAAATCGAGCACGAGCGAGACCCAGATGCGGTGCCCCCGGATGCAGGCCTTGCCACCGCACACGTTGGGATCGATCGAGATGCGCTGCAGAAGCTCCTCGTGCGTCATCGGCCCTCGCCCCATGGTAGCAGCTGTCGAGACCCCAAACGCGTGCGGACGACGCGCGGCGCTACGGCAGCGCGAAGCGGCCGAGCCAGTCCATCGGGGCGCCGTTCGGGTGCGTGGCCATCACCCACGCATGCCCGGGCGTGACGCCCATCGGGCGGAAGATCCGGCGGCCGTCGGGGAGCGGGAAGTCGTGCCGCGCGTCGGTCGCGAGGTCGAAGGCGGCGAGCTTCGTGAACGCGAGCGCCGGATCGGGTGCGGCCGTGATGAGCCAGCCGTAGCCGCCGTTCGTCTCCGTCGGCATGTTGCCCACGGGCCAGTCGGTCACCTTGTGCGGCGCGAGCGCGGCCGGGTCCGCGCTGTACGGCGACGACCAGAGCTCGACCGTCTGGAACTTGTTCACGTCGGTCTGGCCCGTCCCGTGGAACCACGCGAGGTGCGTGTGCGCGTAGTCCGGCTGGCCGTAGTAGCTCCCGTCGGCGGCCGCGAGAAACGTCTCGGAAGGCGCGAGGCCGTCCGAGCGCGCGAGGATCCCCTGCACGGTGCTCGCGTTGACGAGGTTCACCTGCTCGAAGAGGAAGTGGTCACCCGTCCACACGGGCCCGTCGATCCCCAGGATGGGGCCGGCCGCCTGGTACTGGCCGAGCGTCGCGAAGCCGCTGCCATCCGCGGTCGACACGCTCACGAGCTTGTCCGGGTAGTACTGCCAGATCCAGCGATCGGGCCCGAAGGCGTTCCAGTTCTGAGGGCCCGTGCCAGCGGGCGTCGGCACGACGGAGAACAACGTCGGCGGCGTGCTCTCGTCGTGCGGCGCGAGGACGCCGCCAGTCTTCAGAGCGTTGAGGGGACCCGAGCGAACGGCGAAACCGTACCGCACGCCGCTGGTGTTCGGGATGAGCGGCTTGCAGTACACGGGCGGCCCTGGCGCGAACGCCACCCGGTACCCATCGAGGAGCCATCCATCTGGGGTCGTGAACATCACGACGAGCCAGCTCCCGACCCACTCGACGAGCGCGACGACGTTCGCCGTCGGCGTGGTCGCTACCCTGCCGTACTCGACGAAGTTGTCTGCAGAGAGCGTCCAGTCGGCGCGAAAGGCCGCCGATTGGCAGCCGACGCCGCAGCTCTCCCACTGGAACGCGCGCACCTTCGTGCGGTTCTCGACCCGCTCGAGCGCGCAGTCCGCGACCGTGTCGAAGGCCGCCCAGACGGGCGCCTCGCCCCAGTCCTGCGAGCCTGCGCCGGCGCCGCCCGCAGCCGCACCGCCCGCCGCGCCCACGCCGCCGGTGCCCGAGCTCGAAGTGGAGTCCTGCCCGGCGGCTCATCCGCTGCCGCCGGCAGGCCCCGTCTCCGCGGGGCCGGAGCAGGCGCCCCAGAGCACCGCCGCCGCAGCGGCCGCCGCGGGCGCAGCCGCGAGCCAGGAGCGCCAGCGACTCACAGGCAGTCGCCCCAGTCGTGAGGTCCGTCGCCGAGCTCGGCGGCCGCGCGGAACACCTGGGTGAGCTCACCGTTCAGTTCGAGCGCGAGGCTCACTCCGCGGGTCGTCAGCACCGGCGCCAGGAGGAGCTTGCCGTCGCCCTTGAAGCTCCGCTCGAGCTCGAGCTCCGGCTCGTCGTCTTCCTCTACCTCGAGCCGCAAGCGCGCGCCGAAGTAGTGGCCGCTCGTGTCGCTCGCGGCGAGAAGGAGCTCGCCATGCGGCGCGTTGCTGAGGAAGATGCGATCGAGCTTGGGCTTGCGCTTCTTCATGCCAAGGACCGTCGAGTGCTGGGTTGCGAGGTCGATGCGCAGGAGTCGCGCCTTCGTCTGCTTCTTCACCTTGACCTCGTCGATGACGAAGAGCGCACGATCCTCTGGGCGGTAGGTGGCCGCGAGCACCTTGGCGGGCTTGTCGCCGGTGAGCGTCAGCTCCACGGTGCGAGCGGTCGGGATGTCGAAGCGTAGCACCTTGCGCGTGAAGTCTCCCTGGCCGTCCCGGCCACCCACGCTCGCGTGCGCTCAAGACGACGCCGAAGTCGCTCAACGTGGCGACGGGCTCGGCGAGGCTGCTCGGACCGAGATCCCGGGGCTCTGCGCCCCCCGGCGGGTCCGTCTCACCGCCACCAGCTCCGGCCCCGACGACGGAGAGCAGCATGGGGCCGCGGGGCGCGAGCGCGAACCTCACGGCGCCGGTCGTCGCCGAGACGCCCGCGAGTCGCACGGCAGTCGCATCGAGCCAGCCGCGCGGCTCCGCCACGGCGACGAAGCGGGTCGTGGCGCTGTTCGTGAGCTCGCCGATGAGCGCTGGCGGGAGGCGGCTCGTCAGATCGATCTGCCGGTCCGCGCCTGCGGCGACGACCGTGCCTTCGCTCGGCTGCACCATCAAGATCGGCGTGTCGCGCAGGACGGGACACTCCGGGCACACGTCCCAGGTAAGCCAGGGTACCCAGTCGATGGGCTCGTACCCGTAGATGCTCGGCGGCGTGAGGCCGTAGCCGTAGACGCCTCCCACATGGTGGTTCGAGCGGGGCGTGTACTGCCACGGCTGCGCCGCTATCGCGGTCACATCGAGGGTGTGCGTCCAGAGGATCCGCTCCTGCGCGAGAAGGACCGTCCCCACGTCCCAGTCTGCCCAGCCCGTCTGGGTCCCGTCAGGGGCGTACCCGAACGGCAGGAAACCGTTCGGCACCGGACTCACCACGCCGAGCCCGGCGAGCTCGGCACTCGGCGCGAAGTCGGCCGGATCGGGCGCGCCGGCGGGCGGCTGGCTCGCCGCGCTCGGTGACTGCATCATGTTCGGCATCGCCCAGATTGGGTTGGCGTAGTACGCAGTGCCGATCGGGCATGTCTGGTCGCACAGGAGCACCGCCATGGGGTCGTCGAGCGTCATCGTCCCCAGATGGCACTGGCACGCGCGCGTCCCCACGGAGGCCGTCGGCGCGCCAGCCGCAACGTACCCGCCCGCGTACTGCGGTAGCAGGTTCGGCTCGTAGGCGAGCTTCACCCAGGAGTGCGGGGCGGGCGGCGGCTCCGGCGGCGGCTCGCAGCCAGGGCAGGACACCTCTGGCGCGGGCAGCTCCTCCCAAGCGTCGAGCGCGGCGCACGGCGTCGGATCGCACGCGTCGCCGAGGTACGGGTACGGCTCGAGATCGACGATCTCCTGGTAGACGTTGCAGTTCGGCTGCAGGAAGTTGCCTTCGAATGGATTCCGACGCGACGGGCAGTTGTCGCATGCGTCGCCGACGCCGTCGCCGGGACCGCCCGGAACGCCGTCATCGTCCCGACCCAGGGTGCAGCGGGCCGTCGACAACCCCCACCCGCCCATCCGGTGCGCTGGGACGCACCGGCTGCCAGCTTTCAGGCCCTCACAATACGAGTCGCCGACACCGGCGCAGGGCGGGTTCACGTCAGCGAGCTCGGTACCATACAGTGAGCCTGGGCAGTTGTCGCAGAGGTCGCCGACGCCGTCGTGGTCGCGGTCCGCTTGGTCCGCATTCGGGACACCCGGGCAGTTGTCGCACGTATCGCCGATACCATCGTTGTCCATGTCGACGCTGCGCGCGCAGCGACCCCACTCGCAGACGGTCTCGAGCAGCGACCCCGGAGCGCCCGGCCCAAAGATGCACGCGTTGTTCGGTCCGCAGTCCGAGTCGGAAGCGCAACACATCATGTCGGTCGCGCTCGCAAGGTTGCTGAAGGCGCAGGTGTCGCAGGCGTCGCCGAGGCCGTCGCCGTCGCTGTCGGCTTGGCGGTGGCCGGCGAGGTTCCAGGCCATCGGATTCGCGTCCATGGGGCAGTTGTCGCAGTAGATCGGGACGCCGTCCTGATCCAGCGGGTCGGCCCCCCCCGAGAGGTCGTAGTTGTTGACTCCGTCGATCTTGTAGTTGTGGAGCCCGATCGGGTGACCCACATCCTCCGCGGTGACAGTCGCTGGGTCTCGCACGGGCCAGTTCGGGCACACGTCGCACGAGTCGGGGATGAGGTCGTTGTCGCTGTCGAGGTCTCGCCCTTCGAGGGGGCCCTCATCGCATTCGCCCTTGAAGCGACCCTTCGAGTCGAGGAGGTGCTCGGAGAGAAACGCGACGTTCGCCGGCGAATCGAGGGCAGCCGAGTCCGACGCGTAGCCGAACCAGGACACGGGTACGTAGACCACCGTGAAGCGGCTCGTCACGCCACAGACCACGCCGTCTTGAATGAGCGGTCCGCCGGAGTCGCCGGGGAGGGACCCAAAGTACCAAACCGAAGTCGACGCGGGCGCAGCCACCCACATGTTGGTCCAGTACGCCTCGCTACCCGGCGCGAGATCATTGCGGGTCCAGCCGCTACTGGATGCAAACGTCCGGACGCCGTCATACTCCGGATCGATCTGCGCGGTCGGACCGTAACCGACCAGGGTTGCATCGCCCGCGTGGCACGGGGCGATGCCAGCAACGCCCGCGGGATGAAGCGGTGCGGCCACGGAGGTTCGAATGCGCCGGTCGAGCTGGAAGACCGGCTCTTCGTCGGAAGTCGGGCCAGCTGATCTCGCGGGGTTGGGGTCGCCGCGCGGGAGGTTGCAGGCATGTTGATGCGCCTCGCGAGGGCCTGCGGAGCCTGGCACGGCGCTCGCAGCCCGAGATCGATCGCTGCGCGTCTCGAGGGCGAGCCCCGTGCCAGGCTCCTGCTTCGCGCCGGCGTGAAAAAAGATGCGCTGGCCCATCGACTCCACCGGATTGTGGAGGTCTCCTTGCCATGAAGCAACACGGCGACGGGAGGCGAGATGGGTCAGCGCGCGAGGATTCTGACAGAGATTTTCGGCGTGCGGGGGTGGAACGAGGCAGTCACCGAGATGCGCCGCGACGCGTTCTTTCGCGCAGGGTCCGAGCTGAGGGCGGTAGGCCGAGGCACCCGATGGCTGGTGCTCCGCGCCTGGGAACGCACCACGCCCGAGCAGCAGCAACAACTCCGCAC
>JACRDA010000105.1 GCA_016212965.1 Myxococcales bacterium
ACATGACGGTCGTCCAAAGCCCGCCCGCCGCTGACGTGGCGAGAGGGTCGGATGGCTTCGGCCTGCTTGCGTGGCCAGCCCGTCGATCATACGCGATGAAGGAAGAGGTGCGGAACCCACCGCCGCGCAGCGGCTTCGTTCCTGCACTGAGCCGGCAGGGCTCGGTTCCAGCAGGTAGGTCGAGGTCGCACCTGTCTCGCCCGACACGTCGCGCGCCGAGTGGAGGTCCGAGCCGCGGCGCTCAGCCCAGCCGGCGGCGCTCGGCGCGACGCGACCCCAGGTCGAGCAGATCGAAGGCGACCAGCGAGACGAGAGCGATGAGGGCGAAATACAGCACGGCCCAAACCTCGGTCGAAGGATGTCCCAAGGCCAACTTTCGTGCGCCACGGCGCGTCGACGCGTCTCGTGACGCGGCTCGCGGCGGGCACGCTCGCCCTGGTAACGCCCGACCGAAGTCCCGTCGTCCAGCGCGAACGTGCGTTGGACGGGGCTGCCGTGCGGTCCATTCTGCCGGGTCGTCGACCCCTCGACTGCTCGACCCTTGGGCCGGCCGCGAAGAGGGGCGAAACCCGACTCGGATCAGAACAGCTTGTCGAGGGTGACCGCGCCGAGCTTGCGCTGCTCGAGGATGCGGTTCACCGCCCGCAGGATGCGCGTCTTGATGGGCCCGCTCACCGTGCCGCCGCCGAGGGCGGTCTCGAGGCCGATCCCGGTGACGGGACGCCCGCTGCGCGGCTTCTTCAGCCCCTCGGGCTTCTTGCCGTCCTCGCTGCGGCGCGCCCGGCGCTGGGCCGCGCGGATGGTGCGGTCCTCCGGGCGGAGGTTCTCGATTTTCTGCGACGCCGACAGCAGGCGTCGCGGGTCGATCTTGTTCTCGGTGAGGAAAGACTGCAGCTTGGTCGACATGGCGCTCACTCAGGGCCTGAGCCGCAGGCGGAAGGCCCGGGCAGAGGGCGCGTGCCGTAGCACGGCCCGGCGCACGAGGAAATGACCAAACACGCGTCCTCCACCTTGCCAGGCGCACCGGGTGCTGGCACATGGCTTCTTCCACGCCCGGGGACCGTTCGGGCGGGCAAGGGAGCAGCGTGGGAGAGCTACTGAAGCGCATCGAAGAGGCCTGCGAGTACGTTCGGGAGCGCGCGCGCGACCACGGGCGGCACGAGCCCCGCGTGCTCCCACCCACGGTCGGGCTCGTGCTCGGCTCCGGGCTCGGTCCCTTCGCCGAGCGGCTCGGCGACGCCCTGCGCATCGACTTCCAGGACATCCCCGGCATGCCCGCGCCCCGCGTGTCGGGCCACGCGGGCGCCCTGTGGCTCGGCTTCGTGGGCGAGGTGCCGGTCGCCTGCCTGCAGGGGCGCGTCCACCTGTACGAGGGCCACGAGCTCGAGCGCGTCGTGTTCGGCGTGCGCGTGCTCGCCCGCCTCGGCTGCCACGCCGTCTTGCTCACGAACGCCGCCGGCGGCCTCAGGCCGACCTCCGAGCCGGGCACGCTGATGCTCGTCACCGACCACCTGAACCTCACCGGCCGGAGCCCGCTCACCGGACCGAACGACGACGCGCTCGGCCCGCGCTTTCCGGACCTCACGCGCGCCTACGACCCGGGCCTGCGCGCGCTGGCGCGCGAGGCGGCGGCCGAGGTGCGGGTGCGTCTCACCGAGGGCGTCTACGCGGGCATGAACGGGCCCCAGTACGAGACGCCGGCCGAGATCACCATGCTCCGGATGTTCGGCGCCGACGCCGTCGGGATGAGCACGGTGCTCGAGGTCATCGCCCTGCGCCACATGGGGGTGCGCACCGCGGCGGTCTCGTGCATCACGAACTTCGCCGCCGGCACCACGCCCTTCGTGCTCGATCACGCCGAGGTCGAGCGCACGGCCATCCAGGCGCGCGAGTCCTTCGCCAGCCTGCTCAGCGCGTGGATCACGCGCATCGGCGCCGCGGCGCGCGCCGCGGCCGCCGACGAGGCACGTCGCTGAGGGCGGCCGTGGCGATGAAGGGCCCCGTCAAGCCACGCACCCCGGCGCGCAAGGCCGCGCCGAAGAAGCGGGCTCCGGCCCGCGACGCGGTCGACTGGGGCGCGCTCGCGGCCGCTGCGCGCCGGACGCGCCGGCGGGCCCACGCGCCCTACTCCGGCTACGCCGTCGGCGCCGCCATCGGCACGCGCGATGGGCGCATCTTCGCGGGCTGCAACGTCGAGAACGCGAGCTACGGCCTGACCGTGTGCGCGGAGCGCTCCGCCATCCTGCACATGGTCGCCGCCGGCGCGCGCGCCCCGGTGGCGCTCGTGCTCGTGGCTCCGGGCGCGAAGCCCGTCATGCCGTGCGGCGCGTGCCGCCAGACCCTCGCGGAGTTCGCGCCCGACACGCTCCCCATCCGCGCCTTCGCCGCGCGCTCCGGCACGAGCCGCGCCGTGACGCTCGGCGAGCTCTTGCCGCACGGCTTCCGGGCCGTGGCGCTCGCGCACGTGGACTGACGCGGCGAGCTCGCGCGCAGCCTGCCGGCTCACGTCTTCAAGAGCAGGACGAGCACCTTCTGGTAAAAGCGGTCGACGACGGGGCAGATGCCGCCGTCGGCGGGAACCGAGCGGCCGTGGGCGGCGCTTCGCTCGGCCGCCACGCCGTGCGCGACGAGGTACTTCCGGATGGCGTGGGCGCGCCGGTCCGCGAGGGGAATGCCGCCGCAGAAGTTGGGATCGGGATCGAGCTCGACCTCGACCGCCACGAACCAGGCGCCGCCGCCGAGCGCGGCCGCGAGCTCGTCGAGCGCGGGCGCGCTCTCGGGGGCCAGCGCCTCGCCGGGCTGCTCCGCGCGGAAGCGATCGGCGAGGTTGCCCATGCGCCGGGCCACGGCCGGATCGAGCGCCGAGGGCGCCGGCGGCGGAGGGTCGAGCACGTCGCCCGCGAACGCGAGGGGCGCGCGCGGCACGAAGCGCTGCGCGCGGGGGTCCCAGGTCCAGTGCGCGAGATCGGCGCGCGGCGGATCGACCGCCACCCGCGCGGTGCCGGTCGCGGTGCCGGTCGCGGCGTCGGTGCCCGCGTCGACGGGCATCGGCGGGGGGCTGAGGCACGGCATCGGCTGGCTCAGGCACACCATGGGCTCGCTCAGGCACGGCCGCGGCGGCGTCGCGCTCGGCTTGTCGCACCCGATCGCGGTCGCTCCGAGGCCCGCGAGGCCGGCCTCGAGGAAGCGACGCCGGCGGAGCAGGATGGCAGCGCGCTCGTCGTTCGCCATGCGGGCACGCTACCACGCCGCCGGGCCTCGCGGCGGGGGCTGGCTCTCGACGTCTGATAGACTACCTGCAGGTCGCATAGCGAACGCGTCGTCGGACGCGGGGGAGGGACACCATGCGCACGCCAGAGCCCGAACTTCACGAGCGGCGCTTCGCTGCTCGCCCGAGCCGCGTCACCCGTGGCGTCGTGGTGCGCCGTCTCGCGGCCCTCGCCGGGATCGGCCTCGCGCCTTTCGCCTTCGACTGCGGCGGCGGTGACGGGCCCGGAGGCGCGCCGGTGAACGGTGGCGCGGGGGGCGCGGGCGCTGGAGGCGTGGGGGGCGCGGGCGCGGACCCGATGCCGCCATCGCCCCCCGACCCCGTCCTCACCATCGACGAGGCCTACGGCACCACCTACTTCGTGCGCATCGACGGTGGCGACGAGGTGGAGTGCACCGGCCTGGTGGACGCCGCCTATCCGGGCGCGGGCAGCGGCGCGGGGTGCGCCTGGAACCATCCGTTCGTCGCGTTGCCCCCAGGCGGCTCGCCGCGCTTCGCCGGCGGCGACCGGCTGATCATCGGCCCGGGGAGCTACCGCATGGGACTCGGTGCGCCGGGGACGAGCGGTTGTGACAGCGTGGGATCGTGGGACTGCGTGGCGCCGCCCCTTCCGAGCGGTCCGGACGCGGACCATCCGACGCGCGTCTATGGCGCCGGCTGGGACACGGGCTGCGCCGCGCCACCCGAGCTCTGGGGTGCCGAGCGTGCGACGCAGGTCCTCGACCTGCGCGGCTCGAGCAACCTCAGGCTCGACTGTCTCGAGCTCACCGATCACGACACCTGCGTGGAGTTCCACTCCGGGGGCCTCGCGTGCGAGCGTGACACCCCGCCCTACGGCGATTGGGCCGAGACGGGCATCGAGGCCGGCGACTCCCACGACGTGTTCCTGCGCCGGCTCGACATCCACGGTTTGTCCAACCGCGCCGTGCACGCCGGGCGGCTCGCCGACTGGACCGTGGTCGACGTGCGCAACGCCGCCAACGGGATGGTCGGCTGGGACGGCGACATCGAGGGCGACGACGGAAACAGCGGGACGATGCGCTTCGCGCGCTGGACGGTGGAGTGGAACGGCTGCGCCGAAACGTATCCCGGGGGCGCTCCCACCGGCTGCTGGGCGCAGGAGGCGGGCGGCTACGGCGACGGCGTCGGCACGGGCGAGACCGGCGGCGACTGGCTGATCACCGACTCCGTCTTCAGCTTCAACACGTCCGACGGGCTCGACCTCCTCTATCACCGGCGTGGCGGCTGGGTGCGCGTCGAGCGGGTGCGCGCCGAGGGCAACGCCGGCAACCAGCTCAAGATCACCGGCAACGCGATCGTTGCCAACGACGTCCTGGTGGGCAACTGCAGCTTCTTCGACGGTCAGGTCTTCACGCACCTCGTGGACTCGTGCCGCGCGCTCGGCACCGCCCTGCACCTGTCCATCGGGCCCGGCGACCGGGTCGGGATCGCCAACAACACCATCTACTCGGAGGGCGACTGCCTCGTCGGCACCGGCGATTGCATGCCTGGGCTCGACGGCACCGAGAGCCTGCGCTCGCGCAACAACATCTATCTCGGGGACACGGACTTTCTGCAGCCATTCGAGCGTAGCTGCCTGTTCTACGCGGACTGTCCGGGACCGGCGTTCGAGCAGGACCACGACGTCGTCTTCGACGTGAAGGACGGGTTCTGCCCCACCGGCGCGGCGAACCTGTGTGAGGATCCAGCGCTCGCCAACCCCGATCCGGTCGCGTTCGACGCCCACCTGCAGACCGGCAGTCCGGCGCTCGACAGCGGCGCCCCGACCGACGAGCTCGTGCCGAGCGTCGACTTCGAAGGGCAGCCCCGGCCGTCGGGGCCGGCGGTCGATCGCGGTGCGTACGAGATGCCGTGAGTCGCGGTGCCGAGCGGTGGGGCTCGTGACCGCTCCGGCTACCGATCGAACGGCGGCGCCGGGGCTCGTCGCGGTGTCCCGCCGCCGCCGGGGGTGGCCGCGGTGGTGTTGGCGACGAGGCGCAGGAGCGGCGCCAGGCCGTTGATGTCGTCGTAGAGCGCGAGGCCGACCTCCGCGGCGGCGGTCGGCTCGGCGTAGAAGTTCAGATCCGAGCCGGCGTCCACCACGTAGGCGCCGTAGTCCTGCAAGGCGCGGGCGAGCTCGAGGCCGGCCGGCGACAGGCCGAGGGCCCCGATGTCGACGTCCGGCGGCAGGGCCACGAGGCTGCCCATGAACACGTTGCCCTCCGTACCGTAGGAGGCACCGTCGCCGCCGTCGCATTCGCTGGCGGGCCACACGAAGCAGCCTCCGCCCGGCGCCAGGCGGTTCATGTGCACGTTCTCCATCGAGACCGCCAGGGCGTGCGGGATGCCGGCGACGAGCTCGCCGCGCCGGATCAGACCGGCGATGGCCGAGCCGCCGTAGGCGCGCACCCCGTGCCACTCGGGGTAGACGCCGGCATCGGTGAGGTCGTTGACGACGCAGGCCTCGGCCTCCAGATCGCCGTCCGCGCGCCGCGAGCACGCCCAGTTCTCGACGACTTGGCGGTGGGTCTCGTCGATCACGTGCAGGTGGGCGTCGGCTTGCGGGTCCGGGGCCGCGTCGTCCGGCACGCGCGCGAACGCACACACGCTGCCGTCGGTGCGGTGGAAGGTGCGCAGCGGATCGTCGGGGCTCGCGAGGTACACGGGGTGCGTCCAGTCCGCGACGTTGATGTACCCGCCGAGCAGCAGATCGAGTCCCGGGGAGGTCTCCGGCTCGTAGACCGCGCCCGAGCCGATG
The DNA here is from genome assembly GCA_016212965.1 of Myxococcales bacterium. Taxonomy (GTDB): domain Bacteria; phylum Myxococcota_A; class Polyangia; order Polyangiales; family Polyangiaceae; genus JACRDA01. The sequence goes on from JACRDA010000105.1 coordinate 6,027, forward strand.
GGCGTGTTCCAGGGGCTGTCTGTCGAGAAGGGCCAGTAGGCCGGATCGCGCGTGAGGGCCGCCGCAGGCTCATCTGCGCCACAACCGGCCGACGCGGCACACACGAAGAGCGCCAGCCGCGAACCGCCCTTCGTTCGCGTCTTCGACCCCAGGGTCGTCATCGTACGACCGCCGGATCGGTCCGTGCCGGCCGGTGCCCGAGCGCGGTCCTCGCGCTCGTCTGGCCCCCTCTTCCGCACGGGGTAGGAGCGACCTTGCCACGTCCTCATGAGCGCCAGGATATCCGTGGTTGCCACGGCCGTCGCGAGGCGCGTGCGCGGAGGCAGTCGCGGGGCAGCGCGGGGTGCGGACGCGTTGCGGTGAGTGCCACGTCTTGGCGGGCCCCGAGCGCAGCCGTGGTCCGGGCGAGCGGCGCCGACGGCGCTCGCACTGGGCCAGGTGCGTGGTGTAGGGATCGAGGGTGCCCAGCGCGAGACCGCAGCCCCAATGAGCTCGAAGATCGAAACGCTCCATTGCGAGGAGACGAGCCTCGGCCTCTTGTGCCTACGGCGCCGTGAGCCCGCGGACCGACCCGGGCTCGTCGTGACCGAGGTCTCGCTCAGCTACGAGTTCCTGATGAGCAGCTACGTCACCGACTCGGAGCGCGCCCTCGCGCGGCAGGCGCTCGCGCTCCACGCGGGTAGCGGCCTCGACGTGCTCGTCGGGGGGCTCGGCCTCGGCTACACGGCGCGGGAAGCGCTCGCCTCCGATCGCGTCCGGCGCGTCGAGGTGGTCGAGCTCCTGTCACCCGTGATCGACTGGCTCGAGCAGGGCTTGATCCCCCTGGCCGACGAGCTCAAGCAGGACGCGCGGCTGGTCGTCACGCAGGCGGACGTCTACCGGCGCCTCCTCGGACCGGCCGAGCAGAAGCACGATCTCGTCCTCATCGACGTCGACCACACGCCCGAGCTGCCGCTGGCGAGTGCCAACGCGTCGTTCTACACCGAGGCGGGCCTCGAGCGTGCCCGGTGCCATCTGGCGCCCGGCGGCGTTCTCGCGGTCTGGTCGTACGCCGACAGCACGCCCTTCGCAGCGGCCCTGCGCCGCGTGTTCGCGGACGTGCGGGTCGAGCCCATCGTCGTCTTCAACGACCTGAACGGCGTCGAGACCACGGACTGGCTGTTCCTGGCGCGGGACCCGATCGCCGGCGCCCCGACCGCGACGTAAAGGCGCCTCGACGGCCACGTGAAGGCGCCTCGACGGCCGGTCCAAGGCACCGCGACCGCCACGTAAAGGCGCCTCGACACTCCCGGCGCGCGACCCGAGCCCGAGCCGCCACAAACCCGCTGTCTTGAATCAAGACGCGCCACTTGTGGCGGCTCGAACGCGCGCGTCGCCCCGCCCCGCCCGAGCCCCGCCCGAGCCGGCGCCCCGCCCTTCGCAACCCCCACTTCGCCACCAACCCCCAGAGCCCGAGGCGAGTGGCTGGCTCGGCGCGGCCTGGGAGGGTCCCGATGCGAGCGCGAGGACGCAGGCAGAGGAGCTCGCAGCCGCCACGCGTGAGCTGCCTGCGCCGCAGCGCGAGCCAGGGGAGGGGCCCAGGCCGCGCCGAGCCAGCCACTCGCCTCGGGCGACCCGACCTCGACGTCGACCACACGCCCGAGCTGCCGCTGGCGAGTGCCAACGCCTCGTTCTACACCGAGGCGGGCCTCGAGCGTGCCCGGTGCCATCTGGCGCCCGGCGGCGTTCTCGCGGTCTGGTCGTACGCCGACAGCATGCCCTTCGCAGCGGCCCTGCGCCGCGTGTTCGCGGACGTGCGGGTCGAGCCCATCGTCGTCTTCAACGACCTGAACGGCGTCGAGACCACGGACTGGCGGTTCCTGGCGCGCGACGTCGGCAGGTAGATCGAGAAGGTCGTCCCCTTTCCGTCCACGCCGGCGCCGCCCGAGAGCGGCACGAGCCCCGGCGAGCGCACGCCTAGCCGTTCGCGTCGTACGCCGCGCGCAGCCAGCGCTTCACCTCGGCGTCGACCTCGCGGACGCTGGCAATGGTGACGACGTGGGTGATGCGCGGCGTGCCGGTCGAGCGCGTCCTGCGGAGGCGGGCCGCGGAGCCCGCGGCCGTGCCCAGCGCGAGCCCGAGATCGACGCCCCCGGTCTTGGGCTCGAGCACGGCGAATTGCTTCGCGCGCATGAGTGGCACGTAGGTCTTGCAGGGCTCGACGCGCACGTCGTCGCCGAGGGCCGCGGCGAGCGCGACCAGGCGGTCGTGGACGGGGCGCCATGCGGCGCGTGCGCCCGAGTAGAGCTCGGCGACCAGCCGATCCGGCTCCTCGTACGCGCACGTCGAGCCCGCCCGGAGGAGCTCGTCCGCGACGATGCCGGCGCTGACGCGCCCGAGACCGTGCCGGCTCTCGAGGAGCGCCACGAGCGCCCGGCGGTCGCGCACACCGGTCTTGCGCGCGAGCTCGACCCACCCGTCGAGGTCCTTGCCGGTCTTCGCCTCGAGGTTCCGCTTGATCGCGGCCTGCATCTGTCGCGGTGTGCACGCCATGGCGCCTCCCCCTCCCGACGGGTCGTGAGCAGTCACACGGGTATTGTCGGCACTTCGCCGCCCCGTCAAGCCGGCGCCGAGCTGCTTCCGGCCGCCTCCTGGATCTTCACGCGGGACGTGCAACGAGCAGAAGGGCGACGCGGCCCATGCGGCGAGCTTCGCGTGTCTCCGGAAGGTGAAGACGCAGCAAGGGAGGCCTCCGAGCGCCAGGCGTCGGCCGTCCGTCGCGGACCCGAGCACGGCTCTCGGCCGAGCGGATCCGGGCCATGCTGGCCCTCTGCCACGGCCCCGGCGTCGCGCAGTGCGCGTGCCGCGCGTCAGTCTGCGCTCCGCACGTGCGTCCGGTGTCGGACCATGAAGCTCAGGTTCGAGTAGCCCGCGACGGCGGCCGTCTGAAAGACGCTCTTCACGACCAGCGCCTCGACGTCGCCATCGACCTGCAGGAGCGCGACGCCCGGAAAGGCACGGTCGGGGTGCAGGACACTCCACAGCTCGCGCTTGCGGCGCATGAGCTCGAAGAGCGCGTCGATGCGCCCGAGCCTCCCCGCGTCGCGCACCGCCCGCACGTCCCCGGCCGGCGCCCCGTCGACCATCACCGTCTGACCATTCACCGCGATCATGGGCGCCTCGACCATGTCCTCGCCGTTCTCGGCCGAGGGCAGCGCGATGTCCGCCCCCGCGGGCGCGCCGGACGCCGAGAAGCTCATGAGGAGGAAGATCACCGTCACGAGCAAGAAGTCGATGTACGAGGTGAGGTTGAGTGCAGCGTTCACGCTCCGTCCGCCCCGCCCCGCCACCTTCTGCCGCACGAAGTCGAGCGTCACCCCGAGCAGGAGGCGCTTGCCGGGCGCGTGAACGAAGTGCGCGTGGGGGTTGGGAGCCTGGTGCCGCAGCGCAAGACCACTCGTCATCGGGACCTCCTCACGGTGGGCGAGCGCCCTCGGAGTCGCTCGCGCGATCACCGTGAGACAGTGCGGCGCCGAGGAAGTTCCGGGGCCGGGCCAATGGGGTGCGGCGGGTTCGTGCTCCGAGCCGTGGAGCCGCGCCGCGGCCCCACGCCCGAGGGGCCCGAGCCGCCACAAACCCCCTGTCTTGAATCAAGACGCGGCACTTGTGGCGGCTCGCACGGGCGCGAGTCGAGTCCGAGCCGCCACAAACCCCCTGTCTTGAATCAAGACGCGGCACTTGTGGCGGCTCGAACGGTCGCGAGTCGAGTCCGAGCCGCCACAAACCCGCTGTCTTGAATCAAGACGCGGCACTTGTGGCGGCTCGCACGGGCGCGAGTCGAGTCCG
>JACRDA010000108.1 GCA_016212965.1 Myxococcales bacterium
AATATCGAGATGATACGTGCCGTCACGGGGCGTCACCGTTTCACCTGAAACGTGCCATCGGGGCGCACCTGGAGAACCGGCAACACTGCGAGTTCTCTGGGCTAATGGCTAACGGCTAACGGCTAATCGCTGCTTCTCGGACTAGAACACGTAGCCGAGGCCGAGGCGACCGTACGGCATGCCCCAGCCGCAGGTCGGCGGAAAGCGGACCACGCACGAGCTCGACGCACCGCAGGGCGGGATGCAGCGCTCGAGGCCCGCGACGGCGTTGCCGGTCAGAGCGAGGGGCTCGCCGGCGGCGGCGAGGAGCGCGAATCCGCTCGCATGGCGGAGCGCGAGCCCGAGCTCGAGGTTCGCCATCACGTACCAGCCGCCCGGGCCGTAGACGGAGCTCATGCCGACGTCGAGGCTCGGGGCGACCACGATCTCCGGCGCCTGCGCCGCGGCGGGCTCCACGCGGAGGACGATCGCCGTTCCGAAGCCCCACGGGCTGCCGCCGAACGACAGCTCGAACCAGAGCAGCGGATCCGGCGAGGCGCCGACCGTGAGCGCCCCGAGGCCGGCCGGCGGGAGGATCGCGCCGCCGTCGACGCGCAGGATCCAGTGAAGCGTGCCCTGCGCGGACGCGGGCTCGGTCGGCGGCGGCGGCGGCGCGGGGTCGAGCCACGCCTCGTCGTCGTCGGGCGGCTCGGGCTCCTCGGCGCGCGCGGACGCGGGCGCGAGCGCGCCGAGGAGCGCGAGCGCGCACCCCGCAAGCCACCGGGCGCGAAGCGCGGCCCCGGTCACGGCCTCCACGGGGTCGAGGCGCGGGGGCAGCCGTCGGGCGGCGGCCCCGGCATGGTGGGGCAGCGGTCCGCGATGTCGGGCACGCCGTCCTTGTCGTCGTCGCCCTCGGGGCAGCCGTCGGCGTCCTCGAAGCCGTCGGCGTCCTCGGCGGTCGAGGGGCACCGGTCGTAGAGGTCCGGGATGCCGTCGCCGTCACCGTCGGTCGAGCCACGAACCGCGGCGTGCCCCCCCGAGCCGGGCCGGGGCGCGGGTGGCTCGTACGCCGGCGCCGGGCTCGGCTCGAGGCCGCCCCCCGCGTCCGTCGTGCGGGGCGCCGGAGCGACCGGGCGGGCGGGCGCCAGCTCGACGACGGGCACGCTCCTGGGCACCACCTCGGGCGCTCGGCACGAGGCGACCATCGCCACGAGTGCGAGCCCGAGCACCGGACCCGCGCGCGACGGGCGTGTGGGGAGCGCGGGCGCCATCGGCCCGATTCTACACCGCCGGCCGGGCGCTCGCTCCCGCCCGCACCGGCGCTCGCGCGCGTCACTCGTCGGTGGGGTCGAAGTCGACGTGCGCGAGCACGCCCGCGAGCTCGTCGAAGAGCGCGAGCGGCGCCGGCTCGAAGGACTCGGCCGACAGGAGCGCGCGGGCGAGGCGCGCGACGTCGCCGCCCCCCGGGGCGAGCAGAGCGTCGCAGACCCCGCGCCGCAGCTCGGCGGCGAGCCCCGGCCGGACGGCGAGCAAGTCCATGGGGATGCCGCCGAGATCGACGAGCACCCGCACCGGCAGGGCACCCCAGCCGGCGTGCCGCACGTGCCGGGCCCCGCCCTCGGCGCGCGCGAAGTACGCGAAGGACGCTCCCACGTCGGCGCGCCCCCGCTCGACCGCGCGGGCGACGGCGGCGTGCGAGCCGAGGAAGCGCTCCTCGGCGAAGACGCGCTGCGGATCGAGGCCGTGCGCGCGGAGCAGCGCCCGCGCGACGAGGTGCCCCCCGACGCTCAGGCGGTCCACCCACGCGATGCGGCTGCCGCCGAGGTCGTCGAGGCCCCGGATCGGCGAGTCGGGTCGCACGAAGAGCGCGGTCGAGTAGCTCACCGCCCCGTTGCGCACGGGCAGCACGACGGCCTCGGCGGCGCCGCCCCGCGCCGCGCGCAGCGCCAGGAGCGGGGGCAGCCACACGAGCTCGAAGCGCCCGAGCGCCACCACCTCGAGCAGCTCGTCGTAGCTCCCGTACGCCGCACCCGTCACCGGGACCGCGAGCGCGCGGCCGAGCGCCTCGCACAGGCCCGCGAAGATCGGGTGCGAGGTCTCGGCGTCCGGGCCGAGCACGGCGGCGAAGCGCAGGCCGCCGGGCGCGCCGGTGGTGCGGGGGGCGCGAAGGGGGAGCTCGGTCGGGGCGCCCCCGGCCGGATCCACGAGCTCGTCGCCGGGGTCGCGCGTCACGGCGGGCATTGTAGTGCATTCTCGTGCCGACCCGCGGTCGCGATCCGCCGCGGCCTCGTGTAGCTTGCCCCCGAAGCCGTGATCCGCGCAGACGAGCTGACGAAGCACTTCAAGGTGCACCGCCGCAAGCCGGGCTTCGCGGCGGCGCTCGCCTCGGTGTTCCGGCGCCGCCACGAGCTCGTCAAGGCGGTCGAGAACGTCAGCTTCCGCATCGAGCGCGGCGAGCGCGTCGGCTTCCTCGGGCCGAACGGTGCCGGCAAGACGACCACGCTGAAGCTGCTCGCGGGGCTACTCCACCCGACGAGCGGCGCGGTGACGGTGGACGGGTACGTGCCTTCGAAGCGGCGGCCCGAGCTCCTGCGCTCGATCACGCTCGTGATGGGCCAGAAGTCCCAGCTCATCTGGGACCTGCCCCCCTCCGAGACCTACGCCATGAACCGCGCGATCTTCGACGTGCCGAAGGCGGAGTTCGACGCCACGCTCGCGGAGCTCACGGAGCTGCTCGAGCTCGGCAAGCTCGTCGACAAGCCCACACGCCAGCTCTCGCTCGGCGAGCGCATGAAGTGCGAGCTCGCCGCGGCTCTGCTGCACCGGCCGAAGACGCTGTTCCTCGACGAGCCGACGATCGGCCTCGACGTGGCGATGCAGCTCGCGATCCGCGACTTCGTGCGGCGCTACAACCAGCGCCACGAGGCGACGGTGCTCCTCACGTCCCACTACATGGACGACGTCGTGGCGCTGTGCCCGCGCATCCTCGTGATCGACGAGGGCAAGCTCGTCCACGACGGCGATCTCCGGCAGCTCGTCAAGACGATGGACCCCGACAAGCGCGTGTCCTTCACGCTGACGAGCGAGGTCGGCGCGGACGAGCTCGAGCGGCTCGGCGCCGTCATCGGGCGCGAGGGCACGCGCGTGACCCTGCGCGTCGTCGAGCGCGAGATCCCGGCCGTGGTCGGGCGGCTGCTCGGACCGCTGCACGTCGCCGACCTCGCCATCGAGGACCCGCCGCTCGAGGAGATCCTGCGCGCGATGTTCGGCAAGGCGCGCGAGCAGCGGGCCGCGAGCGAGGCCGCCGAGGCGGGCGGCGCCACGTGAGGTCGGGCACGAGCCGCGCGCTCCGGGCGCTGCCGACCCTGTTCCGCGTGGGCGTCGCCGAGACGGTGGCCTACCGCGCCGAGTTCCTGGTCTGGCTGCTCACCTCGACCCTGCCGCTCGTCATGCTCGGCCTCTGGACCAGCGTGGCGAGCGAGGGACCCTTCCAGGGCTACGCCTCGGCGGATTTCGTCGCGTATTACCTCGCGACCCTCGTCGTGCGCAACCTCACGGGCTCGTGGGTGTCGTGGCAGGTGAGCGAGGAGATCCGCACCGGCGCCCTCGCGATGCGCCTCTTGCGGCCGCTGCACCCCTTTGTCGCCCTCGGCGCAAGTCACCTCGCCGCCGTCCCGTTCCGCACCTTCGTCGCGCTGCCGATCGCGCTCGTCTTGCTCGCGAGCTCGGGGGCGAGCGCGCTCAGCGGCGACCCCGCGCAGCTGCTCTGCGTGCTGCCGTCGGTCGGGCTCGCCTGGCTCGTCACCTTCGCCACGCTCTTCACCATCGGCTCGCTCGCCTTCTTCATCACGAAGTCGATGGCGATCGCCAACCTGTACTACGGCCTGTTCTCGCTCCTGTCGGGCTACCTGCTGCCGCTGCCGCTCATGCCGCCGTGGGTGGCGACCGCGGCCGAGCTCACGCCGTTCCCGGCCATGCTGACCACGCCGGTCGAGCTCCTGACGCGCTCGCTCTCGGGTGCGGACCTCGCCCGCCTGCTCGGGGTGCAGTTCGGCTGGGCGGCCGCGACCGTCCTCGTGGCGCTCACGGTGTGGCGCCTCGGGGTGCGGCGCTTCGAGGCGGTGGGCGGATGAGGCGCTACTTCCGGCTCCTCGGCGTGCAGCTCCGCATGAGCGTCGCCTCGGCCATGGCGTACCGCGCGGACTTCCTCGTCGAGGGCGCCATGTCGGCGGCCTGGATGGCCGTCGCGCTGCTCCCCCTGTTCGTGCTCTACGGCGAGCGCGACACCGTGGCGGGCTGGGACGCGCCGTCGGCGCTCGTCGTGCTCGCCTACTTCATGGGCGTGCGGGCCGTCATCGAGGGCGTCGTCAACCCCTCGCTCGTGGAGCTCGTGGACCGCATCCGCACGGGCGCCTTCGACTACGTGCTCCTGAAGCCGGTCGACGCACAGCTGCTCGTGTCGGGCTCGCGCTACGAGCCGTGGAAGGTGCTCGATCTGCTCGGCGCGGTGGGCGTCGCCGTCTACGCCTTCGTCCTGCGCGGCCACGGCCCGGAGCCCGGGCACCTGCTCGTCGGGCTCGCCCTCTTCGCGACCGGCGTCGCGGCCATGTACGCGCTCTGGATCCTGTGCGCAGCGGCGTCGTTCTGGGTAGTTAGGCTCGATAACCTCACGTATCTCCTGAGCGCCATTTTCGACACTGCGCGCTGGCCGGTGCAGGTGTTCCGAGGGGCGTGGCGCATCGTGTTCACGTTCGTCATCCCCGTCGCCGTGATGACGACCTACCCCGCGATGGCCCTGCTCGGCGCGCTCGACGCCGGGACGGCGCTCGCGAGCGCAGGTGGCGCGGTCGCGCTGCTCGTCCTGAGCCGGCTCGTCTGGCGCGCCGCCATCCGGAGCTACACGAGCGCTTCGAGCTGACGACGGAGCCGCACGCGGGGCGGGCCCGCTCGTCTTTCGCCACTTTCTTTCTCCTTTCGCCCGGCTCGGCGTATGCGCGGAACGTGGCAACCACCCCCGTCCTCCCCATCGTGTCGCTCGTGTCGGCGCTCGCTCTGCTCGGAGGGTGCGACCGGGTGCGCGAGCACACCCTGCCCGAGCGCGCCGCGTCCGTGACGCCGGAGCAGGCGCCGCCGCTGTCCCGCGGCAAGGCGTTCGAGGTGCCGGGCGAGCCCGCAGCCGAGAGCCCCGGCCCGGCGCCGCAGCCGTCGAAGGCGAGCGCCGACGACGACGGGTCCGCGGACGAGCCGGCCGCCGCGCCGGAGCGAAAGGAGCCGACGCACGACCCCGCCGCCCCGGAGCGCGAGCGCACGGGCAAGGGCCGCCACCGCGCCAAGAGCGGCGCCCACCCGAAGGCCGCGAGCCGCGACGACGACGACCCGACCGAGCCCGCCGCCGTCGACGCGAAGGTGCGCTTGAAGCGGCTCGTGCTCAGTCACCGCGTGGAGGGCCGTGAGCCGGTCGGCTCGGCGACGAGCTTCTCGGCCGGCGACGCCGAGGTCTACGCCTTCGTCGAGCTCGACAACGCCCCGCGCAAGGCGACCGAGATCCGCGTCACCTTCGTGTCGCCGAAGGGCGCGAGCACCACGGTGAAGCTCAAGGTCGGAGACGTCCCCCGGTGGCGCACCTGGGCCAAGCGCACGGCCGCGAAGGCGCCCGGCACCTGGCACGTCGTCGTGCGGGACGAGGACGGCAAGGAGCTCGGGCGCACGAGCTTCGAGGTCAAGAGCTAGGCCCGGGGCGCCGGGCGCCGACCGCGGCGCCGGTGGCGCGACCCGGCCGCAAGCGCGAGGAGCGCGAGCGCGAGGCCGGCGCGCGTGCCGCCCTCGGACCGGCCCACCGTGCGGCAGCCGCAGATACCCGCAACGCGCTCAGGTCGAAAGCGCGGCCGCCTTCGGGCGCCGCAGCCGCTCCGCAGGCAGGGGCTTCAGATCGACCCGGCAGGTCGCGCCGCCGTGCTTCGGGATCGTGCTCGTCAGGGCGTAGCCGAGACCGAACTCCGCGCACACGCCCGCCTGGAAGCGCCCGAAAATCCCGCAGTGGCCGGCCTCCCAGCCGGGCTCGGTGTACCAGGGACAGGCCGTACCCTCGAGGTAGCCGGTGCGCGCGGCGGCGTCGGTCCCACCCCAGTGCTCCGGGTTCACGCGGTAGAGGTACTCGCTCGTGCGCAGCACCTCGATGGCGAGCGCGGCCGGGTCGGCGCCGCGCTCCCCGGCGAGGGCGAACAGACGCCGGAAGTGGCCCGCATAGCGCTGGCCCGACACGAAGCAGATGTCGCCGAGCACGCGGCGCGCGTGCGGCAGGTGCGCCGGCAGCTCCTGCGTCAACACGACGAGCACCTCGCCGAGGTGC
>JACRDA010000101.1 GCA_016212965.1 Myxococcales bacterium
CCTCCTCCTCAAGCTCCGGTTCATGGTCGTCAACCCGATTCGAACCGAGGATGGTACCAAGCGCTTCATCGCCCTTGGTTTGCCGGTCCCGATGAAGAAAGTCGCATGAATTCGCTAGCCCGGTTTTCGACGAAGAGCGGGAAGACCGCGACGTCGAGCGGCGCATGTTCGTCGCTGCACGCGTTGATCTCCGCGTGTCTTCGCACCTGGACGGGGCCGCTACGCGCCAAGTTGTGCACCGCGACGTCCGGATCGGCTTCATTCACCGAGACCGGGGCTTCGTCGAACGAGACCGAGAACTTCCCCCAGCTGTCGTCGGGCTTCTGGCCATATCCATAGGGCTTCGCACACTCACCGTCGTCGGCGGAGATGCCACCGGTGACGCAATGATTGGCCGTGATCACGGTCGTCGGTGTGGCCAAGAAACCGGTGCATACGTGGTGCGGTCCCACCACGTACACGACGTTCGGGAAGACGTCGCCTGGATCCGCCTCGCCACCGCTCACCGCCTGCTGAGCGTTGCCTGTTCGCTCGGTTGCCCGCTCCCGTGGCGCATCGACGCAGCCGAGGCCTCCGAAGGCAGCTGCCGGGAACAGACCAAGGCCCAACCACCGAACAAGTGCTCTCATTGTATCCCCTTCTTGATGCGGTACTCGACGTCGGCGCTCAGATATGAATATCAGTCTCAGGGGTGACGATGTCGCAGCCCTTGATCCATACCAACGTAACAGTCTCAGTCAGCGTCTTGCCGTCCGGAAACGTCAACGTCACGACGCAAGAGTCGCCCGTCTCGCCGGCGACGGGTAGCTGGACGTTGTACGGATAGTATCCACCCCAAGGCGGCGGAAGCTGCACGTCCACCGCGGAGGCGCAGGCGCCGCGCACGGTCAACAGTGAGGCACCGACCGTGTCGACCGTGACGTCGAGAAAGACGTCGTCTTGCTCCTTGCAGTCGCCATGGAAGCCGCACCCATGTAGGGTCGGCGTAGCGGCCAGTGAGCCGAGTAGCCACAGCGGGCCGACGCGCCGTGCCAACCAGCGCCTGACCTCGAGGGGCGCCCCGCGCTTGCGGGACGAGAGCGCGCCTCGACCGCGGGTGACCTCGACGCTGGAGCTCGTCGGCGGCCCCACGCGGTCGAACGGCGCGCGCGCATCTGGCGCAGCGCGGGGTCGTGCGCGAGGCGCCTCGGGCCGCCCGTCGTGCTGTTGCTGGTGCCCTTGTGTCACGAGAACCCGATGGAACCGCCGAACGTGGAAGAAGTCCATTACACGAGATCACACGGCCACGACCGACGGGGCTCGCTCGGGCGCGGGACAGGTGACGTAGGGGAATGTTGCGGGCCTCGGTCGCCGCGGAGCGGCCGTCGGGCACGCTCGGACGCTCGCGCGCTCCTGGTGCGATCCGGCTATTTTTTTCCGCAACTGGCACGCGCGCCTGGTCGACCTTTCCCGAGCGCGACGGCGGGGCCGATGGGGCCGCTGCCCGCGCGCTCCACGAGCGGCTCGCGTAGGAGCCGCAAGGATGGGAACCGACATGACTACCCCCCTGTGGAAGTTGCGGCGTCTCGCCCCGCGGGCGACGCGCGTGGCCGAGCGGCGCAAGAGCGATGCCCCCTCGCTCGGCGTCTTCGCGGCATCCGTCGTCACGAAGGCCGGGGCGTTCACGACGGCGTACGACTCGCTCGTGAGGTACGAGGCCCCGTGGCGGCGGGAGATCGCCGAGGGCAAGAGCGCGGCGGCGGCCCTCCACAAGCAGATGCGCAGCTGGCTCCCGGCGCTCCTCCGCGACGTGCCGGGCTTTCTCGCGGGCGACTTCGGCGATCAGCCGGAGGTCCCCGACGATCTCATCGCCGACGGCGAGCGGCTCGTCGACGTCATCGAGGCGGCGACGACCCGCGGCGGCGAGGCCCTTCCCTATCGCGACATCGCGGTGGCGGCGCTCGATCCGCTCGTCGCTACGGCCCAGAAGGAGTGGCAGGAGGCCGAGGCGGCGGACCGGCACTACCAGAGCCTCGGCGCCGCGACGCGCGCCACCGCCGCGGACTTCCAGACGGAGCTCGTCCTCTTTCGCCGCACGCTCATGAGCGTCGCCGGCCGGAGCGACAGGGACTACCAGAAGCTCCGCGCCGAGAAAGCCATCACGGCGGACGAGGACGACGATCCGAACGCGCCTCCGGTGCCGGAGCCGGTCGCGCCGGGGCCGCCGCCGGTCGGGAGCTGAAGGTGCGACCTGTGCGCCGGTGCTGGCCGCGCGTGCGTGCGGCCCACACCGGCGATCTTCTTTGTACTTCCCGCGCCTTGAACCGGACAGAGCCCGCCACCTCGGCATCCGTCTGCGGCCGCCCAGCACGCGCCCGACGCCGGGTGCTCCGTCCGCGCCCTCCCCCGACCCGGCCGAGCCTCCCCGGAGCCGGTCGAGCGTCGAAGTCCGCGCCCCGCCGGACCTTCCCGAAGCCGGCCGCGGGCTTCGGCACCCCGCCGCGGCTCGCCAGGCTCGGCCGCGCCACCTCCGACCCGCCGCGCGCTCCGGAAAGCGGTCGGTCGAGGACCCCGGGCTCCGAGCCGCGGGCTCCGGCAGACCCGCCGCGACCTCCGGCGAGTCGGCCGCGGGCACCGGCGAGTGGGCCGCGGCCTCTGGCGAGTGGGCCGCGGGCACCGGCGAGTCGGCCACGGGTTCCCCGCCGGCGAGCGCACGGTCCGACGAGCCAGCCACGCCGTTGCAGACGGCGGCGGTGAAGAGCCAGGCCAGGTAGCCGCGCCCCTAGCCCACCGCCGTGGCACGCGGGTGCGGGCCCCTGCCGGTCCCACCGTGCACGGGATGGTCGCCGCACCGACCCAGGAACTCGGACGGGACCGGTCGCAACGGCGGAGGGGACGGCAGCCGCACTCGGCGCTCGATCGCGTGGATGAGCTGCGCCGGTGGTGTTGCACCGAGGAGGCGTGCGAGCGTGCGTCCGACATGTTCGACCAGCAACGGCGGCGCTGCGTTGCCCACCTGACGCACCCTGGCAGCCCGCGAGCCTTCGAACATCCAGCTCGTCGGGAACGTCTGCAACCGCGCCATCTCTTCGATCGCAAGCGGTCGACTCTGCCAGTGGAAGGGCCCCGTGGCCGGACCGGGCGTTGCCGGCAGCGTCCAAGCTGGTCGCCCTGGATCCAGCTTCAGCAGAAACGACCAGAACCGCGTACGCGCACCGAAGAGCGGCTCGCCGCCGCCTCCGGGGGTGTGGAACATGTAGTTCTCGCCCGGCGGAATCGTGGGTAGCAGCGCCGCCCAGCGACCCGACGCCACGGGTCGGTCATCGACTCTGAGGCCAAAGAGGGCATCGCCCGCCCGAAGGTGGTTCTGGCCAGCCCGCACTCCAGGCCACTCGAACGCCCGCCGGATGTCGTCGCGCACGCCGACCACGAAGCTCCGCCGGCGAAGCTGCGGCACCCCGTAGTCCTCGGCGCGCAGCACGGTGGCGTGCAGATGGTACCGGGTCCCCGTGCGCCGCCGTACGTCGTCGAGTCGCTCGCCGAGGCGGCTCACTCCAGAGCTCGCGCGGCGCACGAACCCCGGCACGTTCTCCACGAGCAGGAGCTTCGGCCGCAGTCGCTCGGCCACACGAACCATCGCGTCGATGCAACTGGCTCGGTCGTCCTGGGTCCCGAGTCGGCCTTCGCCGCGCCACTGCGCTGCCTTCGAGAACGGCTGGCATGGCGGGCCACCGGCCAAGAGGTCGAGTTCCCCCCGCTTGATGCCCAATTCGGAAGGCAGCACCGAGTCAGCAAAGTCGAAGACGTCGTGACGCTCGACCAGCGGCCACGAGGGACGGTTGCGTGTGAGCGTTGCGCGCGCTGCGACGTCGCGCTCGACGGCGGCCAGGAGCTCGAATCCCGCGGCCTCGAGCCCGAGGTCGATTCCACCTCCGCCCGTAAAGAGCGAGACCGCGGAAAGCGTCACCATTCGACGCCAGCGCCCCGCAGCTTCCGAACACTGTCGCGCTCGCTCTTCGTGATGCGGGGACCGTGCGCCACCAGCCGCAGGCGATCGAATACGGTCGCGCCGTGTCCCTCATCGACCAACTCGTAGAGATGATCGCGCTCGACATGGTGCGGTACGGCAAGCGTCACGAGCGGCGGGATCGGATCGCCGAGGATCCGACACCACGCGCGACCTGGCACCCGATGCGCCTTGTCGTGCCATGTCTCCGCCTTTCCCACGGTCGCCTGAACCAGTAACGTTCGACAACCAGGGCGGTCATCGACGGGCTCGGCTCGCGCCAAGACGTCGACGCCGCCGTCGTGGATGTGCGCGGAGATGCTTGCGTCTCCTCCCGCCCGCACATCGAGCTCCCTCCTCAGCGCCTCGTACACCACGCGGAAGCGCTTGGCCCCCTTGCTCGGCGCGGCACGAACACGTTCGCCGAGCGGAAAGACACGGTAGTGCCTGGCGCGAAGACAGCGCTCCACGAAGCCCTCGAATTCGATCGCCGCCGCCTGATCGCGCCCGCAGCCGTGGCGGAGCGCCAGCGAAAGCGCCACGTCGTAAGCCACTACGTCGCCGCAAATTCGATGCAGGAGACCTCGGGGCTCGAGGGCGAACGGGTAGGCGTCGCCCAGGTAGCGCGCTCTCTCAAGGAACAGCCCGAACACGCGGGAAGCGTCCTCGTTGGCATGCTGACGCCGGGCGTCTTGAGCGGCAATGTGATCTCGCGGCACTTCCGCGTCGACCAGCTCCTCGACTCCCAGCGCATCCGCCGCGTCGGGTTCCAGCGCAACGCGTTGGTGACGCGGGATTCGCATGTCGCAGTCGTGAAGGTGGTCGGCGACGTCCTTGTACCCCAGTTCGCGACCGCTGACTGTGCAGTAGAGCTCGACGAAGTCGCCGATGAGGGAGAGCTGACCCCTCGAGCCGTACGCATCCGTGACGAGTTCGAGCTTCGCCATGCTCAGTTCGCAGTTGTGCGCAGTCCGCGCGCGACGCGTTGAATCTCCTTCACGCCCTCGATGACTTCCTCGGTGAGCGTCTTCTCGGTGTCGAGCTTGCCTCGCAGTCGTTCGACGTTCCGGCGAACGCGCCGAACCTCGTCGGCGAGTGCAATCGGAGCGAGTGCTTGCTGCGCCGCCTCGAAGGATTCTGCTCGCAGCGCCTGGCGCGCCTCTGGATGGGCGAGTATCTCGCCGTACTTGGGGACGTTCCGCGAGTCGCCCACGACGAACTTCCCGCTGAGGTCGGGTTTCGCGATGTCGTCCAGCACCTCGCAGAGCGCTGCCGGTCGCGCGGCTGCTTGCCGGACGGCGGCAACTGCGTCGCGGTATTCGCCGACGTCTCCGAGTCCAATGTGCGCCCGTATCTGCGGATTCTCCAACGCTCGCAGAAAAACGCCGAAGCGATCGTATTGGGTCAATTTCTGGATGTCGTACTTCTCCTCGTCGCGAGCGACATCCGCAAGGCGCGCGGCAAGGTAGTAGTACCGGATCTGGGTCCGCGGCATCCCGACCGTGCGCGCGACGTGTCCAAATGGATCCCCGACCTGTTTCGCGGCGTCCACGTGATGGGCGATCCACCGAGCCTTGGCGTCGGAGTCCCACAGCTTCAGGCCCCCGATGTGCCGGAAGCCGATCATTGCCGTGGCCTCGTCGCGGCGCGCCACGGTAAGAACGGGCACGTTCTTCAGGGCGCGTCGAAGCGCGGCATCGACCTGAACGTCCAGGCGTCGCAGGTCGTCCTGTTGGCCACCGAGGAGGAGTTGGAGCGCGGCCAGTCGGCGGTTGCCCTCGAGCACGACGAACTTACCGTTCGGCGCGCCGTCTCTGGTGACGATGAGGGGCTCGGTCTTGAAGTAGCCGTTGTCGGCGTAGGATCGGGCGAGTTCGTCGAGATTCCCTTCGCCGCGAAAGTACTCGAGGATCGCGCGCTGGGACTCGTCAGCGCTGGCCTTCCTCACCACCGTGCCCACAGGCAGGCGCGGGTTCTGAGGATCGAACAGGAGTTCGTCGACGGCGCGCTCTCCAAACTCGGGGCTCTCGGCATGTCGGGGCG
This sequence comes from Myxococcales bacterium, assembly GCA_016212965.1. Lineage (GTDB taxonomy): Bacteria > Myxococcota_A > Polyangia > Polyangiales > Polyangiaceae > JACRDA01. Next base: position 6,029 of record JACRDA010000101.1, read on the forward strand.
CTGGGGTCGGCATCGCGACGCATCATCGCGCCGGCCCGCGTCGAGGCGCAAGCGTAGTACGCGGCTCTCGCGTTCCCGGCGAGAGCACCCGCGCTGGCGCCACGGCACGTCCGGCATGGTGGGCGGCCGCTCGCTGACCCCTGGCGCTCTTCGGGTCCCCGCCGCGCCGTAGCGAGCTGCGAGCGTAGGCGGGAGCCGCGGGGCTGTCTGCTAAATTAGGTCACTCGCGGCGGAGGAGCTCCGGCTGGCCACGCAGAAGATGGCGCACCGCTCTGCCGTGCGCGCCCCCTGCTCATCTTGGCGCTCTTGGCGTCTTGGCGGTTGCCCTCCCCCTCCCTCACGGCGGCGCCGCCACCCCCCGCGGAAACGGCCCGCCCGCCGGCAGCGCGAACACGAAGTCGCGCACGAGCTCGATCTGCGCCTCGTTCGGCAGGGCCTCGAACGCGGGCGCGACGCCCCAGGCCGGGGCGGGCGAGCGAAACGGATCCGGCTCTCCCGGGAAGAGCGCGGCGTCGTCGGGGCGGAGGTCCGAGGCCGACGCCCACAAGGACGGCATGCGCGTGTGGGGCTGAAAGGCCTTCGGACCGAGGAGCCACGCCTTGACCCACTCGGGCCGCAGGCGGCCGCGTGCCTTGCCGAGATCGGGCGCGAGGCTCGCGAGATCGCGGCCCGCGCCCGCGGGCAGCGTGCCGACGTAGTGGCACGACATGCAGTTGGCCGCCTGGGCGGAGGTCATCACCTTCTCGGCCCAGGCCTGCTCCTCGGCGCTCCGCGCGGGGACGGCCGGGGCCTCGTAGGGGTAGCGCTGACCGTCCCACGCGCTCCAGTAGCGGACGAGCGCCGTGAGATCGTCGTCGCCGAGCGCGTAGCTCGGCATGCGCAGGGCGAACGCGCCCTCTTCGTGCGCGCGGCCGGGCCACACCCACTCGGGGTGCAGCCACGGCCGGACGCCGTTGTCGCCGGGCGTGCGGAGAAAGGCGTAGAGCCACGTGGGCGTCACGCGCAGGCCCTCGCCGTCGAGCACGGGCGCGCGCGCCTGGGCGTCGTCGGCGAGCGCCGCCGTGCGGAAGCCGTCGAGGTCGGCGCCGCGCCCCTCGATGACGTGGCAGCCGCGGCACGCGAGCCCTTCGACGAGCTCCCGGCCGCGGACCGGCGCCGCGTAAGCGGGGCGCGCCATCGGATCGAAGGCCGCGTTCGGTCGATCGGGCGTGAGACCCGCGAGAAAGACGAGCAAGGCGCGGATCTCCTGCGGCGAGACATCGAAGTCGCCCATGCGGAGCAGGATGCGATCGCGGGCGAAGATGCGCGGCGCGTCGAGCTTCAGGGCGGCGAAGGTCTCGACCGTCTGGAGGTCGGGGTCGGCGAGCGCGTAGGCGAAGTCGAGCGTCGAGGGGTCCTTCTTCGCGAAGCCCCCGAGATCGGGCGCGATGTGGGCGAGCTCGTCGAAGCCCGCGATGCGGTGGCAGCCGAAGCAGCCGCGCTCGGCGACGAGCTTCGCACCGCAGTCGGCGCGGGGCAGGAGCGCGCCACCCGCGGCCTCGCAGGGCACCTCGGCGCGGCGCGCGGCGGGATCGCGCACGCTCGCGGCCTCGGCGGCGGTGACGGGCGCGGGATCCGGGAGCGGGCTCTTCAGGGTCGCTAGGTAGAGCGCGAGGCTCGCGGCCTCGAGGTCCGAGAGGCGCAGATCCGGCATGGCCGCGCCGGCCCAGTAGCGGCTCGGCTTCTGCAACCAGTAGTAGAGCCAGCTCGGCGTCGTCTTGAGACCGATCGAGGCGAGCGTCGGGGCGGCGTCGCGCTCGCGCACGCGCCAGGCGTCGGGCACGGGCTCGCCCGGGACGTCCTCGGCATGGCGGGTGTGACAGCCCTGGCAGCCGTAGCCCTCGAACATTTGGCGCCCGAGGGCGGCGCTCGCGCCCGCGACCGCGCCGGGATCGAGCGCCGTGACGGTTTCGCGCAGCGGACGCGTGCCGGGCGCCGTACCGGGCCGCAGCGAGGGCTCCTCGCTCCGCTCGTAGAGGAAGGCCGCGACCGCCACGGTCTCGCTCGCGCGGAGCGAGAGCCAGTCGGCGTGCGCGGGCGAGCCCGCGGGCTCGGGCACTTTCGAGGCGGGCTCGAGCGGCGCCGGCCAGAGGTTCGGCATGCGCGTCTTCGGGCTCGTGCCGCGCGGCGCGCGCAGCCACGCGAGCAGCCACTCGGGCGCGAGCTTCGCCGACACGTCGTCGAGCTGCGGGCCGGCGTCGCGGTTGCCGGCAAAGCCGTCGAGCGTGTGGCAGCCCGTGCAGTTGAGCTCGCGAAAGAGGCGCCGCCCGGCGTCGAGGGTCGGGGCGAGCGACGGCAGCGTGCCCGGCGCGGGCGCGACCTTCGGGAGCTCGTCCGAGCCCTCGTGCGCGGCAGCGTACGCGACGGGATCGAGCGCGCGCTCGCGCTCGGCCTACTCGTAGGCGAGCTTGTCGGCGACGTGGCGCGCGGTCGAGGTGCGCGGGGCGAGGTCCGGGTCCGCGGCGTGGCAGCGGAGGCAGCCCGACTCGACCTCGGGCAGGGCCTGGAGGAAGCGATTGCGCACGGCGTCCGGGATCTGGAGGCCCGCGGCGCCCGAGGGCGGCCGGTAGCTGCCATTCGCGGCGACCTCGGCCGTCGCGGCCTCGTGCTCGGCGCGCACCGGCAGGCTCGGGGGCTCGGGCGCGCGCGCGACGCCAAGGACGAGCGCGACCTCGCGCGCCGTGCCGAAGCCGAGGAGCTCGCCGAGGCCGGGCGCCGGAAAGCGCAGGCGCAGGAGCGGCCAGGCGGTGCGCGCGGGCGGCGCCCCTGGATCGCGCGGCTCGAGGCCGAGCGTCACGCGATGGTCGACGACGCGCGCGAAAGCGCGAAAATCGCGCGCGAGCTCGTGCGCGACCACGATGGCCTGGAGGCCCTCCTTGAGCGCGGCCGTGAGCTCGCGCTCGCCGGCGTAATCGCCGTGCGGGAGCGCGACCGTCTCGACCCACTCGGGCGTCTTCTGGCGCGCACTCCGGTAGAGCGCGAGCTCGAGCCGGTCGTTCGCGGCGTCGACGATGATGCCCTCGAGCTTGCCGACGCGGAGCAGCGGATCCTCCCAGTACGGGTCGCCGACGCGCCGCCACCGCTCGCTCCCGTCGCGCCCGTCGCGCCCGTCGCGCCCGTCGCGGCGCTCGAGCCCGAGCCCGGAGTGCGCGCGCACGTCGGTCGCGCGCCCCTGTCCCTGGTGGCAGGCCGTGCAGCCGAAGCGCTCGACGGGGTGCGCGGCGAGGAGCGTGTCCGCGGCCGGATGGCTGCGGAACTGCCGCGGCAGCTCGGGCGCGCGGTAGCGATCGCTCCCGACGCCGAGGTGGCAGGTCGGGCAGCGATCGACCTGCTCGATGTCGACGTCGCGCTCGGGCGCCATCCAGCGCGTCACGATCTGCTCGATCTGGTAGGGGCCGGCCGCGCTCGCCCACAGGCTCCGCAGGGTCGTCGGCGGGCGCGCCCGCGCCTCGGCGTTCGCGAGGCGCTGCTCGGCCAGGGCGAGCGGGCGGCGCCGGCGCGCGACGGCTGCCTCGAGCGCCTGCCGCTCGCGGTCGAGCGGATCCTTTCGGAGCCACCGCACGCAGCGGCGCGTCGACTCCTGCCCCGCGCAGGCCGCCTCGCGCGCGGCCTGTCGGGCGACCGCGCGCGCCCCGGGCGGCAGCTCGGGCAGGGACGGCTCGGCGGGCCCGTCCAGGCGCCGCAGCTCGGCCTCGGCCTCGGCGACGCGCGTCTCGAGCTCCTGCTCGGCACGCAGCCGCTCGGCGACCGCGAGCTCGGCCGCGCGCACGCGTGCCAGCGCCGCGTCGCCGTCCGGCGCGCCGCCCTCGGGATAGCGCCGCCGGAGCTCGGCCGCGGCCGCGTCGCGCGCGTGCTCGGCCTCGGTCCGCAGGTACGCGGCCTCGTCGCGATCGCTCGCGGCGAAGGTCTTCCGCCGCTCGATCTCTTCGCAGGCGCGGTCGAGGCGTGCGAGCTCGCGCTCGGCCGCGAGGTAGTCGCCGCCGCGCCGGCTCTCGTCGAGCGCCGCGAGCCCTGCGAGCTCGGCCTGCGCCGCGGGCGTCTCGGCCTCGCTGCGCCACGCGGCCTCGGCCTCGGCGTGGGCGGCGCGGGCGAGCGCGAGCTCGAGCGCGAAGAAGGCGCGCTGCTCCTTCTGCCAGGGCACGCGCGTCACGAGCTCGTTCCACACGGCCCATGCGGTCGCCCCCGCGAAGAGGCTCGCGACGAGCAGCCAGGTGAGCGGGTAGCGCCGCTGCTCGTCGGGAACGAAGGACCGGGTGCGCACCATGACTCGCCAGGCGTCAGAGGTTGAGCCACGGGGTGGCGAGCACGTACTTCACGTCGAAGCCGAGCCGGAGCCCGATCTTCACGACGACGCCGAGCATGCTCATGAAGAAGAACGCCGTCACCCAGTAGCGCACGGGGCCGAGCTGGCGCAGGCCGGGGCTCTTGTCGCGCCGCAGGCGCCAGAAGAGCCACGGGATGCCGAACAGGAACCCGAGGACGACGACCGCCCCGACGATCATGCCGGCCACGGGGTCGCTCACCCCGAGCAGCGGCGGCAAATCGCGGTTCGTGATCGCGACGACCTTGTGGGCGTCCCAGTACTGGCCGGGCGCGTAGAGGTTCCAGCCCGGGCCGCGCGCGAAGGTACCGACCAGGATCGCGCAGATCCACAGGCCGAGAAAGCCGAAGAGAAAGGTCGAGACCGCGAAGCGCCGATCCCGGAAGCAGTAGTAGCCGTTGCCCTTCGGATTGACGTCGAGATACGGGATGACCATCAGGCCCACGATGATCATGCCGGGCAGGACGACGCCCGCGAACCACGGGTCGAAGTAGACGAGCAGCTCCTGCAGGCCGAGGAAGTACCAGGGCGCCTTCGACGGGTTGGGCGTCTTCGTGGGGTTGGCCGGCTCCTCGAGGGGCGCGTCGACGGCGATCGACCACACCGTGAGCAGGGCCATCACGGCCGTGGCGACCAGCATCTCGAGGCGCACGAGGTAAGGCCAGGCGTGCACCTTGTCGGGCCACGGCTTCGGCCGGCGCGCACCGCGCGGCGCGGTGGTCTCGGGGCTCGAGGGCGGGGTCACGTCGTCGGCCCTACAGCGGCCCGGAGATGCCGCCGTCCTTTCGCACCCGCCAGAAGTGCACGATCATGAGCACCGAAGCGAGGATCGGGATGAGCACGCAGTGCAGGACGTAGAAGCGCAGCAGCGTCGCCGGCCCGATGAGCCGGCCGCCCGTGAAGAGCGCGCGCACGTCGGTCCGGGCGTCGACCCCGAGGAGCTCCGCGAAGGGTCCCTCGTGGCCCGCGATGGGCGTCGCGCTCCCCATGTTGGTGCCCACCGTGACGGCCCACATCGAGAGCTGATCCCACGGCAGGAGATAGCCCGTGAACGACAGGAGCAGCGTCAGCACGAGCAGGCCGACGCCCACGACCCAGTTGAACTGCCGCGGCGGCTTGTAGCTGCCCGTCATGAAGACGCGGAACATGTGCAGCCACACCGTGATGACCATGGCGTGCGCCGTCCAGCGGTGCATGTTCCTCAAGATCATCCCGAAGGGGACGTCGAACTCGAGGTACTTCATGTCGTGGAAGGCGTACTCGCCCGTCGGGCGGTAGTAGAACATCAGGATCACGCCCGTCACGACGAGGACGAGGAAGAGCAGGAACGTCACGCCGCCCATGCACCAGGTGAAGCGCAGGCGCAGGGCATGGCGCCGCACCTTGGTCGGGTGCAGGTGCAGAAAGACGTTGGACGAGATCTGCAGCGCCCGGTTGCGCGCCGTGTCCTCGTACTCGTGCCGGAAGACGCTCTTCCAGACGTAGGAGCGCCGGAGCGCGGAGAACAGGCCCTTCTTCTCGCTCGCCATGGCGCCTCAGGAGCTCGCGTCAGGCATAGGGAAGGAACGCCCCGGGCGCGGCCACCTCGCCCCGGTCGATGCGGTAGCTCTTCGCCTTGTCGACCACGAGCTCGCCCGCCTCGAGCGTGAGCTTGAAGCGCTCGAGCGGGCGCGGCGCGGGCCCCTCGTAGGGCTTGCCGAGCGCGGCGAAGCCCGCCCCGACGCCGCGGAAGCCCGAGCCGTGGCAGGGGCACTTGTACTTGTCCTCGGCCGCGAGGTAGCGCGGCGTGCAGCCGAGGTGCGTGCACACGGCCGAGAGCGCCACGAAGCGATCCTCGAAGCGCACGAGCCAGATGCGATGCGCCGTGAGCCACTTCTCGCTCACGCTCCCGAGGCCGTAGCTCGCGGGCTTGCCGAGCCGGAAGCGGGTCGGCGGCTCGAAGAGCACGCGCGGGTACATGAAGCGCACGAAGGCGAGCGTGCCGACGCCGATCGAGCCGAGCACCGCGCCCCAGCCGAGAAAGCCGGCGAGATCGCGGCGCGTCGGCGCGATGCGCCAGATGTGGACCTCGGGGTCGGTTCCGTCCTCGCGCTTGACCACGGCCGTCCCTCGCCGCCCGCAACGCACCCCGGCGAGCCCGTCGGATGTAACAAGGCGCCCCGGCGCCGTCAACGCGCCGGGGGGCGCCGGAGGATGCCGGGGCGCGCCGGGGGATGCCGGGGCGCGCCGGGAGATCAGGGCGCCGCGCAGTCGGGGTCGGTCGCGTCGACGGCGAGGTCGCAGTCGTTGTCGAGTCCGTCGCCGCACACCTCGCTCGCGCCGGGGCTCACGGCGGAGTTGGCGTCGTGGCAGTCCTCGACGGCGTCGTAGCCGTCGTGGTCGCGATCGGGGGCGGGGCCCCGGGTCGAGCAGCCGAGCGAGGCAGCGCCGAGCGCGAGCGCGACGGCCGCCGCAGGCAGGACGAGAGCGCGATGGTTTCGAGGCTTCATGTCGCAGTCCTCCGCATGGGCTCGCGCCCGTCAGTAGCTACCCTGGCCGTAGAGATCGCCCTGCGGCGCGCCGTTCTGCATCAGCTGGAGAAGCTGGGGCCAGAAGGCCGCTTCCGCGTCGAGGTCGGCCGCGCCGATGTGCGCGGCGTCGGTGGCGAAGCGCGCGAGCGCGGCCTCGAGGGTGGCGATGGCCTGTGCGTGGTCGGTCCCGTACTCGGTCGCGGCCGTGCGCAGGCCGTCCGCGAGCAGGGCGAGGGCCACGGTCTTGTCGATGCCGACCTGGGGCATGAAGGCGCCGCGCTCGTCGAGCGGCTGGCCGGCGTAGCTCGCGGTGAGCTCCGAGGCGTGGGGCGTACCGCCGCGATCGACGTAGGAGAGCGTGAGCCCGACCTCCGCGCCGGCGAGCTCGGCCGGGGCGGCGGGCAGGAGCTCCGCGAGCAAGGCGCCGCGGTTCTTGCTCAAGAAGACGCTGGCCGCGTCGACCTTCGCCTCGGTGGCGGCCGGGCCCGCGGCGGGGAAGCCGAAGGTGCGGTGGAGCGAGAGGTCGGCGCGCGGCGACAGCGCGACGTGGAGGTCATAGGCGATGGGCGCCGCGAGCCAGGGCCAGTTGTCCTCGACGAAGAGCGCGACGTCGTCGGCGTGGTCGAGGCTGAAGGCGTTGGCACCCCGCAGGACGGCCATGTGACCCATGAGGTCGGCCCCGAGCCCGAGCCCGAGCCCGAAGACGGTGATGCCGATGCCGTCGGCCGCGCCCGCGTCGACGATGCTCTCGAAGGCGCTCGCGCCGGTCGCCCCCACGTTCGGCTGCGCGTCGGTGAAGAGCAGGACGCGCACCTCCTCGGCGGAGCCGAGCGCCTCCTCGGCGAGTTCGTAGGCGCGCTCGAGCCCGGCCTCCATGTTGGTCGAGCCGCCCTCGGCGAGCGTGCCCACGGCCTCGAGCACCTCGGGGTCGTCGCCGTCCGTCCAGTCGAGCTCGGTCGTGACGTCGGTGCCATAGGTGACGAGCGCGATGCGGTCGCCGCCTCCGAGGCGCTGGGCGAGGTTGTGGAGCAGCGTCTGCGCGATGGCCGCGGGCGCCGTGCCCTGTCCGTCGCCGTAGCTCCACTGCATCGAGCCCGAGATGTCGACCGTGGCGACGATGGCGAGCGAGGGCCGCACGTAGGTCGCCGGATCGACGGTCGACGACAGGCCCACCTGTGCGAAGGCCGCCATGGCGCCAGTCTCGTTCGGCGCGACGCCCATCACGGCCCGGGTGCAGAGCAGCTCGGCGCAGGGGCTGCCCTCGACCGGCAGATCGTGCTCCGCGAACAGGGCCTCGGGCAGGAACGCCTCGGGCGGCGGCACGCTGCCCGCCTCGACGAGCCCGCGCGCGAAGCTCATGTCCTTCACGCCGCCGACGGTCGCACCGAAGTCGGCGTTGCCCGTCACGCCCGAGCTCATCTCCATCGAGCTGCAGCCGGCCGAGCCACACGCGAGAAGCACACCGATGAGCCAAGCTCTCATGCCACACCTCCGCGACGCGCCGTGCGCGCCGGTCGAAGCCATTGCAGGGCGCATGCCAGCGTCGTGCCCGCGCCGGGATGCCGGGAATGTCGCGCGATTCGCGCGGGAGCGTGGCGCCAAGTGCGACAGCGCGGTCATGCCGTGCGCCCACGAATGCTCCGGACTATGGTGACGACCGATGGGGACCGAAGCAGGCGGCAAGGAGGTTCAGGCGACCGGTGCCACCGTCAAGCTGAACCAGATGAGCGGCGGGCCCGGCCCGGCGCAGGGTCAGGGCCCCCTACTCGCCGGAGCCGGAGCGGACGCCACGGGGGGTCAGAGCGGCGGCGACGCGGAGGACGACGAGGCCAAGAAGCGCGCCGCCGCGGCGCTCGCGGCGAAGAAGCCGGGCAAGTCGAGCGGCCCGGACCCCGCGGAGTGCACCGCGCCGGGACATCCCGTCGACGCGGTCTCCGGGCAGGTCGTCGACGACGCCATCGCCCTGCGCCTGCCCGGCGCGTTCCCGTTCGTGTTCCGGCGCTGGTACTCCTCCGCACGCGCCGGCGAGAAGGGGGCTCTCGGGCGCGGCGGATGGGTGCACGCCTACGAGCAGTGGGTCGTCCGCGAGCAAGAGGTCACGACGTACCGCCGTGGCGACGGACGCGACGTCTACTTCGACCGTATCGCCCCGGGCGGTTCCACCTTCCACCGCCGCGAGCGCCTGACGCTGTCCGCAGATCGCGCGGGCTACACAGTGGAGGATCACGTCTCCGGTCTCCGGCATTTCTTCGAGCCGCGAGGGCGGAGCGACCGCGCCGCCCTCGTCGCCATCGCCGATCGGAGCGGCCACCGCATCGTCTTCGAGTACGACGGCGACCGCCTCATCCGCATCGTCGACACCGCCGGGCGCGAGCTGCGCCTTCTGCCTACGCCGCAAGGCTTCTTGCGTCGCCTGGAGGTGTGGGCCGTCGCACCGCGCGCACTCGACGCGCCGCCGGACGAGCGGCCACCACGCCTCTGCCAGTGGGTGGACTTCGTCTACCACGGCACCGAGGAGCTCGCTGCCGTGTCGGACGCCTTGGGCCAGACTCGCCGCTTCGACTACGACGCGCGTCACCGCATGGTGCGCACGGCGCTCGAGAACGGCGTCGCCTTCCACTACCGCTTCGACGACGAGCTCGGGCGCCGAGCGAGAGCGCGTGTTCGAACGTGGCAACACGGTCGTCGAGAGCGTGTTCGACGCGGGCGACCGCCTCGTCCGGCAGCGTGCGACGGTCACCGCGGCATCGGGCGAGGTGCGGCAGCTCGTCGAGCGCCGCATGCAGTACGACACGCAGGGGCGCGTCCAGGCCGTGAACGACACGCGCTGGGGCACGACACGCTACGAGCACGACCCGCTCGGTCGCCTGCTGCTCGCCCACGCTCCCGCCATCGGCGGCCACGACGCCCTGCACGAGCTGTTCGAGTACGACCCGGCGGGCTCGCTCGTTGCGGCGGTGCGTGGTCTCGGTGCCATCCGGGCGCCTGAGCGCCCTTCGCGGCGTTCACCCTGGTGGCGATGCATCGGCTCGGTTGGAGCGAGGCGCCGCCCGCGGACCTCGAGCTCGGGGCGTACGGCCCGCTGGCCGAGCACTTCGACGAAACCGCGCTCGCCGCCGCGCTGCCCGCCGTCTGCGAATACCACCTGACCCAGACGAGTCTCTCCGAGTCGGGAACCTCCGAGTTCAACGTCGCCTACGACCTCGTCCCCATCGACGTCATGCTCGTGCGCGAGCTGCTGCGGCGCGAGGCGCGGGCACTGCCCGCCGTCGATCACCCCCTCATGTCGACGCCCTTCGCGGCCGTGCCGGAGGGCCAGACCTACGATCCCCTGAAGGACGAGCGTGCGGAGCTGTGGGAGCTGTTCCTCGAGCTCTGCCGCGCGCAGAAGCCCGGCCTCGCGCTCGCCTGATCGGACGCGGCGCCCGCGGTGCACCATGCGAGAGGCCGCGGACTACGGACGCGGCCCTGCGCCGCCCTGACCCTCTTGCCAGGCGCCGCACATTCGCCTACATGGCGTCCCATGCACAGCATCACGAAGCTCTCCCTGGTTCTGCTCGCGGGCGTCGGCGCGTTCGGCTGCCCCAAGTCCCCCTCGGGCACGACGCCCACCGCCACGGCGACGGCGACCGCCACCGCCACCGCCCAGCCGACCGCCAGCGCGGTCGAGCCGGCGCCGACCGCGAAGGCGCTGACGGCCGCCGATCTCATGCCGATGTGCACCGACATGGCGAAGCGCGAGCTCGAGTGCAAGGACGACATGTTGCCGGCGCTCGTCGACCTCCGCATCAAGCTCGACATGCCGAAGGGCATCGCGGCCAAGGGCAAGGACAAGGCCGGGCGCGACAAGCTCATCGCCGAGGCGAAGAAGGAAATCGTCGTGGACCACGCGCCCGACAAGATCCAGCCGCTCTGCGAGGCCCGCCTGGCGTCGATGCCCGCCGAAGCCATGACCGAGGGCAAGGCCGGGGGCGAGAAGTGCAACGCCGAGAAGGACTGCAAGGCCTTCACGGCGTGCGTCATGCCGATGATCGAGAAGATGATGCCGCAGGGCGCGCCCGCGCCGGCCGCGTCCAAGTAGCTCCAGCGCGCCACCCGCGCGCACGGACCGCCGGCACGCCTCGATCGCGAGCACGATCGGGCGCCCCGGCGGTCGCCCCATTTCGCCCGCGCCGCGCTATGCTCGGCGCATGGGACGTGCGTTGCGAATCTTCTCCGTCGGCCTGGCCCTGCTCCTCTCCACCTTCGCGACCGCTGCGTGCAGCTCGCCCGGCAACGCCGTGTGCGACGCGAAGTGCGACTGCGAGGGGTGCAGCAGCTACGGGTACGACAACTGCTTGAACAGCTACGAGGGCGATCTGCGCGAGGCCGAGTACCGCGGCTGCGAGTACCTCTACGACGACCTCGTGGCGTGCCAGGAGGCGACCGGCTACTGCAAGAGCGGCAAGTTCGAGTCGTCCTGCGGCCCCGAGCGCGACCGCCTGAACAAGTGCATCCACTGAGCGCGGCGCGGGCGCCGAGCCGCCCGGTTTGCCAAAGCAGTAATCGATCCGCCCGGAAGCGAGCGAGCGGAACCACGGAGACACGGAAGCACGGAGCGTGACACGGAGGGGCCCCTGAACTTCGCCGGCTCCGTGCAGCTCTCCGTGTCTCCGTGTCTCCTCTGTAACTCGCCCCCAAGTACGCGGAAGATGACGAGCACGATCGTGCCTTCGCTGGGCCGTTGGCCGCTGCCAGCAGGAGGCACCAGGAAGGCGGGAAGACAGGAAGACCGAGAGCACGCGCACGCGAAGGCGATGCCGCGGGCCCGGCTCCGAGCCACGGTGAGCGCAGAGCTCGTCGGCGCAGAGACACCCCCTGGAGCCCCCCCTGGAGCCCCTCTCCTTCACGCCTTCCTGACTTCCCGCCTTCCTGTTCATCTCCTCTCTTCTCTCGCTCGGCGACGCTGTCTCCACCGACTCGCGGTGGTCGCGAGGATCGAGTTACTGCCCGGCAAACCGGGCGGCCTGGCGCCCGTGCCGAGCTCCGTGGTTGTCTTCTCAGCGCTCGCCGACGTCGACCTTCGGCGGGGTGTCGTCCTTCTTCAACGAGTAGCGCACCAGCGCGCGGAGCACGTTGTTGCGCTCGACGTTGCCGAGCACGCGCTTGACGTCCTCGTAGATCGACGGGTCGACGAGCAGGGCGCCGATCGTGCCCTTGCCGCTCTTGATGTCGCGCACGATGTCGCGCAGATCGGCGGTGAGCGCGGTCACGTTTTGCAGCGCGTCGTCGCCGCGCTTGCCCCCGAAGAGCACGTCGTGCGCGAAGCTGTCGGCCTGGCGCACACCGCGGAGCGCGAGCGCAACCTCTTCGGCGGCCGAGCCGATCTGCTCGACCTGCTTCTTCGGCCCCTCGCCGTAGAGCAGGTCGTGGGCGAAGCCCGGCCCCGCCTGCACGCGCTCGACGGCGTAGCGGACCGAGCGCACCGTCGCGCCGAGCTCGCGCGCCGTCTGGTCGATCGTGTCGACGAGGCGCGAGATGCGGTCGGCCTCGGTGGCGTCGGAGAGGAAGCGCGCGGGGTAGCCGCTGCCCGTCGTCACCTCGTGCAGGAGCGCGCGCACCTCGGCGAGCGTGCCCTTCAGGTTGTCCTGCAGCCCGTCGTCGGCGAGCTTCTCGGCGAGCTCCTGGATCTTGCCGATCGCGGTCTTGGCGTCGCCGAGCGTGCTCTTCACGTCGTCGCCCAGCGCGGCGAGCGTGCCGAAGAGGTCCGAGCTCGCCTTGCTCGTGATGATCGAGCCGTCGGGCAGCTCGTCGGCGCTGCCGCGGGTGATGATGAGCATCTTGTCGCCGAGCATGCCCTTGGCGGCGACCTGGGCGACGCTGTCGGTGCGGATCCGGTTCGCGTCGCTCGCCACGACGCTGATGGCGACGTGGACCTTCTCGTAGTCCTCCTTCGTGTACTCGACCGAGCTCACGGCGCCGATGCGCACGCCCCCGAGGTGGACCGGCGCGCCCGGCCGCAGGCCCATCACGTCGTCGAACAGGATCTTGTACTCGCGGTGGCTCTGGAAGGCGCGCCGGTCGTTGCCGATGAGGAACACGACGAGCACGATGAGCCCGAGGCCGAGCACCACGAACGCTCCGACCTTGTAATCGCGTTTGGTGAACATGGAATGCTGCGCGCCTCGTGTCCCGCTGATCCGAACGGGAGCGCCAGCGCGCCGCCGGCTCCCAGCCCCCCAAGCATAGCCCGCCCGGACCGCGGGGACAGCCCCTCGGACGCGCCGGGGGTCGCCGACCGCCCGACCGTCAGGCCTTGAGCAGGGTGTCCACGTCCTCGTGCTCGGGGGCGTGGCCCTTGATGAAGTCGGCCACGCGCGGATCGGTCGGGCTCCGGAACGACTCCGGGTCGCCGACCGCGATGATCTCGCCCTGGTAGACGAAGGCCATGCGGTCGCCGACCGCGAAGGCGCTCGACATGTCGTGCGTGACGACGATGCTCGTGACGTGGAGCGTGCGCTTGAGGCCGTTGATGAGGTGGTTGACTCGGGTGGCGTTGATGGGGTCGAGGCCCGTCGTCGGCTCGTCGTAGAGCACGACCTCGGGGTGCAGGGCGATGGCGCGTGCGAGGGCCACGCGCTTCTTCATGCCGCCCGACAGCTCCGCCGGGCGCATGTCCTCGATGCCGGGCAGATCCACGAGGGACAGGGCCCACGCGACGCGCTCCTCGTTGCTCGCCCGATCGAGCTTCTTGCCGTAGTGCTCGTGCAGGCCGTAGGCCACGTTGTCGCCCACGCTGAGCGAGTCGAAGAGCGCGCCGCCCTGGAACAACATCGCGATGTTGCGCCGCAGCTCGCGCAGCTTCCGCTCGCTCATCATCGTCACCTCGTCGCCGCGGTAGCGGATGGACCCACCGTCGGCCTCGAGCAACCGGATGAGCATCTTGAGCAGCACGCTCTTGCCCACGCCCGACCCGCCCATCACGACCAGGGTCTGGCCCGCGAACACGTCGAGATCGAGGCGCCGGTAGATGACCTTCGGGCCGAAGGCCTTGCGTACCCCCGCGAAGCGGATGAGCGGCTCGGTCGGGTCGGCCATCGGAGAGCGAAGTCTAGGTCGTGACGCGTCCCCCGTCATGCCCCCCGGGCGGGCTCGGGCGCGAGAGCCTCGACGAGCAGCTCCACCTCGGCGCCGCCGCGCGCGGCGGCCCCCCAGCCCGGGGCGTTCCTCGGCACGTAGCTCGAGCGTTGGAGCCGACCCACGACGTCCACGCGCCGCCCGGCGAGCTCCGCCGCGCGCGCCCCCTGATCGGGCGCGAAGCCGGTGAGCCGGCGGCCCTCCCAGGTGAAGTCGAGGCGCAGATGGCCCTTCACGGGGCGGCAGCTCTTCACCTCCGCGGCCGCCACGAACAGGCGCGGCGCCGGGTTCTTCTGGCCGCACGGCTCGAGGCGCTCGAGGTCGCCGAGCACCTGCGCGACGTCGTCGCGCGGGTCGAGGCGCACGTCGGCCGCGGCCGGTCCCACCTCGGCCGCGGCGGCGTCGGCAAAGGCCGCGCAGAAGCGCTCCCGGAAGGCCGCGAGCCGCGCCGTCTCGCTCTCGAGCCCGGCCGCCGCCTGATGCCCGCCGAAGCGCACCAGGAGATCGGCCGTGCTCACGAGCGCGTCGTGCAGGCGCACGCCCGCGGGTCCGCGTGCCGACCCCACGCCGCGGCCGCCCTCGAGCGCGAGGACGAGCGCGGGCTTGCCGTAGCGGGCCGCGAGCCGGCCGGCGACGATACCGACGACGCCGGGGCTCCAGCCCTCGCGCCCGACCACGATGGCCGGCAGGGACGCGTGCCCCGCCGCCTCCACGTCCGCGACGGC
>JACRDA010000102.1 GCA_016212965.1 Myxococcales bacterium
CGCCGACGTCGTGCAGCGTGGCGAGGTTGCCGGCGAAGTCGAGGCAGCCCGCGCGCAGCGTCCGCCAGAAGCGCTCCCTCTTGCCGCGCGCCGGCGCGTCGTAGGGGCGCGCGTGCAGCAGCGAGATGCCGAGGCGCGCACACGCGGTGCGCAGGATTTCGCCGCGGTAAGTACTCCCGTTGTCAAGATAGATCGCGTCGGGCGGGCCGTGGCGGCGCAGCGCACGCACCAAGAGGCCGAGCATGTCGAGCTCGCGCTCCGAGTGGTGCGCTTCGAGTGCCACGACGTAGCGCGAGGCGTCGTCGAGCAGCGCGTGGATGCGCACGGGCTGCGGCTTGCCGTCGATCAGGATGACGCCGGCGTGGCAGACGTCGCCGTGCCAGAGCGCCCCCGGACGCTCCGCCTGCCAGCGCAAGCGGATGCGCGCCGCGACATCGCGCCGGGCACGACGGTCGAGGCCGTGCTCGCGGTAGAGCCGGCGCACCGTCGGAGCGGACACCGAGCGCGGTGCGAGCCGGCCGTCGGCGACCAGCGTGCGCAGGATGAGCGGTACCGAGGCGCGCGGGTGCTCGCGGCGGATGTCGAGCAGCAGCTCGCGCTGCGCCGGCGTGAGCACGCGGCCGCGCCCGCGATCGGTACGCGCGCGCGGCACCAGCGCCTCGAGCCCGCCGCGGCGCAGCGCGTAGTACCAGCGCTGCAGGGTCGGCACGGCGTAGGTGCGCGTCGCTCCCGCACCGGGCGGGCGGAAGCGCTGTGCTGCGATCTCGCGCAGCTCCGCCGCGAGCTCGCCGCGCGACATCTCGCGCCGGGCGAGGCTGCCGATCACCTCGGCGCGAAACAGCGCGATCTGCTCGCCACGGTCCTTGGGTGTGAGTCGGTCCATCGGTCTCCTCTCGCTGCGCCGTGCCGGAGTGCACGGCGGGAGTCGGAGCCATGACGGACTCGAGATCGCGGCGGGAGCGATCCTGGTCGGTGGGGCGATGATCGTCCGAAAACGAGCTCTCCTCTGCTCTTGACGACCTCAGCGAGCGCGCGCCGCGCCGGCGAACACGCGCTCGGTCACCACCTCGCCTGCGAGCGCCGGCGGAGCGAGAGCCGCAAGCGTCATCGCCGCACGCTCGGCGACCTGACGCGCGGTGAAGCGCTCGGGCGAGAGCCGGACGCCGGCGAAGAGCCGCCCGCCCCGGATCGCCCGCACCCAGCGCCGCACCGCGAGCCACGACCCGTGCGCCGTCGCTCCCACACGTCGCCATGGGCTCACCCGCTGGCGCACCTTCCCGAGCGGCAGTCGCTCGACGCCAAACAGAGTCAGCGCGAGCCCGATCGCCATGGCCGCAAATAGCCGCCCCGCGACCACACCGAGCGGCACCACCGCGATCACCGCCCCGCACGGGCGGCAGACGTAGCGCCGCACCCGCAGCGTCACCTCCACCGGATCGCCCAGCGGCTCGAGCGGACCGCGGCTCTGGCGGTCACGTAGACCGTGCCCCCAGATCTGCAGCCCTTGCCCGACGGGCCGGCTCGCCGCCGCGCACCGCGGGCACTGCCCGGGCCGCACCTCGTCGACCGACGGCACCCGGGAGAGCCAGGTCTTGACGTCGATCGCGCTGTGGACGATGGTCCGATTGCTCCGGCCTTTCTTCACAGGGGTGGTTCGGAGCACGACGGGGTGAGTGTTTGCAGCACTCCCCCGTCACCCTTCTCTCTCTCTCGGCGGGCCCCGCGCCCGTGCGCTCCGTCCTTTCGACGGCGCGATCTACATCACCGAGCGCGATCGCGGCAGGTCCACCTCCGTGATGGCGTCCTGCTCTCTCGCCATCATCCAACCGGTCCGAAACGGACCCTCAGGACGCGAATGAGCGTGAGCGGCTACAATCACCGACATCATGACCCGGACACCAACCGTCAATTATTGAAAGAAGACTCGCAAAACGCTATGAGCGCACAACCAGCAGGCTCCACCTTAGCGAGACCCGATACTGGTCTGAAAGATGGGGTCCAC
>JACRDA010000098.1 GCA_016212965.1 Myxococcales bacterium
GCCAGCAACCGTTGGGCCGTTTCATCGTCGACTTCTTCTGCGAAGCAGCTCGGCTCGTCGTAGGGGTTGATGGCGGCTACCACGACGACCCCAGCGTCGCTGCTCGCGATGCGGCCCGCGACGCCTTGCTTCGCGCCGCAGGCCTCACGGTCCTGCGCCTCCCCAACGAACAGATCCTTCACGACCCCGAGCGCGGACTCGACCGCATCCGCCAACTGCTCCGAGCGCCTCGCCGACGCGACGACACCCGCCAGCGCGCTTCGTTTCCGACCGCCAGCGACGAAAGCCCCCGACAGGGACCACCCCCTCTCCTCCGGGAGAGGGGGCCGGGGGGTGAGGGGAAAATTCAGGTCCGGATGCCGCCTGCTCAGAGGCCAAGGATCCAGGGCTCGCTCGGGTTCGTCTCCAAACCAAGCTCAACCTCCCGTCGAAAATCCCGCGCACCCGAGGCGCTTCGGGGCATGCTCGGGGCATGTCACGCTCCCTCGGGCTCGGCCTCGCGCTCGGGCGCGGTGCCGGCGGCGGCACGGCCGGGGTCGATCCGGGCGGTGCGACGGGCTCGACCTCGTCGACGACCCAGACCGTGACCGGCTGCACGAGCCACCCCGAGTGCGACCCCGGCGTGTGCGTGTTCGCCACGGGCGAGTGCGCCGACGCCTGCGACCCCTTCACCCCCTGCGGCGTCGGGTGGGTGTGCAACAACTGCCTCACGAGCAGCTGCCCGGGCTGCTTCGACTGCCTGTCCGGCTGCGCCCCCGCGATGCCGGGCCAGTGCGACGACCACGACGACTGCGGCGGCGGGAACGTGTGCATCTACGGCGCGCAGACCTGTGCGCCGCCCTGCGCCGCGGGGGGCTGGTGCGCCGACCCGAACCTCGTCTGCAACCCCTGCGCGACCTCGTCCTGCCCGGGCTGCGAGGACTGCGTCGGGGCATGCACCGCGTCATTTTGAGTGCGGTCGTCGTATTTTCGAGCACTTGGGCGACCTGTCGCGCCTAGGCAAATCGCCTTTCAGAGGTTACATCTCCCGAGGGCCTGCCGGCCCCCAAGCCCGCGAGGGCGCTCGCGTCGAGCTCTGCGACCGCGCGCTCCGTGTGAGAGGAGCACGCCATGCTGAGCTTCGAGCAGGAAGTCGCCGAGATGCGCCGCTGGTTCGACGGTCCGCGCTTCACGGGGTTGAAGCGCCTGTACTCCGCCCGCGAGGTGGTCGAGCAACGCGGCACCATTCGACCGGACTACGCCGTTGCCCGCGACGCTGCCGCCGCTTTCCACGCGCGGCTGCGACAGCTCTTCGAGGAGAAGAAGTGCATCACGACCTTCGGCCCCTACTCGCCGGGCCAGGCCGTGGCCATGAAGCGCATGGGCATCGAGGGCATCTACCTCGGTGGCTGGGCGACGAGCGCCAAGGGCTCCGCCCACGAAGATCCGGGCCCGGACCTCGCGAGCTACCCATTGAGCCAGGTCCCGAACGAGGCGGCGCCCATCGTGCGGGCGCTGCTCACGGCCGACAAGAACCAGTTCCACGCGCGCGCCCGCATGAGCGAGGAGCAGCGGAAGGCGACGCCCGAGATCGACTTCCGGCCCTTCATCATCGCCGACGCCGACACGGGCCACGGCGGCGACGCCCACGTGCGCAACCTCGTGCGGCGCTTCGTCGAGGTCGGCGTGCCCGGCTACCACATCGAGGACCAGAAGCCCGGCGTGAAGAAGTGCGGCCACCAGGGCGGCAAGGTGCTCGTGAGCGAGGACGAGCAGATCAAGCGCCTGTCGGCCGCGCGCTTCCAGCTCGACGTCATGCAGGTCGCGGGCATCGTCGTCGCGCGCACCGATGCCGAGTCGGCGACCCTGCTCGACGGCCGCAGCGACGAGCGCGACCAGCCGTTCATCCTCGGCGCCACGAACGTCGGCCTGCCCACCTTCAAGGTCGCCTTCCTCGCCATCCTGCGGCGCTTCCACCGCCGCGGCATCGAGGAGCTCTCGGGCCATCAGCTCTACGCGACCTGCGAGGACGAGTACGCGGCGGCCGAGGCCTGGCTCGACCGCGCCGGCATCGGCGCGATGCTCGAGGAGGCCGTCGCGGCCCACGCCAAGGGCGGCATCGCCATCGACACGACGCTCGACAAGGTCTTCAACCGCTTCGTCGACATCTGGCAGGCCGAGGCGAACGTGAAGACCTACGGCGAGGCCGTGGCCGACGTGATGCGCTTCCGCCTGAGCGAGGGCGTGCAGTTCCCGATGACCGAGGCCGAGTGGCTCGGGTTCGCGGCGCGCGCCTCGTTCTACGCGGCCAAGGAGAAGGCGCGCGCGATGGGCATCAGCGTCATCTGGGACTGCGAGCACGCGAAGACGCCCGACGGCTACTACCAGGTGCGCGGCGGCATCGACTACGCCATCGCGAAGTCGCTCGCCGTGGCGCCCTACGCCGACATCCTCTGGATGGAGACGAAGACGGCGGACCTCCACGACGCCAAGAAGTTCGCCGACGCCATCCACGCCGAGTTCCCGGGCAAGATGCTCGCCTACAACCTGTCGCCGTCCTTCAACTGGGACACGACCGGCATGGATGACGCCGCGATGCGGGGTTTCCCCGTCGAGCTCGGCAAGCTCGGGTTCGTGTTCAACTTCATCACCTACGGCGGCCACCAGATCGACGGCCTCGCGGGCGAGGAGTTCGCGATGGCGCTGAAGCAGGACGGCATGCTCGCGCTCGCGCGCCTGCAGCGGAAGTTCCGCCTGGTCGAGTCGCCCTACCGCACGCCGCAAACCCTGGTCGGTGGCCCGCGCGCGGACGCCGCCCTCATGTCGCTCTCGGGCCGCACCTCGACCACGAAGGCGATGGGCAAGGGCTCGACGCAGTTCCAGCATCTGGTCGCGACCGAGGTGCCGCCCAAGATGCTCGAGGACTGGCTCGACCTCTGGCGCAAGCGCCACGACATGGGCAGCAAGCTCAAGGTCTCGCTGCGCCCGCACACCGCGGGCAGCGAGCTGCTCGAGCTCAGCCTGCTCACGAGCGGCGGCGAGAAGGCGGCCAACGTCATCTTCGCCGTCATCCAGGACCGGCGCGGGCGCAACATCCTGTCGGTGCGCGACCAGAACACCTTCGAGGCCGCCCTGCGCATGAAGCGCCTGATGACCCTGAACCAGCTCTTCCTCGTCCACCGCTACCGCATCGACTCGGTGCACTTCGTCACGCCGACGGACGACAACCAGCGGCAGACCGAGCGCATGCTGGCACGTGGCATCTTCAGCGCCGTCAACACCGAGGTCGGCAAGATCATCGTCGCCGACGTCAACAAGGCGCGCATCGCGGAGCTCGTCCAACCGGACCACG
Source organism: Myxococcales bacterium (assembly GCA_016212965.1). Taxonomy (GTDB): domain Bacteria; phylum Myxococcota_A; class Polyangia; order Polyangiales; family Polyangiaceae; genus JACRDA01. Next base: position 3,332 of record JACRDA010000098.1, read on the forward strand.
TGGCGCTCGGGGTGCTCATCGAGAAGGGCTAGCGGCGGGTCGCCCGAGGCGAGGGCAACGCGGCTCGGGTGGTGGGGTTGCGGAGGAGGGGCCTCTGAACCCTGCCGGCTCCGTGCAGTCCTCAGTGTCTCCGTGTCTCAGTGGTTGTCTCTTTCTGGGTACTTGGAGGCGAGCTACAGAGGAGGCTCAGGGAAAGGGCACCACGACCAGCTCGTCGACGTAGGCGAAGCGTGCACCGTTGCCGAGCACGTCGAAGCGGCGGACGGTCACCTGGTCCTCGAAGACGGCGTCGGTCGCGAGCGCCGGGTGGCCCGGGCCGTCCATCGTGAGGTTGCCGTGGAGGTGACCGGCGATGGCGGCGTAGATGGCGGCGTCGAGCGGCGCGAAGAGCGCCGTGAGCGCATCCATCTCGGCGTGATCGAAGAGGCCCAGGAAGGTCGGGATGTGCGACGCGAGCACGATGCTCCCCGGCAGGGCGTCGGCCGGCGCCGGCAGCTCGCCCGCGAGCCACGGCAAGGTCCCACCGGTGAAGTCGTGGAGGTCGCCGAACTCGCCGAGGGCACCCGCGACGCCGCGCACGCACCAGTCGAGCGCAAAGAAGCGCACGCCGCGGTGCTCGAAGGCGGCGTTCTCGAGCCAGGCCGGCTCGGCGCTCGTCGGGTGCGCCACGGGGACGGGCGCGCGCCGGAACCCCTCGAGCTCGGTCGCGAGCGCCGCGTAGCGCGGCTCGAAGACGGTGGCGAAGGTGTCGTCGTCACCCTCGTGGATCTCGTTGTCGCCGACGAGCGGCACGTAGGGCACCGACAGCTCGTCGAGCAGCGCCTTGGCGCGCGCGAGCCCCCCGCCCCAGCCGATGTCGCCGAGCACGAGGACGAGCTCGATGGGCGGGTCGTGGGGCACGGCGTCGATCCACGCCACCGCCGCCGCGAGGCGCGCCTCGCGCTCGACGTCGTTCACGATGTGCGGGGCGGCGAGCACCGCGAAGGCGAACAGCGGCTCGAGCGGAGGCTCGGGCACCACGGGCTCGTCCGCGGCGCAGCCGCCGAGGGCAGACTGCGACACCACGAGCAGAGCGCGGCGCATCGGTTCGTCCCAGGAGGCTAGAGCGGCGGTCGGTCGAAGGGAAGTCCGCGCCCGCCGGCCCGCCGGCCGGCGCCTCAGGCGAGGGCGATCTCGATGGGCAGCGGGCGCTGCAGGGCGCGATCGGCCGCGCGGATCGGCTTCACGGCGACGAGATCCACCACCATCTCGGCGACCACGTTCCGCGCGGCGTTCACGCGGCCCATGATCTGCTGCGGCGACAGCCCCGCGTTGCCGTCGCGGTGCACGCGCAGCAGGATGCGGCGCGGCTCCCAGTCGCCGCGGTAGCCGTAGTCGGCACGCCAGTAGTACGGCTGGGAGAAGTAGCCGAAGCTGCCGACGAAGAAGCGGTGCCGGTGGGTCGGGTCCTCGTCGGCGTCGTCGCTCGACCCGTACGGACACCGCACCACGGCGACGCTGCCCGGCTTCGCGATGCGATGCAGCTCCTGCATGAGCGCGAGCGTGTCGCCGACGTGCTCGAGCACGTGCGAGAGCAAAAGTTCGTCGACGGAGTCGTCGGCGAACGGCAGCGGCACCTCGCGACACCGGTCGAGATCGGCCACCACGTCGACGGACGGCAGCGCGACCGAGTCGACGTTGACCCAGCCCTCGAGGTGGTTGCGTCCGCAGCCCAGATTCAAGCGCATCGCCACCCATCATGCTGGGGCGCGGAGCCGGGTCAAGCGCGACGATCGCCGAGGCTCGCCTGCGTCGAGGCCGCGCCTCACGCGGGCGAGCCGCGTGCGCTACCCTCGAGATCGCCAGGGTCCTACAGCGACACGGAGGGGCCACATGCACACGAAGTTCCTGAAGAGCCGGACCACGCTCGGCGTCTACGACGTGGCGCGCTCGATCGCGTTCTACCGGAAGACCCTCGGCTTCGAGGTCGTCACGACGATGGGCGAAGGGCCCGACTTCGCGATCCTGGCGCGCGACGGGGCGGACCTCGGGCTCGTCAAGACGCAGGCGCCGGCGGTCGAGGCGTTCGCGTGCTGCTACTTCGACGTGGAGGGCGTCGACAAGGCGCACGCGCACGCCATGGCCGCCGGCGCGACCCTCGCGAGCCCGCTCACGCGCCACCCGTGGGGCAGCTACGACTTCGTGATTCAGGATCCCGACGGGCACCGCATCGCGCTCGGCGAGCGGCACGCCTGAGCCGCGCGGCCGCCGTGACCTACGCGTGCGCGCGCACGAACGCGCCGATGCGCGCAATGGCGGCGCGCGCCTCGGGCGACACGGCGGCGAGCAGGTGCCACACGTGGACCATGCCCGGCGCGACCTCGAGCGCGACCTCGCCGCCGGCCGCCGCCACGCGCGCCGCGAGCCGCTCGATCTGCGGGCGCAGCACCTCGACGCCGCCGGCCTGCACGAGCAGCGGCGGTAGGCCCGCGAGCTCGCCGAAGACGGGCGAGGCCAGGGGCTCCTGCGGGCTCGCGCCGCCGAGGTAGAGCCGGGCCATGGCCTGGATCGTCCGCTGCGGCAGGTCGTCCAGCCCCGCGTCCTCGGCGCACGGGTCCGAGAGATCGACCCACGGACAGAGGAGCGCCGCGCAGGCCGGCAGCGCCTCGCCCGCGGCCCGGAGCCGCAGCAGCAGCGCCAGGGCGAGGCCGCCCCCGGCCGAGTCGCCCGCGAGCGCGACGTGCCCGGGCTCGATGCCGCTCGCCCCGAGGGCGCGGTAGACCGCGCAGGCGTCGTCGACGGCGGCCGGAAACGGGTGCTCGGGCGCGAGCCGGTAGTCGACCGACAGGGCCCGCGCCCCGGCGGCGCACGCGATGCGGGCGGCGAGCTCGCGCGCCGTCGCCGGTGCGCCGATCACGTAGCCGCCGCCATGGAAGTACACGACGACGCGCGCACCGTCCGCACCTTCGGGGACGAGCCACTCGGCCGGCACGCCACCCACGGTCGCCGGCTCGACGCGCACGCCACGCGGCAAGCGTGCGAGCGCACCGAGTTCGGCAAACTGCGCGCGGGCGCGCGGCGCGTGGGCGAGGTCGAGCGTCGCCATCCGCGCGCGCCCGAGGCGCGCCGCGGTCTCGTAGAGCAGTGACCACTCCGGCACGGCGGGCCCGCGCGCGAGGCGCCGCGCGGCCGTGGCGGCGAGGCCCATCATCGATCGACCGAGCAGGCGCGCGACGGCGGCAGGGTGCATGGTGCCCGGAGCCTAGTCCCTCGGCACAGAGGTTTCGATCGTTTGCGTAGCGCGGGGATTCGCGCGGCAGACGCCCCGCGAGCGGCCATCCCACCGGGCCGTCGCCCACGGACGGAACCGTAGACGTAGACGTTGACCTGGTCGTAGACGTGGCCTTTGACGGCGACGTCTACGTGGACTTGGACGACATGCCCGAGGATCGCCGGACGACGTGCGCCCGTTGCGTCGGCAGGACGCGCGTCGACGTTCGGCCGACCAAGTCCACGTAGACGTCGCCGTCAAGGTCCACGACCACGTCGACGCCAAGGTCCACGTCCACGCCAACTCGGCTCGCGACAGCAGCTTGGCTGGCGCCGCCCCGCGCCGGCGGCCGGCGCCGCCCCGCCGACACCCGAAAGCCGACACCCGATAGCTGACAGCCGGCGCCTTTCCTGTCATACGGGTGCCCATGGACGCCATCCGCATCGTCGGCGGCCGACGCCTCGCGGGCCGTGTGCGCGTGAGCGGCGCCAAGAACGCAGCTCTGCCGATCCTCTGCGCCACGCTGCTGTCCGAGGGCGAGAGCCACCTGCGCAACGTGCCGCGCCTGCAGGACATCGAGACGACCGCCGCCCTGCTCCACACGCTCGGCCGGCCGGTCGACTGCAAGCCGCCCGAGGTCACGGTCTTCGCCCCGACCACCATCCACCCCGAGGCGCCCTACGACCTCGTGACGAAGATGCGCGCCTCGGTGCTCGTGCTCGGGCCGCTCGTGGCGCGCTACGGCCGCGCGCGCGTGAGCCTGCCCGGGGGCTGCCAGATCGGCACGCGCCCGATCGATCAGCACCTGAAGGGGCTCGAGGCGCTCGGGGCGACCATCGCCATCGAGCACGGCTACGTGGTCGCGAGCGCCAAGCGGCTGCGCGGGGCCGAGCTCGTGCTCGACATGGCGACGGTGACGGGCACCGAGAACCTCATGATGGCCGCAGCGCTGGCGCAGGGCCGCAGCCACATCGTGAACGCGGCGCGCGAGCCCGAGGTGGTGGAGCTGGCGCGCGTGCTCAACAAGATGGGCGCCAAGGTGAGCGGCGCCGGCACCGGGGTCATCCAGATCGAGGGCGCGGCCGAGCTCGCGCCCTTCGACCACGCGATCGTGAGCGACCGCATCGAGGCCGGCACCTACATGGTGGCGGTCGCGGCCGCGGGGGGCGAGGCCCTGCTCGAGGGCGTGCCGGTCGAGGATCTCGAAGCGCTCATCGCCAAGCTCCGCGCCGCGCGCGTCGTGGTCGAGCCGGACGGCACGGGTGTGCGCGTGGCGCGCGACGGGCGCCTGCACTCGGTCGACGTGACGACCTCCCCTCACCCCGGCTTTCCGACCGACATGCAGGCGCAGTTCATGGTGCTCATGTGCCTCGCCGACAAGACCGCGCGCATGAGCGAGACGGTGTTCGAGAACCGCTTCATGCACGTGCCGGAGCTCGGGCGCATGGGCGCCGACATCGAGGTGAGCGGGCACACGGCCTTCGTGAAGGGCGTTTCGGGGCTCTCGGCGGCGAACGTGATGGCGACCGATCTGCGCGCGTCGGCCTCGCTCGTCATCGCGGGGCTCGTCGCCGAGGGCGAGACGCTGGTCTCGCGCGTCTACCACCTCGACCGCGGCTACGAGGCGATGGAGGAGAAGCTCGGGGCGCTCGGGGCGAACGTGGTGCGCGTGCGCGGCGGCAGCGTGTGAGCGTGCGCGCGCCCTGCCGCGTGACCTTCGCCGCGAATGTGCCAAGCTCGATCCCCGAGGCGGACGAAGGTGGAGCGAGAGAGCACGGGTGACGAGCCGGAGCCGGCGACGGGTGGTCGCGCGACGCGTGGGCGCGCCGGAGGGGTCGAGTGGACGCGGGGCGAGCGGCGGCAGCGCGTGCCCGGGCTCGTCGCGCACCGGGCGGTCGACATCGCGCCCCTGCGCCCGCCCAGGGTCGCGGCGCAGGCCTCCCCGGCGCGAGGCGGCGCGGCGCCGAAGCCGGGGCCGAGCCGCACGGTGCGCATCGTCGCCGGGCTGACCGGCGTCAGCATGGGCATCGGCACCCTCGTGGGGCTCATCCACACGCTGCGCGCGCCGACGCCGGGCACGAGCCCCTTCATGATCGCCGGCGGCCTGCTGCCGGCTGCCCTGCTCGTGCGCTACGCGCTCACGGGCAGGACGAAGACCTGAAGGCGCGCCCACCGCGGCGGCGCGCGCCGCGTCGAGCCGTCAGTTGCCCCCCGCCCCGGCTGCCGCCCCACCCGCTCCGCCCGAGGCGCCGCCCGTGCCACCGCCACCCGAGCCACCGGGCGCTCCGCCGCCGCCCGCGGTGCCGCCCGTCCCGCCGGAGCCGCCGCCGCCCGGCGTGCAGCCGTCGGGGACGTACCCGACGACGCCGCAGAGCTCGCCGTCGCAGCCGTAGTCCACGAGCACGGCGTCGTCGCGGCACACGTCCTCGCAGTCGTCGTCCGAGGAGCAGCTGCCCGTGACGCAGCGCGGCGACACGTCGCCGGGCACGACGCCGCAGGTGTAGCTCGGGCCGTACGCCTCCGTGCAGTCGTAGGGCTCCGCGGCGCGGCACGCGTCGTCGACGCAGGCCTCTCCCACGATCGTCGTGCCCGAGCAGCTGCGCGCGCAGTCGGCGGAGGTGCGGCAGGCGGTCTGCTTGCTGCAGCCACCGGACGCGAGCGAGCTCGCGAGCCACCAACCCATGACCGCCGCGAGCGCCGCGCCCACGCGCCGCCCCACCGTGGACCGAGCCTTCGCCTTGGCACGCATCGCGGACAATCTACCCTTCGCGCCCGACGATGACCACCGGCATGGGGCGCCTAGCGCGGGGTCCAGCCGGTCTCGCGCGGCGCCGGGTGGCCCGGGACCGGGAAGGCCGGCGGCCGCCAGAGGGGCGCGCCGACGGGCACGCTCGCGCCGGGTGGGGGCGAAGGCGGCGCCGCGGGCAAGCGCGCGGGGTCGGCGTCCCGGCAGCAGCGGAACGAGATGAAGTAGTAGCGAAACTGCGGCACGTGGCTGGTGGTCGCCGGACGACACGCGTTGCGCACGTGGCCCCAGGCCCCGCCCTTCAGGCCGGCCCAGCCGCCCAGGCCGCGACGCTCCTCGGTGCGCACCCACTCGTCCATGTTGCCGGGCTGGTCGTACACGCCGAAGCCGCTCCGGCACCCCGGCTTCGACCCGCTCGGCACGCTCTGGTCGATGCGCCGCAGCTCCGGGTCGGAGACGCGCGGGTCCGGATCGTAGGCCTTGTCGAGATCGGGTGCGATCCACGGGTTGTCGATGTTGCACGCCGCGCTCGAGCGCTCGAGCCCGTACGGGAAGGGCAGGTGCTCGGGACCCTCGCACGCCGCCGTCCACTCGCTCTCCCAGCAGAGCCGCTTGCCGCGCGCAGCGCAGAGCGCGGCCGCGTCGTAGGCGTTGACGTGCACGGGCGGGTGGGCGCCCTTCTGGTTCGGGTACTCGTAGCGGTCGATGCAGAAGCGCTCGCGCCGCGGGGCGCTCGTGCAGCGCGTGCCGAGCGCGAACTCGTGGCAGATGACGAGGTGGTTCGGGCCGCCGGTCTCCTTCTTCAGGCACGTGCGCTCGACCTCGGGGCAGTGCTCGACGTCCACGAAGGCCATGTCGGCCGGGCAGGCGCCGACGCCGGGGTCGCCGCCGGCTCCGCCGTCGGACGCGCTCGGGGCGGGCGGCGCGGTGGGCGGCAGCGCGACCGCGGGCGCGGGGGCGGAGCCGGCCGCAGGCTCCACCGCCACCACCCCGGCGCTCGGGCGCGGGCTCGCCGTGGAGGGTGGGTCGAGACTCGGCGCCGGCGGCGCGCTCGGGCGCGGGGTCGGCTCGCCCCCGCACGCCACTGCCGCGAGCGCGACGAGGAGGGCGGCTCGACGCGCACCCCGTGGCGCCGTCCACCCGCGCGTCGCTCCGGCCGCTCTTGGCATGGCTCGGGTCGATTGTGGCACAGCCCCTCGCAGGGGGCGCCTTCGCAGCGACCTCGGCGCCGCGCTCGGCCTGGCCTCGACCCATCTCCGGCCCGGAGTATGATGCCGGCCGGCGAAGGGACGGGCGCATGTTGAGCTTCGAGCCGACGGAAGAGCAGAAACTGATGCGCGACAGCGTGGGCGACTTCGCCCGCGCCACGCTCGGGGCCCACGCCCGCGAGCACGAGGCGATGCGCGGTGTGCCCGACGCGGTGCGCCGCGCCGCCTTCGAGCTCGGGCTCGGCACCATGGACTTGCCCGAAGACGCGGGTGGCCAGGGCCTCGGGCTCGTGACCACGGTGCTGCTGGAGGAGGAGCTCGGGCGCGCGGATGCCGCGGCGGCCTTCGCCCTCGCCGGCCCGGGCGCCTTCGGAACCGCCGTCGCGGAGCTCGCGCCACCCCTCGAGCGGGCGGCGCTGCTCGCGCCCTTCGCGAGCGGCTTCTCGGTCGGCAAGATCGAGGACAAGATGGGGCTGCGCGCCAGCGAGACGGCCGAGCTCGTGCTCGACGACTGCCGCGTGCCGGAGGACAACCTGCTCGGCGGCGCGGACGCCCATGCCGGCAAGGAAGGCTTCATGACCGCGATGAAGACCTTCGACACGACGCGCCCGCTCGTCGGCGCGATGGCGTGCGGCATCGGGCGCGCCGCCTACGAGCACGCGCGCGACTTCGTGCGCGAGCGCTATCTGCTGTCGCGGCCCATCCCGCGCTACGCCGCGCTCGCCGAGCGCCTGGCCCGCGTCGGTCGGCGGCTCGAGGCGGCGCGCGCCCTCGTCCACCACGCGGTCTACCTCGCCGACCTCGAGCAGCCCAACGCGAAGGAGGCGAGCATGGCGAAGGCCTACGCGGGTCAGGCCGCGGTCTACGCCTGCACCGAGGCCATCGACATCTGCGGCGCCCACGGCACGCTGGCCGGCAGCGACCAGCTGCTCGAGAAGTGGTTTCGCGACATCAAGGTGTTCGACATCTTCGAGGGTACCGGCAACATCCAGCGCGTGGTGATCGCCAAGCGCATCGTGTCGGGCCTCAAGGCGTTCTAGGGGCAGCCTTCGTCCGGGGCCGGCAGACGCGTGCACACTCCTCTGCTCGTCGGCGCCCTGCTCGGGATCGCGGCCACGCACCTCGGGCTCGCCCTCGTGTTCGCCCGCGCCTGGCAGCGGCGCCACCCCGAGTACCTGCTCTGCGCACTCGTCGGCGTGTGCGTGAGCGTGCACGCGGCCGCCCACGCCCTGCTCCTGCGGGAGACCCTGGGCGTGCCGGACGCCGGGGCGCTCGGGGCCGCGTGCGCCCTCGTGAGCGCGTCGGACGCCCTCACGCTCGCCCTGCTCGTGCACTTCGGGCTGGTCTACGCGGGTGTGGCGCACCGCATCCGGCTGGTCGTGCCGCTGTACGGCGCCGCGCTGGCGAGCGCGTTCCTCGCCGTGACCGGCCTCGCCTGGCGCGTGGCGCCGACGGGGTCGCGCAGCTTCGAGCTCCTCGGCCTCGAGCTCTACGCGCCCGACGGGCAGCTCGGCGCGCCGGCGCGCGGCCTCGTCGCCGCCAGCGTCGCCGCCGCGCTCGCGGTCACCTGGCTGCTCGGGCGCGAGGCCTGGCGCCGGCGCGCCTCCGTGGCCGGCGCGGCGGGCTCGGTCGTGCTCCTCGCCTGCATCGTCCACGACGCCGCCCTCGACGTCGGCCTCGTGCCCTCGTTGCCCCTCGCTCCGCTCGGCTACCTCGGCCTCGCCTTCGGCCTGAGCCTCTCGCTCCTGGCGCGCTACGCGGCCAGCGCCGCGGAGCTCGGCCTGCGCACGACCGAGCTCGCGCGCCGCGAGCGCGACCTCGCCCTGGCGCTCTCGGAGCTCGAGCGCACGCAGCGCGAGCTCTTGCGCACCGAGGAGCTCGCCCTCGTGGGCGAGCTCGCCGCCGTCGTGGCGCACGAGGTCCGCAACCCGCTCGGGATCGTGAGCAATGCCGTCGCGAGCCTGCGCCGCGCGGGCCTCGGCGCGGACGACCGGACCACCCTCATCGGCATCCTCGACGAGGAGACCGGGCGGCTCGACCGACTCGCCGCGCACCTCAAGGACTACGCCCGGCCCGTGCTGCCCGCGCGCGCGCCGCTCGACCTCGGCGAGCTGGCGCGCCGCGGTCTCGAGCGGGCCCCCCTGCGACCCGACGTCGTGCGCAAGCTCCGGGTGGCGGACGACCTGCCGCGCCTCCACGCCGACGCCGAGCTCCTGCGCGCGGCGCTCGACAACCTCATCGACAACGCCCTGCAGGCCATGGGCGAGGGCGGCGAGCTCGCCGTCGCGGTGCGACGCGAGCGCGTCGGCGACCTCGACGTGGTCGAGCTCGAGGTGCGCGACAACGGTGAAGGCATGAGCGCCGAGGCGCGGCAGCACGCGCTCCAGCCCTTCTTCACGACCCGCCCCACCGGCACCGGCCTCGGCCTGCCGATCTGCGACCGCATCGTGAGCGCGCACGGCGGCACGCTCGACCTCGACAGCCGCCCGGGCGTGGGCACGCGCGTGCGGCTGCGCTTGCCCGTGGATCCCGGAGTGGCGTTGCCTGCCCGGCCGGGACGCCGCGCCGGCCTCGCCACCCTGCCCTGAGCACGACGCCATGGACACGCTCTTGCTCGTCGGTCTGCTCGCGGCGCTCGCGCTCACCTTCGCGGGCACCGCGGTGTTCTTCGCGCGCGCCTGGACCGGGCGCCGCGAGGACGGCGAGTACGGGGTCTTCGCGCTCCTGTCGCTCTCGCTGGCGATCTTCGCCGGCTTCGCGGCGCTCGCCTATTACCGCTCGGAGGTGCCGGGCACGGCGCCGTCCTTCGCCGGGGCGCTGTCCGGACTGGTCGCCGCGGGCGTCGTCACGGTGGCGCTCTTGCTCGTGTTCGCGCTGCGCTACGGCCGGGTGAGGGCCTGGCGTCGCATCGCCGCCGCCCTCGCGCTCGCGGCGGCCGCGTTCCTCACCGCCATCGCGGCGGGGCAGTGGTGGGAGCCGCTGCCGCCCGAGCTGCCGCAGATCGAGTGGCTCGGGCTCTCGCTGCGCAGCGTCGATTTCACGCCGCGCCCCGCGGCCATCGCGTTCTACGCGCTCGTCCCGGCGGTCGCCGCCGCGACGATCGCGCTCGTGGGGCGCAGCTACCTCCGGAGCCGCATCACCGACCGCGTCCCCGAGGGGCTGACGGCCCTGCTCGGCGCCATCGCCCTCGGAGTGGCCGTCGTCAACGACGCCGCTTTCGCGCTCGGCGTGCACCGCAGCATCGGGGCGCTGCCGCTCGGCTTCGCGGCCTTCGTCTACGGCGTCGCGCTCACGCTCGTGTCGCGCTACGCGCGCACGGTGACGGTGCTCGGCGAGCGCACCCGCGAGCTCGGCCAGCGCACCGAGGAGCTCGAGAGCTCCTACCGCGCCCTCGACCGCGCGGAGAGCGAGCTCGTGCGCACGCAGCAGCTCGCGGTGATGGGCGAGCTCGCCAGCGTCGTCGCCGAGAAGGTGGGCGCGCCGCTCGCGGAGGTCGACCGCGCGGTCGCGGCGCTGCACCGCCCGGCCACGGGCGCCGCCGACGCGAGCGCCGTGCTCGACGCCATCGAGCGGCAGACGGCACACCTCGACCGGCTGGTGCGCGATCTGCTGGCCTACGCGCGCCCCGTCACGCCCCAGGCGGCGCGGCTCGGGGTCCGCGAGCTGTTCGAGCGCTCGCTCGGGCCGCTGCGCGCGGCCGAGACCGGCGACGCCGCGCCCATCGAGCTCGTGGTCGAGGTCGGCGACGACGCCACCGAGGTGCTCGGCGACCCGGATCTGCTGCGCCAGGCGCTCGAGAACCTCGTCGAGAACGCGGTCGAGTCCATGCAGGAGCGCGAGCTCGGCCCCGGCGAGCACCACCGGCTCGGGCTCGAGAGCACCCGGCAGCGGGGCTCCGAGGCGCCCGTCGTGGTCATCCGCGTGACGGACACCGGCGCGGGCATGAGCGCCGCCGAGCGGCTGCAGGCGCGGCGCCCGTTCTTCACCACCCGGAGCGAGCACACGGGCCTCGGCCTGTGCGTCGTCGAGCGCTTCGTCGCCGCCCACGGCGGCAAGCTTACGCTCGAGAGCGAGCTCGGCCAGGGCACGAAGGTCACGCTCGCCATGCCGATGGCGCGGGCCCCGCGCCGGCCGCACGCACCCCCGCCCGCCGGGCCGGGCGCAGTCACTTGACGCTCGATACCGGGCGGCTCCACTTCGCGGCACCGCTGCCGGCGGACATGGAGCGCGCCCTGGCGGCCCTGCGCGCGCTCGGCCGAGGAGGAGGTTGAGCTTGGTTTGGAGGCGAGCCCGCGCGAGCCCTGGACCCTTGCCGAAGCAGCAGGCCGCATCCGGACGGAATCTGTTGCCCTCTCCCCCCGGCCCCCTCTCCCGGTGGAGCGGGGGTGGTCCAAGTTGGGGACTCCGCCGCGTACTGTCGGCTCGCATCCCCCTCTCCCCCCGGGCCCCCCAGGAGAGGGCACGCCAAGTTCCGACGCCAGCAACCGCTGGGCCGCTTCATCGTCGACTTCTTCTGCGAAGCAGCTCGGCTCGTCGTAGAGGTTGATGGCGGCCATCACGACGACCCCAGCGTCGCTGCGCGCGATGCGGCCCGCGACGCCTTGCTTCGCGCCGCAGGCCTCACGGTCCTGCGCCTCCCCAACGAACAGATCCTCCACGACCCCGAGCGCGCACTCGACCGGATCCGCCAACTGCTCCGAGCGCCTCGCCGACGCGACGACACCCGCTAGCGCGC
>JACRDA010000009.1 GCA_016212965.1 Myxococcales bacterium
GCTCGCGTCGCAGCAGACGCCGTCGATACACTGGTCGCTCAGGCAGGCGTCGGCGGCCGAGCAGGAGGTGCCGTTCGAAGCCTTGAAGACGAGCGCAAAGGCGTAGGCGCTGCCTTGGTTCACGTTCGCGCCGACGTCGTCCACGGGCGCACCGACGAGCGCCCGACTGCCGTCCGCGCTGAGGCTCACCGAGATGCCGAAGAGGTCCGACGCCGCCCCGTCGCGCGCCACGAGCTTCTGCTCCTGCGCCCAGGAGGAGCCCGTGTGCAGGAACACGTAGGCGCTGCCCTGGTTCGTGCTCGCGCCAACGTCGTCGAGCCACGCGCCCACGAGCGCCCGGCTGCCGTCCGCGCTCAGGCTCACCGACCCGCCGAACTGGTCGCCCACCGCGCCGTCGCTCGCCACGAGCTTCTGCTCCTCGGACCAGCTCGTGCCCGTGCGCAGGAACACATAGCCATTGCCCGGGTCGGCCAGCTGGCTTCCGGGCGCTCCGACGAGCGCGTGGCTCCCGTCCGCGCTCAGGCTCACCGAGGTGCCGAACAAGTCCGACGCCGCGCCGTCGCTCGCCACGAGCTTCTGCTCTTCCGCCCAGCTCGTGCCCGCGCGCAGAAAGACGTAGGCGCTGCCCTGGTACTGGTTCGCAGCGATGGAGTCCCCGTAGGCCCCCACGAGCGCACGGCTGCCGTCGGTGCTCAGGCTCACCGAGTACCCGAAGAAGTCGTCCACTGCGGCGTCGCCCGCCACGAGCTTCTGCTCGAGGGCCCAGCTCGTGCCCGTGCGCAGGAACACGTAGGCGCTGCCTTGATTGGTGTTCGGGCCGAGATCCGCATTGGCCGCCCCCACGAGGGCGCGGCTCCCGTCCGCGGTCACGCTCACCGAGGCACCGAAATTGTCGAGCGCCGCCCCGTCGCTCGCCACGAGCTTCTGCTCCTCGACCCACACGAGCGGATCGACCGTCACGGGCAGGCTCGCGCCGCGCGCGTCGATCCGGAGCTCCGCGCCGCGCGCGGTCGCGTGGAGCCGCGACCCGAGCTCGCGACCGCGCGCGTCGGTGGCGTAGAGCGCGCCGTACCGATACGCGCCAAGCGCGAGCGTGCCGTCGGCCACCGCTCGGGACGGAGCCTCACCGAGCCCGAGGCCGATCTCGAGCACGAGCTCCTCCGCGCCCGCGCAGTCGGGCAGGCGCCCGAGCGTGAAGCCCTGCTCGAGGCCCGCCGGACCGTTCAGGTACCACTCCTCGAGCTCGGCCGAGCCGAGCGTGCGGGCGTAGGTGAGCCGGCCCGCCGCGACGCCCGGCGCGACGACGGCCGGGACCTCTTCGCGGGCCGAGGCACAGCCGACGGCATGGAGCGCCAGCGAGAGGTGCGCCGTTTCGCCGTTGCGACGGACGAGCACGCCCGTCGCATCGAAGCTCGCGCGGAAGGCCATCGCGGCGTTGTCGGCTGCCGCTGCGGGACCGGATGCGGCGCCGACCGCCTCGAAGCGATACCCTTCGCCCCCTTCCGCTTGACGGGTCGAGATCACGGCCGCGCGCAGGGCCGGCGGAAGCGAAGGGCCGCGCTCGGTCGCCGGCGCGGAACGCGCGTCGGGCACGAGCTCGCCCCGCGCGGCCGGCGGTGCGCCGAGCGCGTCGTCCCGGGCCTCCGAACAGCCCGCCGCGAGCGTTGCGACCATCATGCCCGCCGCCAGAGCGCGCGCGCGCGAGCCCTCAGCCCAGGCGGTCCCCACCGCCAGGGAGCACCTCTTCCCAAACATCGGACCATCCTAATGCCGCCGCGCCGGCACGCGCCACGGCGAACTCCCACCCGGCATTACCAGGGATGTGGCGGCGCACGGGCCCGGGCTCGGCGCCGCCCCGAGCCCGGCGCCGTCAGCCCGCCGCGCGCGCCCAGACGAACATGCGCCGGAAGGTGTAGAGGTACGGCGCGTCCTCACCGATCACCTTGCGCAGGCGCGCCGCGTAGGCATCCAGAAAGGCGCGCGCCTGCGCGGCGTCGAGCCGCTCGAGGTAGGGCACGAGCAGCGAGCCCTTCAGCCACTCGACGACGTCGGCGGCGCGGGCGAGCGTGTGGCAGTAGACGCGCTCCAAGAGGCGCAGGCGCGCGACCCGTGCCTCCCAGAGCCAGCCGGCGTAGCGCTCGAGCGGCTCGACCGCGCTCCGCTGCACGAAGCCTCCGAGCCAGCCGGCGAAGGGCTCCTGTCGGGCGACCTCGCTCGCCGCGACGTGCGCCGGGTGATGCTGGTTGTTCGGCATCTGCAGGGCGAGCTGCGCGCCCGGCGCGAGCGTGCCGAGCAGGCGCCGGAAGAGCGCGCGGTGGTCGGGCACCCAGTGCAGAGCCGCGTTCGAGAACACGAGGTCGAAGCCCGCGAAGGACTCGAGGCTCGCGATCTCGCCCTGCCGGAAGCGCAAGCGCGCGCTCGCCCGCGGCGCCGCGCGCGCGAGCATCTCGGGCGAGCTGTCGACGGCGTCGATCTCGGCCGCGTCGCCGAGGTGCGCGAGCAGGAGCTCGGTCGGCTCGCCCGTGCCGCAGCCGAGATCGAGCGCGCGCCGCACGCCCGGCTCGACGAGCGCGACGAGATCGTGCACGGGCTCCAGGCGCTCGCTGCGAAAGCGCTCGTACTGCGAGGGGCTCCAGGCGGTCGGCATGGCAGCTGGCTCGTAGCGCTGCGGCGGGAGGGGAGCCAGTCGAGGCGAGCCGCCGCGCGCCACCGCAGAGCCACCGCTGCGCGACGCCCTGACGGTCGAGCGCGGGTTCAGGGTCAGCTCCGCCGCGTCACGACGATCTCGCCGTCCGCCGCCCACTCGACCGCGAAGGCGAAGGACGCCGTGTGGCGGCGGCTCGTGAAGTAAGTGTGCGTGCCGTCGAGCTCGGCACGGTAGCCGCCCGGGGAGGCGTCCTCGCTCCGCAGCCAGACCTCGCTCCCCAGGTGCCAGTAGGTGCGGAGCACGTCGGCGCGCACGAGGAGCTCGAGGATGGCGCGCGCGTCGAGCTCGGCGCGGGCGGCGTCCGTGAGGCGCCCGCCGCGCACCTCTGCTCCGACCGCGAGCCGCGGCACGTCGACGACCTCGAGGTCGGAGGAGAAACGCACGTCGACGACGAGGCCCGAGCGGTCTGGCACGAACGCGAAGACGGGCGCGCCGGCGAGCGCGAAGCGGCGCACGGCCTCGACGGGCGCGTGCGCCGGCCCGAGGGCCTCGGCGCGGTAGCGCGCGAAAAAATCGGGCCGGTGCGCCCCGACGCGCCGCTGCTCCGAGAGGAGCGAGGCCTGCGAGCTCATCTCCCAGTGCGCGACGCAGGAGGCGTGCGGGGGAGCCATGGGGACCAGGGTCGCTCAGCGCGACCAGAGCGCAGACAGGTCGATCTCGCCGGCAGCGAACGGCTCCGCCCGCACGCGTGCGTCGCCGCGGTGGGTCACGAGCAGGCGGTAGGTCGCGCCGTCGAGGCGCAGCACCTCGAGCGTGCGCGGGCCAGGGTCGACGAGCCACGCGTGCGCGACGCCCTCGCCCGCGTAGAGCGGCAGCTTCTCCGCGCGATCGACGGCGGCGGTCGAGGCAGAGATCACCTCGCACACCCAGTCCGGCGGCAGCTCGAAGGCGGACACCTCGAGCAGCTCCGGCATGCGCTCGCGCCGCCAGCCGGCGAGGTCGGGCACGACCACGTGCCCGCCCCGGAGGTGCAGCTCGGGCTCGTGCAGAATGATCCAGCCGCCCGGCCCGCCGCGACCGCGGTCGAAGGGACCGTAGAGCTCGCCGCCGAGGGAGGAGGCCGCCCGCGCGTGCGGGGACGCGGGACGCGGCTGCACGTGGAGCACGCCGTGGATGAGCTCGCCGCGGACGTGGGGAGGCAACGCCAAGAGGTCGTCGTACGTCGCCTGGCGCGGCGCGGGCTCGCCCATGGCAAGAGCCTGCGGCGCACGGGCTCGCTCGTCAACCGCGGCGGGCGCGCCGGGCCACCCCGGAGAGCCCGGCACCCGGAAGGCGACCGGCGCGTGTAACCTGAAGGCATGCGCTCGCACCGGCTCCTCGGTCTGGCCGCGATGACCGCGCTCGCGTCGGCGGCGCCCGGCTGCGGCGGGACCGAGGGAGCGTCCGTCGCGCCGGCCTGGCATGCCGACCCAGGGGACGTGTCGAATCCCCTGCCCGACGATCGGCTGCGCGTCGCGGGGCACGTCGAGCTCCGCGCGGGCTGGGCCGAGCCCTTCGTGCCGGCCGCCGCGATGAACGACAAGGCGCGCGCCACCTTCGACGGCTACCTCGACGACTTCGCGACCCTGGACGGTTTCAGCCCGTACGCGCCGGTGCTCGTGCCCTTCGACGGCGACCTCGACGCCGCGAGCGTCACGGCCGCGAGCTTCGCCGTCGTGCGCCTCGACGCACCCGAGCCGAAGGTGGGCCTCACGGTGCGCTTTCACCCGGCCGCGCGCTTCGTGGAGCTCGAGCCCCAGGCGCCGCTCGCCGTCGGGGCGCGCCACGCCTTCGTCGTCGGCGCGGGGCTCACGGCCGGCGGGAGCCCGGTCGTGCGGCCGGCCGACTGGGACGCCTCGACGCCGGACGTCGCGCTGGCCGCCGCGGCCGCGGGCACGGCCGTCGACGACGTCGTGCTCGCGGTCCCGTTCACGACGAGCGAGGTCCGCGGCGATCTCGTCATCGCCGCCGAGAGCCTCGCCGCGGTCGTGCCGGTGCTCGACCTCGCCGAGGATCTCGGCAACGCGCGCTGGCCGCGCGGTGTCTTCGACCCGGCCGCCTTCACGGCGACGCTCGCGCCCGACGAGCTCGCGGCCTTCACGAGCTACCTCGCGCACGCCGGCAAGGTCGCGGTCGGGACCTTCCACTCGCGCGACTTCCGCGGCGCCGACGAGCTCTTCGACCCCGCGATCGTCGCCGGCACGGCCCCCGCCGGGGACCTGGTGGTCGAGGTCGTCCTCGTCGAGCCCGATCCGGCCTTGTTTCCGCCGCCGTGGCCGACCGTGCTCGTGCAGCACGGCTTCAACGGCTCGAGCCGCGACGTGTTCGTGCGCGCCCCCGTGCTGAACGCGCGCGGCATCGCTGCGCTCGGCATCGACGCCCTGCACCACGGCATTCGCGGCGAGCTCACGACCCTGTTCGACGCGACCAACATGCGCTCGGCGCGCGACACCTTCCGCCAGACGGTGCTCGATCAGATCCAGTGCTGCCGCATCGCCGAGACCGGCCTCGTCGACGTCGACGGCCTCGCGGGGCCCGACCTCGACGGCAGCTGCGACTACCTCGGCCAGAGCTTCGGAGGCGTGCTCGGCTCGCTCTTCGCCGCGGTGGCGCCCCACGTGCGGACGCTGGTCCCGAACGTGCCGGGCGGCGGCATCGCCCGCATCCTGCGCTCGCCCGTGATGAGCGGCCTCATCCGCGTCCTGTTCGCGCCCGCCGTCGGCGTCATCGCGAGCGACGAGCGCTACCCGGAGCTCCTGCCCCCGCTCGAGTGGCTCGGCCAGTGGATGATGGACCCGGCCGACCCCATCCACTACGGCCCGCTCGTGCGCGCCGAGCCGCCCGCCTACGCGACCGCCGAGCGCCACGTGCTCCTGCAGGCAGGCGTCGACGACGGCCTCATCCCGAACCCGCAGTCGCGCGCGCTCGCCGCCGCCATGGGCATCCCGGAGCTAGCCGCGGCCGCCTCCGACCCCGCGGGCATCGACGGGCTCTGGTTCGAGGACCTTCGGGAATACGGCATCACGCCGACGCAGAGTGGCGACGACGACCCGCACAACATCCTGAACCGCCTCCCCGGCGTCGCGGCGCAGGCCGCGGAGTACCTCCGGAGCGGCGGCACGGTGGTGCTCGATCCCGCGACCGCGCCCTGACCGCTCGCCGCGGCGGCGCGGCGGGTCAGCGCTCGAGCCACCCCTTGCGCATGAAGTAGTAGATCACGACCACGCACACCGACACGGACACGCCGACGACGAAGAGGAAGGCGAGCGGGTGGTCCTGCAGCGGCAGCTTGATGTTCATGCCGTACATGCTCGTGACCAGCACCGGGATGGTGAGGATGATGGTCATCGAGGTGAGCAGCTTCATCACGATGTTGAGGTTGTTCGAGATGACCGACGCGAAGGCGTCCATCATGCCGCTCAGGATGTCGCTGTAGATGTTGGCCATCTCGATGGCCTGGCGCGTCTCGATGAAGATGTCGTCGAGCAGGTTCTGGGTGACGTCGTCGTCCCCGAGCAGCCCGGAGCGCTTCAGGCGCTCGAGCATGAACATGTTGCTCTTCAGCGAGGTCGTGAAATAGACCAGGCTCTTCTCGATGTTGAAGAGCTTGATGAGCTGCTTGTTGCGCGACTCGGCCTCGAGCTTCTTCTGGACGACGTTGGCGGCGTTGTTGAGCTGCTTCAGGTGCTGCAGGTAGAGCAGCACGGCGCGCAGGATGATCTGCAGGATGAAGCGCCGGTCGCCGACGGGGTGCCGCACCTTGTTGTCGATGAACTCCTGCAGCACGCTCCCGGGCCGGGCGCACACGGTGAGGATCGTGTCGCCGACGAGGATGACGCCGATGGGGACCGTGAAGTAGAGGACGTCGGCGACCGTCTCGTCGAAGTAGGGCACCTTGACGATGAGGAGCGTCGCGTCGTCCTCGGTCTCGATGCGGGCGGTCTCGTCGATGTCGAGCGAGGCGGTCAAGAAATCGACCGGGATCTTGAAGTGCTTGGCGAGCAGCGGCAGCACGTCCTTGGGCGGGTTGACGACGTTCGCCCAGCGCCGCCGGTCGCCCCGCTCCGCCGGCGTCACGCGCTCGCCCGCGATGCGGTAGTACTCGACGTACGGCGCGATCTCGCTCGCGATCTCCTCGACGGTGAGGTCCTCGGGCTCGGGCTTGGGCTCGGCGATGACCGCGTCGAGCTCGCTCTCGAGCTTGTCGGCGAGCGGCGTGTCGACGCTCTCGATGATCTCGCGGACGGTGGGCTGCTCCTCGGGCTGCAGGCCCTCGAGGAACGCGAGCCGCGGCTCGTCGGGCATGCTGGCCACGAGCTCGACGCTCTCGACCGCCGGCAGGGCGTCGAGCAGGGCGAGCTGCACGTCCTCGTCGAGCTCGGCGAACACGAGCGCGCGCGTCGGCGCCTCGAGCGCCGCCAAGATCTTGCGTTGCTCGGCGGGCGACAGCGCGGCCAGGAACTCGGCCGCGAGCGCCGGCGTCTGGTCGCCGAAAAAATCGCGGATCGCTTCGAAGTCGCGCGTGTCGAGCATCTCGCGCAGCTCCGGGACGAGCAGGGGGTTCTTCATGCGGGCGACTCCTGTCGGCGAACAGAGCGGCGCTTGTGGTCTTGCCCGAGCAGCGGGGACGCGGCCCCGTATCAGGCGCCCGTGGCCTTGCCCGAGACCTTCTTCTGGGCCGAGTCGCAGAACCAGCGCACCACGCTCGGCACCGCACCGTGCGCGAAGGCCGTCATGCGCGAGCCCATGTCGGGGTAGATCTCGAAGGCGCCCCGCGCCATGCCGTCGACCATGCGCTTGGCCACCTGGTCGGCCGACAGGGTCTTCACCGTGCCGGCGATCGCCTTCGTCTCCTCGGGCTTGTGCTGGCTCTCGAAGGCGAGCTGCGGCGTGTCGGTGTCCGGCGGCAGGCACAGGCTGACGCGCACGCCGTGCGGCCACATCTCGGCGCGCAGCGCCTGCGAGAAGCCGCACAGGGCGAACTTGCTGGCCGCGTAGGGCGTGTAACCGTAGATGCCGATGACCCCGGCGAGCGAGGACACGTTGAGCACGTGGCCGCTCTTGCGCTCGACCATGTGCGGCAGGAGCGCCTTGCACAGGTGCACGGTGCCGAAGAAGTTCACGTCCATCATGGTGCGGAACTCTTCGAGCGGCAGCTCGAGGAAGCGCCCCGGCATGACGACGCCGGCGTTGTTGACGAGCACGTCGACCGGGCCCTTGGCGACGACCTCGGCCATGGCGCGGGTGACGTCGTCGGCACGGGCGACGTCGAGCGCCACGACCTCGACCGAGGCCCCGGGCGCGTCGCGGAGGAGCTCGGCGCGCGCGGCGTCGAGCACGTCCTTGCGGCGCGCCACGAGCACGACCGCGCTCCCGAGCCTGACGAGCCGCTTCGCGAGCGCGAGCCCGATACCGCTCGAGCCCCCGGTGATGACCGCACGCTTGCCCTTGAAGTAGCGCTCCGCTCCCATGGCTGTCTCCCTGCCGCCGCGCCCCCCGCTGCCGGGCCACGTCCGTCGGCGCGCCTGCGATACGGCGCTCGCCGCCGGGGAGCAAGCGCGCCGCAACCGCAGGCGGCCGACCCGGCCGAGCCCGGGCCCCGGCGACACGATACCGCAGAGGCCACAGAGGCCGCAGAGGGCAGAGAGGCCGCAGAGTTGGAGAAGTGTTGGCGAGGAGAAGATCGGGTCTCGCGCCAGCGGATGGCGCCGGCCGCCCGAGCACGGTGTCCCGAGACGCGACCTCTCCAGCCGCTCTCCTCTTCACCCTCTGTACCCTCTGTACCCTCTGCGGTCTCTGCGGCCTCTGCGTGTCTGCGGCCTCTGCGGCCTCGGCGGTCTCTGCGTGTCGGCGAGCCAGCACCACACGGAAGCGCTAGGATGCCCGGGAGCGCGCCATGTCCGAAGAAGAAGCCACCGGCCCGCACGCCCTCGGACGCAACGAGCGGACGCGCGTGCTCCAGCTCTCCGACTTCGGGCGCTCGCGCCAGGCACCGCTCGGACCGCGCGCCGCGTTCCTCGTGGCGCACGAGCGGCTCGCCGTGCTCGGGAGCGCCGCGACCGAGCCCGCCGTCGCGCTCGTGGCCGTCGACGCGCAGGCGCGCGTCTTCGGCTCGCGCCTGCTGCGCGCGCGCGGGGCGCTCGTGGTCGGCCGGCACAGCCAGTGCGGTCTCTGCCTCACGAGCGAGACCATCTCCCTCCGCCACGTGGCCTTCCTCGTGCAGGGCTCCGGGGACCGGCTGCAGATCCACGCGCGCGACCTGGCGACCGGCGTCCCCTTCGTGACCGAGGACGGCCAGCCGAACGCCGCCGTGGTGGCCGAGGGGCCCCTCTACGTCGCCGTCGAGGGCTACGCCCTGTGGCTCGTGCCGGTCGGCCCTGCGCTCCGCATCGCGCCGCGCGCCGACGACGCCTTCGCCGCCCTCCCGCCGCGCGCCTTCGTCGACCGGCGCCCCGCCGAGCTCGGCCCCGCCCGCGAGCCCCCCGGGCCCCCGAGGCGCGAGCGCAGCCCCGGCTCGACCTCGGTCACGAGCTTCGGCCCGCCGCTCTTGCTCGGCGAGGGCGACGAGCACGAGGTCGGCTGGGGCGTGCTGCGCATCGACGACGGCAAGCACAAGGAGCGCCGCAGCGTCTCGGCCGAGCGCCTCGAGCGCGGCATCCTGCTCGGGCGCTACGCGCGCTGCGGGCTCGTGCTCTCGTCGCCCACGAACACGATCTCGCGCGTCCACGCCCTCTTGCTGCGCATCGGCGCCGAGGTGTGGATCGTCGACACGGCGTCGACGAACGGCATCTTCCGCGGTGACGCGCCGGTGCACGCCGACGTGCTCGGCGACGTCGACGTGCTCACGCTCTCGCAGAGCGTGAAGGTCGAGTGGCGCCGGACCGAGCACCCCGAGGCGTGAGCCTCACGGCGCCGCCCCCGCCGATTTCGCAGCGCGTACGCGTCGGCTTGACGCCCGCGTCGCGCCGGATAATAACGTGACCAGTCGGTCTCTGTTTTTTTGGAGGGTCGCCAGCATGCTCCACCTGCGCGCCACCGAGGTCATGTCCGGGCAGCACCACTTCGTCGATCCGGCGCTCGGCGCGGCAGGCGATCAGGCCTGCTACTTCCGCCTCACGTGGGGCGGGCCGGCGACCGAGATCCTGAAACCCCTGCGGCGCGCCCCGATGCGCTACGCGGCCGAGGGCATCATCTACTTCGCGGGGCTGACGGCCGACGACACGCCCTGCCGCGGGACGATCAGCATCGACTACGCGCGCGACCACAAGATCGTCTACGAGCTCGACCTCGAGGTCGCCGGCGCGAGCTACCGCTTCCACGGCGAGAAGGTCGACGTGCGGCCGTGGCGCCCGCTCGAGCTCGCCAAGACCCACACCACCTGCTACGGCACGCTCTGCGCCGC
This sequence comes from Myxococcales bacterium, assembly GCA_016212965.1. Lineage (GTDB taxonomy): Bacteria > Myxococcota_A > Polyangia > Polyangiales > Polyangiaceae > JACRDA01. The sequence goes on from JACRDA010000009.1 coordinate 10,089, forward strand.
GGACGGGCGCATCGTGTCGCGCTCGGTGGTGCACTTCCTGCCAGCGTCGCTGCCGGCCTTCGTGCGGAGCTTCCGGCTCACGCTCGGTGCCGCTGCCTCCTCTTCCGCGTGAGGCCTCGGGCGACGGTGGTTCGGCGCTCAGCCGCCGACGAGCCGGTCCACGAGCGCGACGTAGCTCGTCGCCGCGTCGTCCTTGCCGAGGCCCTTCTTCCTCGCCCAGGCGTCGAACTTCGCCCGGCCCTTCGGGTCGAGCATCCCCGGGCGCGCCCCGACGACGTCGCCCAGGGTCGCCTGCTTGAAGAGCGCGTAGAGCTCGAGCAGCTCCTCGGTCGCGGGCGACCTCGCGAGTCCCTTCACGCGCTTCTGTGCGTCCTCGAATCGGGCGGGCAAGTCCATGGGAGCCCATGCTAGCTCGCCGGCCCGCTCGCGCCTGTGCCAGCCTGCGCCACCGCCTGACGGCAGCCCGCCCGGCGGCGACCGCGCGCGCCGCCAGATCCACGAAATCACGACGGAGCCCGGGCTCCACCGGGCTGGTACGGGCCGTGCATCGCGTCGCGACGGACGAACCAGGGAGAAGACTGACATGCGCGTCCCGGCAATTCTTGGGCTCCTCGGTGGCCTCGCGGCGTCTGCGCTCGCGGCGTGCGACGGCGCCGTCGTGGTCGACGCGTCGGGCACGGGCGGTGGCGGCGGCACGACGACCAGTTCGTCGACCTCGAGCAGCACGACCTCCCCGGCCTGCTACCAGACCCACGACAAGTTCGACCTGCGGCTCGCGACGCCCGGCGGCCAGGTGTGGACCTGCAGCGAGATGTCGAGCCAGGAGGGCGATCTCGTCTTCACGGCGCAGGTGACCGCCGCGAGCGGCAACGCGCTCACGCTCGACGCCTGCTCGCCCGCCGCCGACTGCATGCCGATGCTGCACGACCTCACGTTCTCGGCCCCCGGGCTCTACAGCTACATCCCGGTCGGGAGCTACGTCGAGGTGAGCGTCCACGTCGAGAGCCCCTGGGGCTGCGAGCACGCCCTGCAGATCCGCAACGTCGCGAGCTGGGACGGGTACCCGAACCCGGTCTACCAGGACGAGCGCGTGTGGCTCGTCGGCGCCGACGGCTCGATGCGCACCTTCCCCGGCACGCCCTTCACGGTCGACCGCGTGGCGCTCGGCTGCCACCCGGGGCAGTTCGGCTGCAACCTGAAGGTGCCGGTGGACGACTACGCGCTCGTGTTCGACACCGGCGCCGGGCCCGTCGAGCTGCTCGGGGGCGAGAGCACCTCGCTCACGGTGTCGTCGCCCGTGGCGCAGCTCTTCTACGTGCGCAACCTGCGCTCCTACCAGCCCCTGCAGTGCGACGACGACTGGAACTGGGCCTACTTCGCCGTGCAGGACATGGGCCTCGACTGAGCAGGCCGGCGGGCGATGGATGGAGGGCGGGCCGAACCGAGCCCGAGCCCGAGCCCGAGCCCGAGCCCGTGTCTCGTATCGATCACCCGCGCCAACCAAACTGCTGCTGCGAGCCGAGTTGGCGTTGACGTGGACCTCGGCGTTGACGTTGACGTGGACTTTGACGGCGACGTCTACGTGGACTTGGTCGCCCGAACCGTTGACGCGCGTCCTACCGACGCAACTGGCGCACGTCGTCTGCCGATTCTCGGGCACCGAGCCCGAGCCCGTGGCTGATGGACGGGTCGCGGCGCGTTGCGCCGAGCGCGCGCAGATGCGCGGGGCACGGAAACGGACACGGACACGGACACGGACACCAACACGGGCTCGGGCTCGGGCTCGGGCTCGACCGACCCCGTCCTCCTCGAAACACTCCTAGGCCCCCGCGGCGAGGAGCTCCCGCAGCCGCGCGAGCGCCGTCGCCGGCCCGCGCACCCGGAGGTGCGTCCCCTGCTCGTCGTGCCGCTCGCCGAGCACCTCGGCGCCCTCGTGCACGCGGCGCACGAGCGCGTGGCGCTCGTACGGCACGAAGAGCTCGGCCTCCTCGGGCGCGCCGTCGAAGAAGGCGACGACGTGGGCGCGCACGCGCTCGACGTCGCCGGGCTCGCGCACGCTGACGACGAGGGCGTCCGGAAACTCGAGGGCGAGGTCGGCCTGTGCGGCGGCCGACAGTTGGTCGCGCTTGTTGAGCACCAGGCACGCGGGCACGGCGCTCGCGCCGATGTCGGCGAGGACGGCGCGCGTCACGGCGAGCTGCTCGCGGAAGGTCGGATCGGCCGCGTCCACGAGGTGCAGCAGCAGGGAGGCCTCGAGCGCCTCGTCGAGCGTCGAACGGAAGGACGCGACGAGCTCGTGGGGCAGGTTCTTGATGAAGCCGACGGTGTCGCTCACGAGGATGCGCGGCTCGGTCTCGGGCTTCAAGGCGCGCACGGTCGTGTCGAGCGTGGCGAAGAGCTTGTCGGCCACGTAGACCGTGCTGCCGGTGAGCGCGCGCATGAAGCTCGATTTGCCGGCGTTCGTGTAGCCGACGAGCGCCACGCGCCGCTGTGCCCGACGCTGCGCGCGCCGCACGCCCTGCTCGGCCGCGATCTTCTCGAGCTCGCGCTTGAGCTCGGCGATGCGGTCGCGGATGCGCCGCCGGTCGAGCTCGACCGCGCTCTCGCCCGCGCCCTTGCCGCCGATGCCGCCGCGCTGGCGGTCGGCCCCGGCTCCGGCCTCGCGCAGGCGCGGCGCCACGTACGTCAAGCGCGCGATCTCGACCTGCAGGCGCGCCTCGCGGCTCTTGGCGTGGCGGTGGAAGATCTCGACGATGACCTGCGAGCGATCGAGCACCTCGGCGCCCGTCGCCTTCTCGAGGTTGCGCTGCTCGCGCGGCGTGAGCTCGTGGTTCACGACCACGATCTCGGCGCGCTCGGCCGGAGCCGGTCGCGCGGCCGCCGGGGCCCCCGCGTCGTCCGGCTCCGCGTCGGGCTCGGCGTCCTCGTCGGCGCCGGCGCCCGGCTCGCCGAGCTCGTCCTCGGCCGCGCCCTCGGCCGCCTTCTCGCGGCGCAGCTGCGCCTTGTTCTTCTGCGGCACGTGCGCCGGGATCTTGCCGGTGCCGCCCGTGAAGGCCGCGAGCTCCTCGAGCTTGCCGAGACCGAGCACCGTGCCGGCGCGCGGGTGCGCGCGGCGCTGGCTCACCGTGCCCACGACCTCGAGCCCGAGCGTCCTGACGAGGCGCCCGAGCTCGGCCACGTCCGCATGGTGCGCGGCGTCGGTGACGCCGGGGAGCTGGAGCGAGACCAGCACGGCGCGCGGGGTACTGGGGCGCGGGCCCTCGTCGTCTGCCATGGGGGACCGGCCTATAGCGCCCCGCGACGCAGCGGTCGAGGGCACGAACGCGCACCCACGCCGCAACTCGGTCCGGGCTCGGTCGACCCACAGATCATGAAGCTTCGCTTGCACCTCGCACCCTGGTCGGGAGCGGCCGCGGCCGCTCTCCTCATCGCGTCCGGCGCCGGGACGGCCCGTGCCGACGAGCTCGCCTGCGCCCTCTACGGCGTCGGCTGTCCCCGCGCCGCGCTGGAGCTCGGCGAGCCCGCCGACGGCGGCGCCGACCTCGGCGTCGGGCTCACCGTGCGCCGTTCCGAAACGCGCACCGACGTCGGAGCGGGCGTCTTCGTCGGCGTGCCGCTGTGGCGCTGGCTCGGCGACGTGCCCGGCCCGGCGCGCGCCGCCGAGCCGGACCCGACGCGCGACGCCCCGGGCGCCGACGACGGCGACCCGGCGAGCGCGCGCGACGAGCCCCCCGCGGACGCCGCGCGCGACGA
>JACRDA010000099.1 GCA_016212965.1 Myxococcales bacterium
GAAATCGCAGTTGCCCGCGGCGATCGATATCCCCATAGTCGTGCGCCACGCACGCCGCTCCGGGCTTCGTTCCGCCGCGTTTCGTCGGCGCCCTCGCGCCAAGCCCACCGCGCCCCGAGGCCGGCGAAACGCTCACTACACTCCCGCCCCAGCCCCGCACCCGCACCCCCTCCCGCACCCGCACCCGCACCCGCACCCGCACCCGCTCCCGCTCCCGCCCCCGCGCCCGCCCCCGCCCCCGCTCCCGCACCCGCTCCCGCTCTCGCACCCCCTCTCACGCCCGCGCCCGCACCCGCCCCCGCCCCCGCAAGCATGGCGCTTGACACTCCGCGCACCCGGTTCTGTCATGGCCTCGATGCCCGAGACGGACGACACGCGCAGGTCCGCGCTCGAGCGGCATCGCGGGCCGGTGGGGACGCGGCGCTAGCATGGAGCACGGGGCCGTGGCGCGACACGCCGAGCCGCCGCCCGTGAGCGTGTTCGACGGAGTGGCCTCGACGACCCTCGGCGACGTGCTGCTCAGCCTGTGGCGCACGCCCGCCGAGCTCGCTCGCATCGAGCACGTCATGGCGGTGACCGAGGAGCTCCTCGGCCGCACGCCGGGCAGCATCGTCGCCTGTCAGTTCCTGCTGGCGACGGCGTCGCCGCCGGGCCGAGCGGAACGTAGCGCCGTCCGCGCGGGCCTCCGGATCGTGCTGCCACGCGCGCGACGGCTCATCACGGTGCCGCTCGGCGACGCGACCTGGCATGCCGTCGTGCGCACCCTCATCCGCGCCGCGCTCGTGCTCACGAGGCAGGCGAAGATCATCAAGGTGGCCGCGGGGGCGCCCGAGGCGTTCGACCTCGTCGCCGAGGTCGCGACCCCGCGCTCGCCGGGCCGCGATGCGCTCGAGGCGACCTTCGCCGCGCTCCACGCCGCGCTCGACCTGCCGTCGCCGCGCCGAGGTGGGCGTGCTCGCTGAGCGCGCGCCCTTCGTCCTCTTGGCACGGGTTGCAGCCAAGGCCTGGCACGACCGAGCCAACGGACACGGCGTGCGGCGCGCGCTGCTCGAGCTCGCCTTCATCGAGACGGCCCGGGCCACCTTCGGCTCCGGCGGCATGTTCACCGAGGGCGCATCCTTCTACCCGCTGCCGCTGTTGCCCGACTTCCACGGCCCGCACTTCCACGAGGCCGTCCGACGCCTGGTGCTGCCGAGCGCCGGGCCGTTCGTGGTGCACCTCGCCATCACCGGCGCCTGTCCGAGCCGCGGCCACTACTGCCACGCGTCGGCGGGAGGCCCCGAGCCCCCGGATCTCGGAGACGAGCGCCTCGTCGCCATCGCCCGGGCGCTCGTCGCGGAGGCCGTGCCGCTCGTCATCCTCGCGGGCGGCGAGCCGATGGCCCGCTTCGAGCGGCTGGTCCGGCTCGTCGAAGTGCTCGCGGTCGGAAGCGAGGTCCGGGTCACGACCTCGGGCGTCGGCGTGACGGCCGAGCGCGCCCTCTGCCTGCAACGGGCCGGGCTCAAGGTGATGGCCGTGAGTCTCGACGGCGACGATCGGCGCAGGGTCGACGCCACGCGCGGGCTCGACGGCGCCTTCGCGGCGGCGGTCGCGGCCTTGGGCCACGCGGCCGCGGCAGGGCTCATCACGTTCGTCACGACGGTCGTCGCGCGCGATGCCTTCGGCTCGAGCGGCGAGGTGGACCGTTTCCTCGCCTTCGTCCGCTCCGTCCACCCGACGGCGGTCGTCAACTTCGTGCCGCAGTTCGCGACCGGACGGGGGACCGCCACCGGGTTTCGGAGCCCCGCAGAGTACCGGCCCGTGGCGCGCCGCATCGCCGCGTCGATCCGCCGGGGCGGGCACCGCGCGACCGTGTTTCGCGCCCCGCTCGAGCTCGCCGTGGGGTGCGTGGGCGGGGGACTGCGCCAGATCCACATCGACACGCGGGGCAACGTGGCGGCGTGCGTGAGCGGCGCGACGTTCGGCAACCTCGAGGACGAGCCCCTCGGCGCCATCGCCGCGCGCATGCGCGCGCTCCGCCCCCGGCTCAAGCGGGGGTTTCTCTGCGCCACGGTCGCGGCGCGCGCGAGCGCGCGGGTGCTCGACCCCGAGGCCTCGAAGCAGGCGCTCGCCGCCTTCTACGCCACGCACGAGGACACGCTGTTCCAGCGGCTGCTCGACGTCGCGGAGCCCGTGGTCGACTGGCTCGTTCGCCAGGAGCCCGCCGGCGGGCGGCTCCGACGCGCTATCCTGCACGGCATGGGCGGCGACACGTCCGAAGAGGCGGCGCGCATCCTGCGCGAGCGCACGCTGCAGAAGACCGAGAGCGAACGGCTCGAGCAGGGGATCCAGCTATCGCTCTTCGCGCGCCAGGCGATGCGCGCGGGCATCCGGGCGCGCCACCCGGACTACACCGCGGCCGAGGTCGAGCAGGCGCTCGCGCGCATCCTCTGGGGCGACGCGCTCTACCACGCGGCGCGGCCGGACTGGCCGCTGCTCGACCCCTGACGGACGGGCGATGACGGACGACCTCACCGCCACACTGCGCGAGCTCACCGAGCGGCTCGAGCGCCTCGGCATCGCCTACATGGTCGTGGGGTCCGTGGCCGCGCTCGTGCACGGCCGGGGTCGCTCGACGCAGGACTTCGACCTCGTCGTCGCGCTCGACGAGCCATCGCTCCGGGCTCTGCTCGAGTCGCTGCCCGCGGAGCGGTTCTACGTGTCCCCCGAGGCCGCGCGGGATGCGCTCCGGCGCCGGACGATGTTCAACGTCATCGATCTCACGACCGGCTGGAAGGTGGACGTGGTTCCGCTCAAACCGAGGCCCTTCTCGGCGCGCGAGTTCGCGCGCCGGCGCGCCGTCTCGCTGCTCGGCGTCGAGCTCTTCGTGGCCACCGTGGAGGACACGATCGTCGCGAAGCTCGAGTGGTCGCGCCTCGGCGGGGGCTCGGCGCGGCAGCGCGAGGACGTGCGCGAGCTCGTGCGCCTGCATGCCGACAGACTCGATCGGGAGTACCTCGAGGCCGCGGTGCGCGAGCTCGGGCTCGATGACGAGTGGCAGCGGGCGCGCGAAGAGGAGCGGTAGCGCCCGCCGGATTCGGGCCGCGCGCGGGCCCGCCCCGGCGCGGGTGGTAGCCTGCGCGCATGGGCATCCTGCACCGCGCGTACGCGCGCCACGCGCCCTCCGTCTGGGAGGCCGAGACGCGCCTGCTCCACGCGTTTCGCCTGGTGCGGCGGCCGGTCGCCGCGCAGTGGCTCGTGACGAACGCCTGCGACCTCGCGTGCCCGCACTGCTACTCGCACGCGGGCAAGCGCGGTGCGCACGAGCTCACGACGGCGGAGGCGAAGGCGCTCGTCGTCGACGAGCTCGTCGCGCTCGGCAAGCCGCTCCTCGTGCTCGCGGGGGGCGAGCTCCTCCTGCGCCGCGACATCCCGGAGCTCGTGGACTACGCCTGCGGGCGCGGGCTCGCCTGGGCGATGCACACGCACGGCCTGCACGTGCCGCGCTTTCGCGAGCTCTTGCGGCGCCACCCGCCCGCGCTCGCGGCCATCAGCCTCGACGGCGACCGGGCGCTCCACGACGGGTTTCGCGGGCGGGCCGGGAGCTTCGACGGCGCGCTCGAGGCCATCCGCGTCCTGAAGGATGCGGGGTGCCGCGAGATCGTCGCCGGCACGACCATCACGCGCCACTCGGCCGACACGGTCGCCGACCTCTTCCCCATCGTGGCGGCCTCCGGCGCGGACTCGTGGGGCCTGCACCTCTTCGCGCCGGAAGGGCGCGGCGCCGAGCACCAGGCGCTCTTCCCGACGCCCGAGCAGCTCGCGCGCGTCGCGGCCTTCGGCCGGCGCATGCGCCAGCATTTCCACGTCGAGCTCTGCAACGAGTGGGGCAGCGCGGGCTGCGACGACGTGCGCTACCGGGATCAGCCGTGGCTCTGCGGCGCCGGCCGCATCTCGTTCGTGGTGTCGCCGGGCGGCGAGGTGCTGCCGTGCACCACGACCGATCTCTCCGAGAGCGAGGGCAACGTGCGGGACACGCCGCTCCGCACGCTCTGGGCCCGCGGCTTCGGCCGCTTTCGCACGGGCGGGCACGGCGACTGCTCGGACGGCCGCACCTGCTGGCTCCAGGCCCGCAACGGCTGCGCGCCGGGCGTCGCGGCATTCGGCGCGGTCGCGCGCGCGGAGGCTCCGCCGGCGACGCCGCTCCTCGACAGGTTGCCGCGCGTGCGCGCGCGCGCGACCCGCACGACCCGCGAGGCGCGCCTGGCGGGCCCGACCGCGGTCCGGGCCACGCGCGCGGCCGCGCTCGTCGCCGTCTTTCTCGAGGCCTGCGTGGCGCGCACGAAGCCCGAGCCCGGCGCCCCCGGCGAGGGGTCCGCGTCGGCGAGCGCCGCGGCCGCGCCCGGCGCGCCCTCGATGTCGGCCTCCGCAGCGCCCGGGGCCACGGGCCCGACGGCGCCCGTTCCGGCCGAGAGCGCGAGCGCGAGCCCGCCCCCGGACCCACCGTCCGCGGTGACGGTCGGGACCTTCCCGGCGCTCGACGACGCGGCGCTCGCCCGCCACTTCCGTGCGAGCGGGCCGCGCGGCGCCTGGCGCCCGCTCGTCGGGTCGCTCCTCGAGGTCGGCCCGCGCCTGGCGCTCGCCGATCAGCGGGACCTCGCGCAGGGCCTCGTGCCCTCGTCCTCGAGCCGCCTCACGAGCGCGCTCCTCTCGCACCTCGACCGCCGGGGCCGGGACGTGGCGGACACGGCCGCCGAGCTGCTCCAGCTCCTCGATGCCGTCGAGCAGCACCCGATCTTCGACGGTGCCTTCGCCGCGTACCTCTGGCAGCGCACGGCCGAGCTGCCGATCGCCGGCACGGGCACGCTCTCCGAGACCCTCCTCGTCCGGCTCCTTCGCCACCGGCGGCTGAGCGCAGCGCTCGAGGCCGCGAGCCGGGCGGTGGGTCCCATCCAGTACCGCGCGTGGCTCTCGAAGGCGGGTGTCTCACCCGACGTGCAGGATCCGGTGGTCGTGCCGGCCGGCCTGCTTGCGGCCGCACGGGGCAGCTTCGCGAGTGCGCCCGCGGCGCCCTGGCGCGTCGGCGCGATGACCCTCGCGGTCACCGAGGGGACGGTCACGCTCACGCATCCCGGCGCGCCCGCCCGCTCGGTCGCGGCGGGCGCGTCCTTCCCGCTCTACCCGCTCGAGCTCGTGCGCGCCGACGGCCCGGCGAAGCTCCGCCACGCGCTCGTCGGCGCCCTCGAGCTCCCGGCCGGCACCGAGGTGAGCCTGCTCACGCTCGACCGCGCGCTCGGCGCTGCGGGCCGATCGCAGCTCGCGCAGCTGGTCGCGAACGCCGGGGCCGGCGACGGAGCGGCGCGCGCAGCCGTCGAGGCGAACCTCGCGCTCGCGGCGCGTGACGTGCGCGCCTTCCTGCGCGCGCACCCGGACGCCGCCGGCGCGAGCGCCCTTCGGGAGCTCTCCACGCGCCTGATGGCGCCGGAGTGAGGAGCTCGCTCCACTTCTGGGCCTCCGCTCGGATACGCTCGGCCCGTGGCTCCCTCCCATCCCAGACGCTCCGCCGCTCGCGTGCTTTGCGGGCTCCCGATCCTCGCAACCACGCTCTTCGCACTCGCGGGCTGCGCCGCGCCCGCCGACGCGACCGCGACGCCCGGCGAGCGGCTCCGCGCCGCGTACCCCGCCCTCGCGCCCGACATCCTCGACGGGCCCTGCGCGCTCGCGGTCGAAGGCGCGCCTGCCGACGCGGCGTGCGCGTCGGGCGACAGCCTGCGCCTCGAGATCGAGCTGCCGCGTGCAGGGGACGGCACCCTCACCGTGCGGGGCGCGCGCGGCGGGTCCGTGCGCGTGCGCGAGCTCGGGGCGCACGGCGCCGCCACGCGCGAGGGGCAGGCGACGAGCTACGCCCTGCCCGACGGGCGCACGTACTTCGCGGCGGCGCCGGGGGGCTTCGAGGAGTGGCTCCTCTTCGAGCCGGGGCGCGCGTTCGGCGACGAGCCGGTCGCGCGCTGGCAGATCGAGGGCGCGACGCCGCGCGCCCACGGAAGCGCGGTCGGCCTGTTCGACGCGGCCGGCGTGGCACAGGCGTGGGTGACGGCGCCGTTCGCCGTGACGGCATCGGGGCGCACGCTCGTGCCCGAGCTCCGCGTGCGCGGCGACCTCCTCGAGCTCGCGGTCGACGCCGGGGGTGAGGCCGTGCTCGTCGACCCGGCCTGGACGGCGGCCGCCCCGCTCGGGACGCCGCGCCGCAACCACGCCGCCGCGCTCCTGCCGAACGGCCAGGTCCTCGTCTCGGGCGGCATCAGCGGCACGGCCCTGTCGACGACCGAGCTCTACGACCCGGCGCTCAACACCTGGACGCCCGCCGCGCCGATGCTCGCGGCGCGCGCGCACCACTCGGCGACGGTGCTCGAGGACGGCCGCGTGCTCGTCGTTTGCGGCTACGACGGGAGCTACCTCGGCTCGGTCGAGATCTACGATCCGGTCGGCAACACCTGGAGCGCCGCCCCGCCGGCGAGCACGCCGAGCATCAGTCACACGGCGACCCGGCTCGACGACGGCACGGTGCTCGTCACGGGCGGCTACGACTTCGGCGTCGAGCTCGCGCGCGCCGAGCGCTACGACCCGGTCGGCGATGCCTGGCTGCCCGCACCGCCGATGAGCTCGCCGCGCCACCAGCACGCGGCCTGGCTCCTGGCGGACGGCAGGGTGCTCGTGAGCGGCGGCTTTCCGGCCTCGGGCCCGGCGACGACGAGCGCCGAGCTCTACGACCCCGTCGGCAACGCCTGGGGCCCCGCGGCACCCATGGGCATGACGCGCGCGCATCACGCCCTCATCCGGCTGGCGGACGGCGACCTGCTCGCCGCTTCCGGCGGCTGGGCCAGCGCCGAGCGCTACGATCCGGGCGCCGACATCTGGACGCCGGCCGACGCCCCGTCGACCTCGCGCCGCTTCTTCACGAGCACGCTGCTGCTCTCCGGGCGCGTGCTGCTCGTCGGCGGCATCACCGCCAACGCCCTGCCGACCGCGGAGACCTACGACCCCGTCGCGGACCAGTGGACGAACGTCCCCTCGATGGCGACCGCGCGCTACGAGCACACGGCGACGCGCCTGCCGGACGGGCGGGTGGTCGTCGCGGGCGGCACGCAGCAGAACGGCTCCTCGACGACGAGCGTCGAAATCTACGAGCCCGCCGTCAACGGCGACGCGTGTGCGACCGGCGCCGACTGCCCGAGCGGCTTCTGCGCCGACGGCGTCTGCTGCGACACGGCCTGCGACGCGGGCCCGTGCGACGCGTGCTCGGTCGCGGCGGGCGCCCCGACCGACGGCACCTGCGCCTCGCTCGACGGCACGAGCTGCGACGACGGCGACGCCTGCACGCAAACCGACGCCTGCGCCGCCTTCGCCTGCGCGGGTAGCGACCCCGTCGTCTGCAGCGCGAGCGACGACTGCCACGACGCCGGCACCTGCAACCCCCTGGACGCCACCTGCACGGACCCGCCGAAGCCGGACGGTACGCCCTGCGCCGACGACGGCGATCTCTGCACCGCGCCCGACCTCTGCGTGGCCGGCGTCTGCGCGGGCACGCCCGTCGTGTGCACGCCGAGCGACACCTGCCACCTCGCCGGCACCTGCAGCCCCGCCGACGGCGCGTGCTCGACCCCGCTCGCGCCCGACGGCACGGCGTGCCCGGGCGGCGCGTGCCTCGCCGGCGCGTGCGAGGGCGCCGGGACCGGCGGCGCAGGCGGCGTCGGCGGCGCGGTCGGAGCGGGCGGCACCGCGCCGGAGCCGACCGACGAGGCGGGCTGCGGATGCCGGGTCGCGGGGGGTGGAAGCGCGAGCGGGGTGTGGCCGCTGGCGCTCCTGGTGCTCGGGCTCGGGCTCGCGGGCCGGCGGCGGCGGCTCGACCTCGTCCGTGCCCGGCTCAGCCCGCGTGCGCGGCCCACGCCAGCTCTTCGAGCGCGTCCCGTCGGAGCTCGAAGAGAGGCGGGCTGAGATCCTCAAGGAGAGCCGCCTCGATGGGGTCATACGCTGCGTCGTCGAGGAGCTTCAAGAGCGCCACGATATCGGCGCGGTCCTGGTGGCGCCCGGCGCGCAGCTCGAAGCGACACAAACCCCCTGACTCTTCCCGGAAGACACGCCACTTTTGTCGCTCCCACGGCCCGCTGGGACCCCCGACAGCGACACAAACCCCCTGTCTTCCCGGAAGACACGCCACTTTTGTCGCTCCCGCGACCCGCTGGGACCCCCGACAGCGACACAAACCCCCTGTCTTCCCGGAAGACACGCCACTTCTGTCGCTCTCGGCCCGCGTCGAGCCCTCGGGGAGCTCACGCGCCCGCCCCCGCCCCCGCCCCCGCACCCGCGCCCGCACCCGCACCCGCGCCCGCCCCCGCAGGAGTCCCCCTCCCGCGCCGCGCGCAGGCCGCAGGCCGA
>JACRDA010000110.1 GCA_016212965.1 Myxococcales bacterium
CGCAGCGATCGATCTCGGGCTGCGAGCGCCGTGCCAGGCTCCGCAGTCCCTCGCGAGGCGCATCAACATGCCTGCAACCTCCCGCGCGGCGCCCCCAACCCCGCGAGATCAGCTGGCCCGACTTCCGACGAAGAGCCAAAAGTTCGATCATTTCGATCAGATACCGAGTCGAAAAAATGCGCACTTGCATGACGCGCGCGTGAGTGATCTTATCGGGTCAAATGCCGCGACCCAAGAAGGTCCTCGTCGACGAGGACATGACGCCCGCCGCGCTGCTCCAGTACTTCGCCGGCGTTCCAGACCCCCGGATCGAACGCTCGCGCCTGCACCCCCTCGCCAGCGTCCTCATCCTGTCGCTCTGCGCCGTAATCTGCGGGGCCGACTCCTTCGTCGCGATCGAGCGCTTCGGTCGCGCCAAGGAGCAGTGGCTCAAGACGTTCCTCGACCTGCCCAACGGCGTTCCCTCCCATGACACACTCGGCCGCATCTTCGCCGCACTCGACCCGGCTGCCCTCGCCGAGGCGTTCCGCGCTTGGGTTTCGGACGTCTCACGACTGACCAGCGGCGAGGTCGTCGCGATCGACGGGAAGACTCTGCGGCGGTCGTTTCTCAAAGCCGGAAGCGGCGCGTTTGTGCACATGGTCAGCGCTTGGGCAACAACCAACCGCGTCGTGCTCGGACAGGTAAAGACGGACGACAAGTCGAACGAAATCACCGCGATCCCACGCCTGCTTCGACTCCTCCACCTTCGCGGCTGTCTGGTCACCATCGACGCGATGGGCTGCCAGAAGGAAATCGCGGAGGAGATCGTCAACGGAGGCGCCGACTACCTCCTCGCGGTGAAGGACAACCAGCCCAAGCTTCGCGAGGACTTGGTCGCCTGCTTCGAGCGCGCACGCACAGACGAGGCCGCACTCCGGTCGATGGACTTCCATGAGACGCGCAGCAAGGGCCATGGACGCACCGAGCACCGGCGCTGCTGGACGAGCACGGTGCTGAACAGTCTGTCGACCGCTTCTCAATGGCACAGGCTGTCAGCGATCGTGCTCGTCGAGGTCGATCGCTGCGTCGACGGAAAGACCTCGACCGAGCAGCGCTACTACATCACTTCGTCCCGCGATCTGCCGGCCGCAAAGGCACTCGACGCATCGCGCAGACACTGGGGCATCGAGAACTCGCTGCACTGGGTCCTCGATGTGGCGTTTGGAGAGGACGACTGTCGCGTGCGCATCGGCAACGCCGCGGAGAACTTCGCCGTGATTCGTCACCTTGCGCTCAACATGCTGAAGTCGGTCAAAGGGTCCAAAGTGGGCGTGAAAACCAGGCGAATGCTCGCAGGCTGGGACGACGCCTTTCGCCTGCGCGTGCTGACGAGTGTGCCGTGATTACCCGGTCACCCATGCAGTGTTTTTGGCGCGATTGCCCTGAGGACTTCCCCACCATGGATTCATGGGGCGACACGTTCAGCGCTTTCACCAAATGGTCCGACTTCAGCCCCGACGAGCATTTGTCATCGATCGCCGAGCTCATGACGCGATGGCGCGCACACCAACGCGGAGCGACCCCTTGAGTGCTCCCGAACCAGCCAATGAACCTGGCGGCGCGCGGTCGGGCGGCCCTCCGCTGCGCTCCGGGCCTCGGTCGAGCGCCCGAGCTGAGCAGCTACCACGTTCGACGGCCGAGAAGACCGGCAAGCTTGAACCGAGCCTGTGACACACCCGACCTCGAGGTGCTCATGCAGATCCCGGGCTACATCGAACGCGACGGTTTCTGGGTGTTCGCCCCGACCATGCTCCAGTACGAACGCCTGAAATCCTCGCCAGCTCCGCGGAAGTACTCCGTCCTGGACCAGTTGCGCGTGGATTTCTCATTGCCCGCATGCGCGTTCCTGTGGATCGGCGCGATGGGGACCGCTGCGATAGGTGCAATTCAGGTTCTTGTGCGTGTGAACCTCGTCGCAGGCTATGTGATGGCGGGGATGGGATTAGCGCTATTCTGTTATCTTTCGTTCAACCTGTCCAAGATCGTCCGTACCGTGCGCATCGCCGACGTGGTCCGCGTGGCGGTGCCAGCAATCGAGGAGACGTCCGCGGCGATGGCGGTCAGTCGGGGGGTGGTGATTGAAGGGCGCCCGGTGACCGTTGAGCTTCACCTTCCACCTGTACGGGCAATCATGAAGGAGGGTGCCCTCGAGGTCGAAGTTGAGTACGTGCGTGGTCGAAGCATCGCGGACGCGATCAGCTATCGTCGCGCTTTGGACTAGCATTGCCGCGTTCGGCCCAGCGGGCGAGTGGCAGTTGTCATTCTCTGCGCGAAGCGCGTGCGCGTGCCGCCCTTGCCCCTTGCCCCTTGCCCCTTGCCCCTCGCCCCTTGCCCCTTGCCCCTACCTCACCTTGCGCGCCTGGCGGCGGCCGAGGAGCATCTTGTGCTCGAGGCGCTGGCGCTGCGCGGCGTAGAAGGCGCGGAGGAAGAAGAGGGGCGGCACCGGACGGCCTGGGCTCTGCCAGCCGATCTTGCGCTGGATGCGCGCGGTGATGTCGGCGAGGAGCTCGGGTGCGGGGTCGTGGCTGCGCAGCACCTGCTCGAGCACGTGGAGCTCCTCGATGCCGTAGATGTCGAGCTCGGCCTGCGTGAAGGAGAGGCCCGTGGCGGCGGACGGGGGGGCCTCGCGCACGAGATCGTCGAGCAGCACGGCCTTTGGCGTGGCGACGACGACCGTGCCGGCCACGAGGTCGCCGAGCCGGGCGCGCTGCCGGTTCGCGAAGGGCAGGGCCGCGATGACGAAGAGCCAGCCGAGCGCGAGCCAGCGCACGGGCACGGGCGCGCTGGCGAGCACCTCCTCGGGGGCGAAGAGGGCCGCGATGGGGAGGTAGAGCTCGAGGTCGCGCGTGAGGTTGCGCGACAGCACCATGCCCGCGGTGAGCGGCCCGCCGTCGCGCGCCACGACGCGCAGGCCGAGCGCGCGCTTGCCGATGGTGCGGCCCTGCCAGCGGAGCTCCGTGCCGGCGAAGTAGAAGTTGACGAGCAGAAAGACGCCGAGCAGGACGACGGCGTGGAGGTAGGCGTCCCCGCCCGCCATCCACGCGATGGCGAGGAGCAGGAGCAGGCCCACGGCGAGGACGAGCAGATCGACGAGCAGGGCGAGGATGCGGTCGCCGCTCGACGCGAGCAGGAAGCGGAGCGGCACCTGCTCGGGCGTGACGATCTCGAGCTCGTCGCGACTCATGACGGCGCGAGCTCCCGCGCGGCGTGCCGGCGGCCGCTCCAGAAGTAGAGCAGCCACAAGAGGCCGCTCGCGCTCGCGAGGGCAGCGCGCACGACGGTGCTCGGCACGAGCTGCCGGACGAAGCCCTCGAGCAGGGCGGCGACGAAGAACATGCCGACGGCGCCGATGGCGACGGCGCCGGCCCGGCGGCCGTAGAGGGCCAGGCTGTCGAGCCGGCCGTGCCGGCCGGGGAAGACGACGCTCCTGCCGAGGACGAAGCCGGCGGCGGCGCACAGGCACACGGCGAGGAGCTCCGTCACGCCGTGCCCGAGCACCCAGGCCAGGAACTCGACGAGCAGGTCCTTCTGGGCGTGCAGAGCCACCATGGCGCCGAAGGTCAGGCCGTTGACGAACACGAGCAGGGCCGTCGGCGCGCCTGCGACGATGCCGAGCGCGAAGCACACGATGCCGATCTTCGCGTTGTGGGTGAAGAGGAAGCTCGCGAACAGCGTGAGCAGCGAGCCCGGCGTGTCGTCGCCGTCGAAGAGCACGCGCGCGAGGTCCGCCTGGCTTGCGGAGGGGCCGCGGCCCTGGGCCATCCCGGGCTCGACGAAGCTGTAGAAGCGCTCGGGGTCGGCGAGCGTCAGCGCGAGCCCGGTCGCGACGCCGAGCCCGAGCAGAACGATGGCGAGCAAAAGCTCCTTGCGCATGCCCCACACGAGGGCCGGCAGGCCCCGCGCGAGGAACTCCCAGAGCACGGCCAGCCCGCGGCGGCGCAGGCCGTAGACGCACACGTAGGCGCGCGCACACAGGCCCTCGAGGTAGGCGAGCACGTTCTGATCGAGCGAGATGGCGCGCGCCACCGACAGGCTCGAGAGGGTCGCGCGGTAGAGGCCGGGCAGGGCGAAGAGCTCGTCCTCGGACAGGCTCGCGAGCCCGCGCTCCTCGACGCGCATGCAGAGTGCCTCGAGCTCGCGCCAGGAGGCCTCGCGCTCGGCGCGGAAGCGGTAGCTCTTGAGGGCGAGCGGCGCCGTCATACGAGCTCCCGGCGCTTGATCTCGAGGTAGCGGTTGCAGAGCGCGCTGCCGAGCTCGCCCGGCGCGGCGTCGATGCAGCCGATGCCGTGACGCGCCAGGCGGCGCAGCACGAGCTCGCGCTCCTGGGCGAGGGAGTCGGCCACGATCGCGCGCTGCAGATCCCGCGGGCGCGCGGGCTCGCGCGTGGCCTCGGCGTCGAGCACGGGGTCGCGCAGGGCCGCGAACACGCACAGGTGCCGGCGCGACAGGCGCAGGAGGTTGTCGAACACGAGCTCGGCCGACACCGTGTCCACGAAGTCCGTCAGCACGATGACGAGCGAGCGCCGGCTGAGCGAGGCCATGAGCGAGGTGAGCCCGAGCGTGAAGTTCGTCTCGGCGTTCGAGTAGGCGAGCTCGCTCGAGGCTGCCAGCATCAGGCGGAACGCGCCCATGCCGGCGCGCGGGGCGAGCAGCCGCCGCGGGCGCTCGTCGAAGGCGAAGAGCCCGACGCGGTCGCCCGCGCGCACGCTCACGAGGCCGAGCTGGAGCGCGGCGTGGACGGCGTGGTCGAGCCGCGGCAGGCCGAGGAGCGGCTCGGCCATGAGCCGGCCCGTGTCGACCGCGAGCACGATCTGGTGGCTGCGCTCGGCGCGGTACTGGCGCGCGAGGAGCTTCGTGTGGCGGGCCGACGCCTTCCAGTCGACCGAGCGCCGGTCGAAGCCGGGCATGAACTCGCGGAGCGAGTCGAACTCGCTCCCGTCGCCGAGAAAGCGCTCGATCTTGAGGCCGGCCTCGAGATCGCGCGCGCCCCAGACCGCGAGCGCGTGACCGCGCACGTGGGGCAGGTTCGGGACGATTGCCAGCGTGCGTGCGAGCGGCACGCGGTGGACGCGCGCGCACAGGCCGAGCGGGCCGGCGACGCGTACCCACGCCGCCGCGAGCTCGGCCGTGCCGCGTCGCTCGGCCCCGAGTGGCAGCGCGAGCGCGAGCGTGCCCTCGCCGAGGATGCCGCGCAGGGCGGGCCCCGGCGCGAGGTGATGGGACACGTCGACGCGCGCCGTGACCTCGGTGCGCCCGCCGCGCCCCGTCGAGCGGAGCCGGAGCGTGCCCGCGCCGACGGCGCCCACGTAGAGGAGCTCCGGGACGTCGAGCTCGATCTCGAGGTCGCGGCGCCGCGGCGTGCGGGACGCGTCGACGACGAACGCCGCGGCGAAGAGCGCCCAGTAGAGCGCCCAGCCGAACCACCCCGCGCCGAGGCCGAGCGCCGGCAGCACGGCGAGCCCGAGGCCGGCGGCGGCGACGAAGAGCGCGCGCGGGGTCGGTCGCATGGGCGCCTCGTCAGCCTCGTCAGCGCGGCGCCGGCACGGCGTCGAGCACCTGCTGGAGGGCGGCGTCGCTGTCGAGGCCCTCGAGCTCGGCCGCGGGGGCGAGCACGATGCGGTGCCGCGCCGCGGGCAGGAAGAGCTCCTTCACGTCGTCGGGGATGACGAAGGCCCGCCCGCGCACCGCCGCGAGGGCGCGCGACGCCGTGGCCAGCATGTTGGTGGCGCGCGGCGAGACGCCGTGCAGGACAGCCGGGCTCGCGCGCGTCGCCCGGCACAGGGCGACCACGTACTCGACGATCTCCTCGCCGACGCGCACCCCGGCGCACAGGGCGCGCGCCTCGGCGAGGACGGCGCGGTCCGCGATGCGCGGCAGGCCGAGGCTCGCGACGTCGGGGCTCGCGCTGCGGCTCCCGTGGCGGCGGACGATCTCGCGCTCCTCCTCGAGCGACGGGAACCCCACGCGCACCTTGAGCAGGAAGCGGTCGAGCTGGGCCTCGGGCAAGGGATACGTGCCCTCCTGCTCGATCGGGTTCTGCGTGGCGATGACCAGGAAGGCGTCGGAGAGCCGGTGCGCCACGCCGTCGATGGTGACGGCGCGCTCCTGCATCGCCTGGAGCAGCGCCGACTGGGTCTTCGGCGGCGTGCGATTCACCTCGTCGGCGAGCAGGATGTCCGTGAAGACCGGGCCGCGCGTGAGCGAGAAGGCGCCGGTGTGAAAGTTGAAGAGGTTCGTGCCGACGACGTCGCCCGGCATGAGATCCGGCGTGAACTGGATGCGCTTCAGCTCGAGCTCGAGCGACAGCGCGAAGCAGTGCGCGAGCAGGGTCTTCGCCGTGCCGGGCACGCCCTCGATGAGGATGTGGCCGCCGGCGAAGAGCGCGACGAGCAGGGCCTCGACGACATCGTCCTGACCGACGACCACGCTCCCGATGGACGCGGTCAGCCGCCGACACAGGATCCCGAGCTCAGCCATGTCCATGCGTGATCTCCTGACAGTAGCGGTGGATGCGCCGCGCCACGGCGAGCGCGCGCGACGAGACGTGGCCGCCCTCGGCCGCCGCCGCAAGGACGAGGCTCGCGGGGTCGTCGTGGCAGCCCCGCGCCCGCCCGATGGCGCCGAGGCGCAGGTGCAGCGTCGCCTCCGGCAGACCCGGCGGCAGCCCGCAGGCCTCGGCGGCGCGCCGGAGCCGGAGCCGCAGGTAGTGCTGGAGCGTCCCGCGGTGCCGACCGGTCTCGAGGAGCTCGGCCGCGGTCGCCACGATCGCCGCCGCGCCCGGGGGCACGCGCGCGGGCAGGGGCTCGGCGCGGCCGAAGCGCCCGACCATCATCCACACGAGCAGACCGAGCACGAGCGCGACGTGGGCCGTGGTGAGCACGAGCGGGAAGCGCAGGAGATCCGCCCACAGGGACGGCGGCCGCCCGAAGCCGTGCAGGGTCTCGTCGACGACGAGCGCCTGCGCGCCGAGCGCGCCGCCGAGCAAGGCCTCGAGGATCCGCGCGTTGCCGCCCCGCCCGAGCCCGGCGTTGTTCAAAAGGTCCGGATCGGACAGCACGTACACGCGTCCAAGGCGTCCGCTGGCCCCGGGCGCGGGAGGCACCGCGCTCGCTGCGAGAGGCGTGACGCGTCCGACGAGCACCCCCTCGTTCGACCAGACGACGGGCTCGAGCCCCGCGTCGGGCGCGACGAGCTGCGGGGAGGGCAGCGACGGGCCGGCGCCCGACTCGAGCTCGAGGGGCGTGCCCGGGGCGCTCGTGAGGGTCGTGCGGTAGCTCGCGGTCGCCGCGGCGCGCACCACCGAGGCCGCGTGCTTCGGGCGGTCGGTCGCGAGACCGAGGACCGCGGCGGCGTCGTCGACCGCGCGGAGCTCGACCCGCTCGACCCAGCCCGGGTGCGTCGCGTGGCCGCGCCCACGCCACTTCGGCAGCACCACGACGACGTCCGCCCCGCGCTCGAGCGCCGCGCGCGTGAGCGCGCGCAGGCCCGTCTCGAGGGGGACCTCGCTCGCGCCGCTCTCGCCCGCGTGGAGCAGCCGCGGCTCGGCGACGAAGAGCGGCGCCGTGGGGCCTGCCTTCAGCGCCGAGTCGTGGCGGCTCACGACCACGTCGAGCCCCGTCGCCCCGAGCGCGAGCACGAGCGCGTGGTGCCCGATCGCCGAGCGGCTGTAGGCGTCGGCGGCGTCGCTGTCGTCCTCGGCGAGCTCGGGGCCGAGCGCCGCGAAGAGGAGCGCCGCGACGAACGACACCGCCCCGAAGGCGGCGAGCCACGCGAAGGTGCGCCGTTCGAAGATCGGGCGCGGCTCGCTCGTCGGGCGCTCGCTCGGCAGCCGTGCGCTCGGCAGGCGCCCGCTCGGCCGCCGCAAGGTCGGCCGGCGCTCGCTCGGCCGGCGCTCGCTCCCGATGCCTGCGCCCATCACGCCGCGCCGCCCGGCCGAGGCTGCGCCCGTGCCGCGGGCCGCGCGAGCTCGGCCGCGAGCGCCTCGAAGCTCGCGCGGCAGCGCCGGTAGTCGCCCTCCGCGAGCGCCTGCCCGCCGAAGAGCGCGACCTCGACCGTGCCCACGATGTCCCCGAGCGCGCCGCGCCCCGCGCGCTCGAGCGCCGCGCCGCGCAAGATCTCGCGGTGGGTCATGTCCGTGCGCACGACGAGCCGCTCGGTGGCCGACAGGCGCGCCGTCGCCGCGCGCAGGAGCGCGTGCACCGCCTCTGCGAACTGCCCTGCCTGCGCGAGCGCCTCGATGGGGTCGAGCGCGGCCGCGGCCTCGGTGGTCCCGGCGACCGCCGCGGGCTCGCCCGACGCGACGTCGGTCGGGATGGGCCTCCGGCGGCGCAGCCAGCCCTGCCAGAGCGCGGAGGCGAGCGCGACCGCGAGCACGCCCCCGAGGAGCGCGAAGAGCGTCACCGCGACCGTGCGCGCGTCCGAGGCCTCGCGCCCGGCGAGGTCCGGGGCCGGCTTCTCGGGCGGGGCGGGCTCGCGCGCGCGCTCGGGCTCGTCCGCTCGCCGCCGGTCCTCTTCGACGTCGGGGTCTTCGTCGTGCGGCGGCCTCTTCGCGGCGGGCTCTCGGGCGCTCGGACTCGGGCGCTCGGCGGGCCCTCGGGCGCTCGGGCTCGGGCGCTCGGCGGGCTCGCGGGCGCTTGGGCTCGGGCGCCCGGCGGGCTCGCGCCGGTCCTCGACCGGCTCGCGGGCCTTCTGGCCCGGCTTCGAGCGCGAGCCGCCCACGCCCACGCCGACCGGCAGCCCGTCGCCCCCGCGCGCCTCGCCGGGCCACGCGAGCGCGCCGTCCTCGGTGCCGAGCTCGGTCTGGTGCTCCCCGCGCCCGAGCACCTCGGAGGCGGTCTCTGCGAGCGGGCGCGGCGGATCGCCGGCGTGCGCGTGCCCGCTCGCGAGACACGGCGCGAGGAGCGCGAGGCCGAGCGCCGCGGCTCCTGCACCGACCGTGCGCCTCCCGGGACTCTGGCCTCGCGAAGTCATCGCCCTCGGCGCGAAGGTTAGTCGATGTGCGGCGTGGGGTCTCGCAGAGGACGCCGGGGTCAGCCGCCCCCGCACGCGAGGAAGAGCGTCGCGCCCGGTGCGCCCTGGCCTTGTCCGACGAAGCGGACGAGGCGCTTCACGGTCGACGGACAGCTCGCGACGACTTCGGGGCTACCGAGCGGCGGCACCGCGCTCGGATCGACGTAGCACCAACCGTGCACGGAGCCGGCGTCGCTCGGGTCGTTCTGGCACGGGTCGAGCTCGGCACCGGCGAGCTGGAGGATCTCGCAGTACTCGTTCCAGCCCGGAGCCGGCGCATCGGCGGCCACGGCATCGGCGACGGCCTGGTTCTCGGGAGCCACCGGGCGGCGCGAGCCGCCGCCCCCCGTGCAACCATCGACGGCCCACTTCGCCTCGATGACGCCGCACGGCACCTGCCCCGCGGCGTTCGGCGCCAGGGAGTGAGGCATGCACACGCCGTGGGACCGGCGCGTGCGCTGCTCTAGCCAGTCGACGACGACCTGGACCGCCGGCGAGTACCCGAAGTCGGGTGCCGTGGCGTCGTCCATTTGCGCCGGGCAGATCGAGGCGACGAGGCCCTGGTCGCCGAGCTGCTTCAGCACGTGGAGCTCGCGGCGTCCCGGATAGGCCTTGGCGGCGCGCTGGTCGGTGCCGAAGGCCGAACCGTTCCAGCAGAGCGGATTGTCGTTCGCCGGATCGCCGCACTCGCAGCCCGGGATGTTCGGGCTCGTGCAGTCGCGCGCGCAATGGCCGTCGATGCACGCATCCTCGGCGCCGCCGCAGTCGGCCGCGCTGACGCAGGACGGCAGCGCGAGGATGCAGGCGTATTGCAGGTCGCTCTTGTTCGGGATGCTCCGCTCCTTGCCGTTGATGGGATTCGTCGGGGCGTTCGGTCCAGCGCCCACGAGCGGGTCGCCCGTGAGCGGATTCGTGCCGACGCGCGGATCGATGGACTCGATCATGAGCGGATCGCTCGGCGGCACGTAAGCGAGGAGGTCGCCGAGGATGATGTCCCAGGTGCCGTTCGCGGCGAGCTCGTCACCGTTTTGCAGGCCCCCGACGGCGTGGCCGCTCGGGTCGAGGCCCGCGAGCAGGCTCGGCACGCCGTTCGCGTCGCGCCGCGCGACATCCTGCCAGGGCACGCCCACGATGCCGACGAGCAGGACGAGGCTCGGGTCGCGGATGCCCACGTACCCGTCGGTTTGATCGAGATCCGTGAAGAGCGGATTCTGGAACAGGTTGCCCTGGCGGTCCGGCACGAGCGTTGCCGTCAGGGCCGTGACGTAGCGATCGAGCGGTTGCAGAAAATCGATGCCGAAGCGGCGCTTCTGGTCGAAGCAGCGCAGCCCGAGCGAATCGTCGAGGGGCTCGAGGTCGCCGCACACGTCCCCGGACGTGTCGCAGCCGGCGGCCGGAGGCTGACCGCAGGAGCGGCAGCACGAGTCGTTCGGATCGGTGGCGCACGCGGCGCGCGGCTTCGGCAGGTGGTAGGGCGACGTCGTGCCGGGCGCGTAGGTCTGCGCCGCGAAGAAGTACTGCCCGCCGTCCCGGATCGAGCAGTCGTTCTCGTCGGTGAGCATGACGATCGCGAGGAGCGAGTCGGGGCGCAGGAAAGCCCGGCGCTCTGCGAGCAAGGCGTCGTCGGTGCCGAGGAGCACGGCCACGTCGGCGCCGTTGACCGTCTGGACCTCGATCGTGTCGTACGGGCTCGGATCGACGAGAAACCGATACCAGCTCTCGAGCTGCGCCTCGAAGCCGCACCCGACCTCGCCCGCGCCGGTCACCATGCGCCGCAGATCGTCGGTGAGGTGCGGGAGCGAGGCATCGCCCGGCGGCTCGAGCGCTGCGGTCGGGTCCCACGCGAGGAAGCCGAGGTCCACGGGATCTCCGTAGGGGTACGTGTCGAGGACGAGGCCGGGGCTCGCGGCGTCGCTGCGCGACACGAGGTGACCGCGGTCGTCGTCGGTCGGGCCGTCGGCGCCGGTGCAGGAGTCGGAGCCGTGGCCGCCGAGGCTCGACGTCACGACACCGATGTGGAGGTCCCTCACCGGAGCCAGCTCGCGCTGCGTCCCGTACGCCGTGCCGCCGAGCGTGACGATCGGGCATGGGTCGAACGGGTCGGTCGGCTGGACGATCGCGTCCGGAACGCCGTCGCCGTCGAGGTCGAGATCGCCGTCGAGCGGATCCACACACCTCGGGCTCGCGAACGCGGCGACGAGCCTCGGGACCGCGAGCGCGAGGATGCGCTGCTTGTCGGCCATCGAACGGCTGTTGTCGACGTCGAGCAGGAGGTCGACCTTGTCGATGCTCAGCCCGAGGTACAGCCGCTGGAGGACGACCGACGTGCCGGGCAGCGGCTCCGGGCGCCTGGCGCTCGTATCGCACGCCACCATGCACGTGAGGAGCGTCCCACCGATGAAGAGCCTCGTCAGTCCGTGCATGACCACGCCCCCGCCTGCGACTGCGCCCTCGACGCGAGGGATCTCGTCTCAGGCTACCACGAAGGCAAGGGATGGACGGACGGGGCCCGCACGCTCGCCGTCGAGCCGCGGCTGAGCCGCCGAAGCCCGATCCCTGCAGCGGCGAGACTTAGGCCCGAAAGGGCGGTAGTCGAGTCAGCCGCCCCCGCACGCGAGGAAGAGCGCCGCGCCCGTGCTAAGCTGGGACGACGGCAGGCGACGACGGCGTGACCATCGGACCGAGCAGCGTGCGAACAACAACCGGAAGCGGTGTCACGATGAAGCGGACGCATCAGCTCACGGCGATCATCGAGCGCGAAGGCGCCGGCTACGTTGCCCTGTGCCCGGAGCTCGACGTTGCCAGTCAAGGTGATTCGGTCGAGACAGCGCGCCAGAACCTCGTGGAAGCGCTCGAGCTGTTCTTCGAGACGGCCGATCCGTCGGAGGTCGAGAGCCGGCTCCGCAGCGAGGTCTTCGTCACGCGGGTCGAGGTTGCCGTTGGGTAGACTGCGCACCCTCTCGGGGCGAGAGGTCTGCGCGGTTCTGCTGGCCCAGGGCTTTGCCCAGGTGCGCCGGCGCGGCAGCCACATCGTGATGCAGCGCCGAAGCGCCACGACCACGACCACGGTCCCTGTCCCGGATCACGCGGAGCTCCGGATCGGAACCCTGCTGTCGATCATCCGGCAATCGGGCCTGCCACGAAGGCTCTTCGAAATCGAGTGAGAGCGGCGGGAGAGGTGTCGTAGGTGCCCGTGATCACAAGATCCAGCTGACCTCTGGTCTTCTGGTCTTCTGGTCTTCTTGTGACCTCTGCTCTGCCTGCGGTGCCGAGCTGCCGCCTACGCGTCCGCGCCGACGGCGATCTCGCCCGCGACGACCCGCACGCTCGCCGTCGCTCCGCGGCCGAGCCGCCCTTGCAGGATGAGCTCCGCGAGCGGGGCCTCGACGAGGCGCGCGATGGTGCGGCGCATGGGGCGGGCGCCGAGCTCCGGATCGAAGCCGCCCGCGGCGAGGAGCGCGTCGACGACGCCCGGACCGACCGCGAGCTCGATGGCTCGCTCGCCGAGGCGCGCGGCGAGCTCCGAGAGGAGCTTGTCGGCGATGGTCGCGACGTCGGCGTGCGCGAGGGCGCGGTAGACGAGCACCTCGTCGAGGCGATTGTAGAGCTCGGGGGGCAGGGCGGCGCGCGCCGCCTCGAGGGCGATCTTGCGCTGCCGCTCGGTCGCCTCGGGGCCGTCGTCGCCGGGCTCGCTCGTCGCCGGGCGCACGGCGCCGAAGCCGACGCGCTTCTCGTGCCGCGCGGCGCGCATCTCGCCCGCGCCGAGGTTCGAGGTGAGCACGATGACCGTGCTCTTGAAGTCCACGCTGCGGCCGCGGCCGTCGGTGAGGCGGCCCTCGTCGAGCACCTGGAGGAAGGTCTCGAGCACGTCGCGGTGGGCCTTTTCGATCTCGTCGAGCAGCACCACCTGGTAGGGGCGGCGTCGCACGGCCTCGGTGAGGGCTCCGCCCGCCTCGTGCCCGACGTAGCCCGGCGGCGCGCCGATGAGGCGCGCGAGCGCGTGGCTCTCGGCGTACTCGGACAGATCGATGCGCGTCATCGCGTCCGCGCTGTGGAAGAGCGCCGCGGCGATCGCCTTGGCCGTCTCGGTCTTGCCGACGCCCGTCGGGCCGAGCAGGAGAAAGCTCCCGATGGGGCGCGCGCCGCGCAGGCCCGCGGCGTTGCGGCGCAGGATGCGGGCGATGCGCCCGAGCGCGTCGGCGTGGCCGATGACGCGCCGGCCGAGATCGCGCTCGAGGCGCAGCATGCGCTCGCCGTCGGTCTCGAGCAGCCGCTCAACCGGTACGCCGCTCATCTCGGACACGACCGCCGCGACGTCCGCATCCGAGACCGCGCGCGGGCGGGAGCGGGAGCTACCCGACGCGGGCGGGGTCGCGCGATCGAGCGCGCGCCGGGCGCGTGCCCCGGCGAGATCGAGCACGGCGACCGCCTTGTCCGGCAGGGCCCGCCCGGTGACGAAGCGCGCGGACCACTCGCTCGCGGCCCGGAGCAGCGCCTCCGGGTAGCCGAGCCCGTGGTGGCGCTCGAGCCCCTCGGCCGCGGCCCGCAGCATGGCGCAGGCGCTCGTGACGTCGGGCTCCTCGACGTCGATGACGCTGAAGCGCCGGCAGAGCGCGGCGTCGCTCTCGATGGCGCGCCGGTGGCCCGCCGGGGTCGTCGCACCCACGAGGGCGAAGGCGCCCGAGGCGAGGGCGGTCTTGAGCTCGCCGGCGACCTCGTCCGCGCCGCCCGCCACGAGCTCGTCGAGATCGTCGACGAAGAGCACGATGCGCCCGGCGCTCCTCCGGACCTCCTCGACCACGGCCGCGAGACGCTCGGCGAGCGCGCCGCGCCCCTGCGTGCCCGCGAGCAGGGCCGCGGGCGACAGCTCGACGAGGATGCGCGGCGTCGGCGTCTCCTCGGCGAGGCGCGCCGCGAGCCCGCGCGCGACGCTCGTCTTGCCGACGCCGGCCGGCCCGACGAGCAGCGGATTGTGGGCGTGGCGCTTGGCGAGCACGTCGAGCGCGCGCTCGATCTCGCCGTCGCGCCCGACGACGGCGTCGGCCTCGCCCGTGGCGGCTGCGAGCGTGAGGTTGCGGCCGAGCGCGTGAAGGAGTGGCTGCGTGCTCGCGTCGAGCTCGAGCGCGCGCGTGTCGGCGCAGGCGGCGGTCGCGGGCCGGCGCGCGCGCCCGCGCGCCGGCGGCAGCCGGCTCTGCGCGAGCTCGGACAGCGGCACCGCCACCGCGCTCCCGTGGCTCCGGGCGAGCGTCGCAGTGCTCGCGACCACGATGGGTGGCGCGGGCGCGTGCGCACCCGGCGCGTGCGGGTCGGAGGCGTCGCGTGGGCTCGCCTCGCGCGCCTGCGCCGCGCTCGCGACGAGCGGCACGGCCTCGGCGGCGGGCGGCGCCGTGGAGCGCGTCGCAGCGGAGCGGGCGTCGCTCGGGGGCTGCGGCGTGAGCGTCACGGCCGTGGCGGTCGGGCGGCGCGAGCTCGCGGGGCTGGGGGTGGGCCGAGCGCTGCTCCGGGCCGGCACGGCGACGAGCTCGGCGAGGCGCGAGTCGTCGTGCGTCGTGGCCGGGCGCCCGTGCGCGTGCTCGATGGACTCGGCGCGCAGGCGTGCGATGTCGACGCCGCACTGCGCGAGCGCGCGGTAGGCGGCGAGCTGCCGGTCGGACAGGAGCGCGATGAGCACGTGGAGCGCACCCGCTTGCACGCCCCGCTGCGGGCCGCGCGCGGCCGGCATGCCCGTGCGGCGCCCGAGCACGCGCGCCGCCGAGAGCGCGCGCCCGATGGGATCCGAGAGCTGCTCGTCGAACGTGCGACCGGCCTTGAGCAGCGTCGCCTCGTCGAGGCGGCGCGCCGCGAGCAGCTCCTGGGCCGGGCCCTCGCGGCCGCACAGGACGGCGAGCAGGTGCACCGTGGTCGGGCGCTCCTTGCGGCCGAGCGCGCGCTCGCTCGCGAGCCGTCGCAGGAGCAAGAGCTCGCTCTCGGGCGCGGCGGGGCTCTCGGACAGGTGGCGCGCGCGACTCGGGCTCATGCTCCGCGTAGTTCCCACGCCCCCGCGCGTGCGGCCAAGTTCGGAGGAGGCGGCGCTCGGGGCGTGGCTCAGGGGGCGGTCGAGCGGTACCGCACGGCCCGGCGCAGGGCGCCCGTGAGCGGCCAGCGGTAGTGGAGATCGTCGACGAGGCGCAGCCCCGGCGCCTCGGGTGGCGCCTCGCGCGCGAGGAGCACCCAGACCTCCGGGGCGAGGGTTGCCCCGAGGGCGAGCCACGCCTCCGGGGCGAGCGTGGCACGCGACACGGCGACGTCGAAGCGCCGGGACCCGAGGCCCTCCGCGCGCCCGGCGACGATCTCGACCCGCGGCGGCTCGAGCCCGAGCTTGCCGCACACGAAGCGCAGGAAGGCGACGCGCTTCTGCAAGGGCTCCACGAGGCACATCCGTAAGTCGGGTCGCAGGATGGCGAGCGCGAGCCCGGGCGCGCCGGCCCCCGTGCCCACGTCCACGACCCGCACGGGCTCGGCGGGCGCGCTTCGCTCGGCCGGCGGGGGCGGCACGTGCAGGGACAGGAGCGCCGCGTCGGCGAGCATGAGGTCCGTGAGCTCGTCCTCGCCGCGCGCCGCGGTGAGGTCGATCTTCCGGTTCCAGCTCCGCAGCGCCTCGAGCCACCCGTCGAGCCGGGCGATGACGCCGTCGCCCGGCGCGACGCCGAGCTCGCGACACACCCGTTCGGTCCGCATCGGTCGGCACAGTATACGCGCCCGCACTCGTGCGCGGCGTTTCGCGCCACCAGCCGTTCGAGGTCGTTGCCACGGGTGCGGCCTCGAGTGCGCCAAGTCGCGCCGCCGAATCTCCGAGAATTCCAGAGTGAGGAACAGGAAGGCGGTAGGGCGGGCAGCCGCCGCCACGAGTAAGTGAAAACTCGGCCGTGCAGGCAGGAGCAGCGGTCACAAGAAGACCAGAAGACCAGAAGACGAGAGGATCAGAAGCCCGGCGTGTCGTCCCCGCGGCGCTGTCCCCAGCGCCGCCTTCTGCCCTTCTGTTCTTCTTGGTGCGCCAAGACGCGTCGGGGCGTGCCGACGCCTGCCTGTGTGAGGAGGATGCGATGAGCTGAGCAAGCAGAAACCTCACGAAGACGCCCCGCGGGTAGCCAACCCCGCCCGGTCAAGGCCGAAAGGCACAGCCGGAAGCGAGTCTTGCGTCACTGTGCCCTGAAAAGCGAACGGGTGACCGTGGCGACGAAGCGTAGACAGCGAGCGTGTGGGCCGTGTGATTGAGCCCCGTCATGGAAGA
>JACRDA010000111.1 GCA_016212965.1 Myxococcales bacterium
CGCAGCGATCGATCTCGGGCTGCGAGCGCCGTGCCAGGCTCCGCAGTCCCTCGCGAGGCGCATCAACATGCCTGCAACCTCCCGCGCGGCGCCCCCAACCCCGCGAGATCAGCTGGCCCGACTTCCGACGAAGAGCCAAAAAAACTCTCGCAGCTACTGGGCATCGAACTTCCGCCCGAGCCGCCGGAGGAGGAGTGATGGACACCGTGCTGGCGGTCGCGCCCTCCCTCGGGGTGCTCGCGACGTGCGCGGCCTTCGGCGTGGCCGTGGCCACGTACTACCGGCTGCGCGTGCCCGTGTACGGGCCGAGACGGCGCCGACCGTCGCCGCCGCGACGGCTCCCCGCGCCCGAGCGCAAGGCCGTTCTCGACGTCCTGCACGAGCCGCGCTTCGTGGACCTGGCGCCCGCCGAGGTGCACGCGATGCTGCTCGAGGAGGGCCGGTACCTGTGCTCGGTGCGCACGATGCATCGCATCCTCGCGGAGAACGCCGAGCTGCGCGAGCGGCGCAATCAGCTTCGCCACCCGGCGTACGCGAAGCCGGAGCTGCTCGCCACCGCGCCGAACCAGCTCTGGAGTTGGGACATCACGAAGCTGCTCGGGCCGGCGAAGTGGACCTACTACTACCTGTACGTGGTCCTCGACGTCTTCAGCCGCTACGTCGTCGGGTGGATGGTGGCGCACGCCGAATCGGCGGCGCTCGCAAAACGGCTCCTCGCCGAGACCTGCGCGCGCCAGGGCGTCGAGCCCGGGCAACTCACGATCCACGCCGACCGCGGCACGTCGATGACCTCGAAGCCCGTCGCGTTGCTCATGGCCGACCTGGGCGTCACCAAGACCCACTCGCGCCCTCACGTCTCCGACGACAACCCCTTCAGCGAGGCCCAGTTCAAGACCATGAAGTACCGGCCTCAGTTCCCCGAGCGCTTCGGCGAGGTCGAAGACGCGCGCGCCCACAGCGCCGACTTCATCGCCTGGTACAACGACGAGCACCACCATTCGGCGCTCGGCATGCTGACTCCCGCCGACGTCCATCACGGATTGGTCGAGCAGCGGGTCGCCGAGCGCCAGGTCGTCCTCGACAGCGCCTTCGCGGCGCACCCCGAGCGCTTCCCACGCGGCCGCCCGATCGCCGCGCGACCGGCCCGCGAGGTCTGGATCAACAAGCCCACGCAGGCGCCTGGCGCGCCGCTTGCGGTCGAGACGCGCAGCGATCGATCTCGAGATGCGAGCGGCGTGACAGGCGCCGGGCCGTACACCGCACACGCTCACTAAACTCCATCAACGACCTTCTCAAACTCGTTGACACGTTCCGCAGCGCCCTACGAAGCCCCATCGTGACCGCAGAGCCACACCCATGACATCGAGTCTGACCTGGCACCACCTGCGCAGGGCACGACGAACACGGGACGGAGACTTCCAGTTCAGCGCTCATGTTGATCGGTGCCGCCAGACGACTACTACACCCGGGGCTTCCCCGGCCTTCGCGGAGGCGAGAACTCCTTGCCGCACTCCAGGCACTTCCAAGCCGGATCGGTGCCGTCCCCGTCGAAGCAGCACCCGCCGATCCAGATCTCCCCCCGTTCGGCCCTTGCACCCGCCTCCGGCGTCGGCTCCCCGTAGAGGATGCGCACGGGCCCGGCCGAGCCGCAGGCCGGACACGCCGGTGGGCGGCGGCCTCGGCGGGTCCGCGCTCGGGCACCTTCAGGCGGATCGAGCTGCGCTGCGATCCAGGTTTCGCCCTGGCGCCGGACGAGCTCGGCGAAGACGGCGTCCTCCACGGGCGTGTGCTCGACCCACGCCCGGGACCGGTGCTCGGCGCGCGCCGCCATGAAGAGCGCCGTCTGGAGCGCCTCGACGGGAACATCGGCGAGCGCCCTGCCGGCGCCGATGTCGGCCGCGACGGCGCGAGCGACGGCGGCGCAGTTCACCATCGAGCCCCAGTGCTCGAACGCGTTGAAGGTGTAGGCGAAAGCGCGCCAGTTCATCGTGCCGTCCATGTGAGACTTCAGCGCGCGTCCGCGCTACTCCCGCCCGTGCATGCTCGCTCCCCACCCATGCAGCGCGCGAACTGGACCCAGAACCCGCCCACCGGACGCCCGCAGCTCGTCGAGCCTGCGCTCGGTCGCGACGCGGCAGAGGTCGCCCGCGCGGCACTCCTCGGTCACGACGTCCGGGGACCAGTGCTTGCCCCGCCGGTAGCGTCGGTCGGGGTCGAGGCGCAGGCGCCCGATCATCGCTTCCCACCCGCCTTCGGCGACCGGGTCGGTCTCGCCAGGGTCGCCAAACAGGGTGGTCAGCGCAGCCGCGGCGGCGTGCTGGAGCTCGGGGTCGGCGAGGTGGTGCGCGAGGAAGGCCCAGGAGCCGGGGTTGCCGAAGCGCGCGACCGCGTCGAGGAGCTCGGGCGTCACGGGGCAGGTGCGCACGAGGCGTTCGAGCGTCGGC
>JACRDA010000112.1 GCA_016212965.1 Myxococcales bacterium
CCACTGCCGCACCTCCCTGTGCTCCGCCCGCTACATGGCTAGCTTAGCGAACCCCCCACTCGAAGAGCCGGATGCGGTAGTTCCGCACGTCCGGATCCGTGGGGGCCCCGGGCGGGCAACCGCCCGGGGCTACCCGACTGACCCTCTGGACGCCGGGCCTGCCGCCCGTTTTCACTTGCTCGTGGCGGCGGCCGCCCGCCCTACGAGCCCGGAGCCTGAAGCCACGAGTGCTTCGCCCGAAAGGGCGAAAGTCGAGTCAGACCACGTCGACTTCGACGAGCACGACGGTGATGTTGTCGCTGCCGCCGCGCTCGTTGGCCAGCCCGACGAAGGCCTCGACCGCGGCGTCGCCGCCGAGGGATACGAGGTCGGGGATCTCCACGTCGTCGAGGTAGCCGTGCAGGCCGTCGGAGCAGAGCAGGTAGCGGTCGCCGGCCTTGAGGTCGAGGACCGAGATGTCGACCTCGACGTAGTCCCGGCCGCCGACACTGCGCGTGATGACGTTGCGGTGCGGCGACACGGCGGCTTCCTGCTGGGTGATGAGACCCTGCTTGACCTGCCAGGCGACGAGGGTGTGGTCCTCGGTGAGCTGCGTGACCATGTCGTCGCGCACCTGATAGATGCGGCTGTCACCGACCTGCCCGGTGACGAGCACGTTGCCGACGCCGAGGGCGACGCTCATGGTCGTGCCCATGCCGCTCTTGGCCTTCTCGACCTCGCTGATGGCGAACACCATGTAGGTCGCCGCCTGGATGGCGCTCTCCACCAGGCGCGAGGCCTGCGCCACCAGGTTCTCGTCGAGGACTCGGCGCGTGTCGCCGAGGGCCGGAAGGCCCCGCTTCACCATGCCGAACACGGTGTCGACCGCCTCGGAGCTCGCGACCTCGCCAGCGGCGTGGCCGCCCATGCCATCGGCGACGATCCAGAGGTTGATGGCGTCGTCCCGGAGAAACGCGTCCTCGTTCTGCTTGCGGCGGCGCCCGACGTGCGTCAGCGCGTAGGAACGGAAGACCAGGGGGTCTGGTGCGGTGTTTAGCTGAGCCCGCGGCATCGGGATCGGGGGAGGCGGCTCCAGAGGGCGCTCGCCATCAACATAGACTCGGCCGCCGGGCGGTGTCGAGAATTGAGCGCGGCGCGTCAACCGCCGGTCGTCGACCGCGGGCTCGCGGGGGTGGTGGGGCTCGGCACCGCCGGCGGCTCGTCGCTCGAGGACGGGGCCGGCAGGGCGGCCTCGACCGCATCCGTGGCGTCCGGCTCGACGGCGAGCGCGAGGTCGTTCTCGATGGCGGCCGGCGGCGCCGCGGCGGCGGTCGCGGCGCTGGGGCCGAGTGGCGCGGCGCCCGACGGCGCATACACGACCACCGACTCGCCGGCGAGGAGGCGACTGCCGCGGCTGCGGTGGTTGATGCGCTCGAGCTGTCCGAGCGTGAGCCCGTAGCGCTGCGCGATGCTCCGCCAGGTGTCGCCGGCCCGCGCCGTCACTTCCAGGCGGCGCCGCCCCTTCTTGCCTTCGAAGTGTGCGAAGAACGGGTCGGAGCCGACCTTCAGGATCTCGAAGTCCGCCGGATCGGCGAGGACGGCGTTCGCGGGCGCTCGGTCGGGCGGCAGAAAGAGCTGCAGGCGCATGCCCTCCTGCAGGGCCGCGTGCACGTCGAGGTGATTCCAGCGCCGGACGTCCTCGGCCGACACGCCGCACACGCGCGCGACGTCGCCCACCGTGTCGCCGTGGACGACCTGGTACAGCATGCGGCGCGCGTCCGCCGTGCCGAAGTCTTCGTCCGGAACGACGACCACCGGCTTCGGACCGGAGGCGGTCTTCGCGGCGACCGTGTTCTTCGGGACGAGCAGCGCCGTGCCCGGTCGCGCCGGCTCGCCGCTCGCGAGGTCGTTCAGCCGCTCGAGCGCTGCGCGGCTCGTCCCGTGGCGCTCCGCGATGCCGTCGAGGGTCTCGCCCCAGCGCACCGTCTCGCCCGCGAGCGCGGCCCCGACGGCGTCGCCGGCCGCGAGCCCCCGTTCGGTGCGCTCGCCCTTGCCGGCGGGCACGCGCACCGTCCAGCTCGTGCGCGGCGTCTCGCTCGCCTCGAGCGCCGGGGTGCGCGTCCCGGCGAACGCCGGGTTCAGCTGCGCGAGCTCCGCGAGGCTCGCGCCGCTCGCGTCGGCGATCGACTCGAAGCTGACGCCGGGCCCGACCGCGACCGCGTCGAAGGGCTCGGGCTTGTCGAGCGTGACGCCGTCGCACCCGAAGACGGCGCAGTTCTTCGTCGCGACGGCGACCGCGAGGATCTTGGGGACGTAGAGCGCCGTCTCATAGGGCAGCGCCGCTTCGAGCCGCTCGAGCTCCCAGAAGTCGTTGGTGTTGTACTTCCGGATCGACGTGAGCAGCCCGCCGAAGCCCATGTTGTACGCGGCGAACGCGAGCTCCCACGAGCCGAAGCGCTTGTGCAGATCGCCGAGGTGGCGCGCGGCCGCGACCGTCGCGCGCTCCGGATCGAGCCGCTCGTCGACGCGCCGGCTCACCGTCAGGCCGTAGATGCGCGCGGTCTCCGGCACGAACTGCCACAGGCCCGCGGCTCCGGCGTGCGAGTAGGCGCTCGGGTCGAAGCCGCTCTCGACCAGGGCGAGCCACAGGAGGGCCTCGGGCAGGTGCTCCTGGCGCAGGACCTTCAGGATCCCGTCGCGGTAGCGCCCGCTCTTGCGCACGAACGACGCGAGCAGCGCCCGGCCCTTCGGATCCTCCTTGTAGTAGGCGAGGTAGCGCACGAGCGCGGGCGTGAAGCGCACCGGCACGTCCGGCAGATCGAGCTGGCTCAGCCATGCGAGGTCGCTCGCGAGCGGCGTCGCCGCCGCCGGGGTCGGAGCGGCCGCCGGCGCCGCGGTCGGGAGGCCGGTCACGCGGAGCGAAGGGCCGCTGCCGTCGGCGCCACCGGGCGAGGGGCGCTCGCCCGGCGGGAACAGCAGGCGATCGACCTCGCGCATGCGCTCCACCTCCGGTGCGACGCTCGCGGCGCGTGGGGCGGTGGAGTAATCGGCCGTGAGGATCTGGCGGACGGACTCGTCGGGCTCGCCGGGCTTGCTGCCCGGGAGCCTCGGCAGGGGGCGGTCTGCTCGCGGCTTGCCAGGCTTCTTGTCGGGCTTGGCGGGTGCGGCCGGCTTACCGGCCGGCTTCGGGGCGGTGGGCTTGCCGGCCGAGGGCTTCGGGGCAGGGGGCTTGCCCGGTACCTTCGGCGGCGGAGCGGCGGGCTTGGGCTCGCCGCCCGGCGGCGCCTTCGGGGCGGTCGGCGCCCCCGCAGGCGGCTTGCCTCCGGCCGCTTTCGGCGGATCGTTCGCGAGCGCGGGCGAGGCTGCGCCGAGCCCCAGAACACCGACCAGGCCGAGCCACAGTCCTCGCCGCATATCCTTGACGTTTCGCATGGATGGCGTGGTCGGTCAACTTTGTGGGACCGCGCGCAAGGTTCCGACGCCCGGCCGAGCGGACGCGAGACGCCAGCGAGCTCGGGCGGGCTCGGCCCTTGACCGGTGCGCGCGCCATCCTCTATGGATGGATGAGCGGGCGCTCCTGCCCGCCACGCACGCAGTCGGCGCGAGCTCGGGCACGAGAGCGCGCCGGCAGATCCGGCCGCTCGCTGTGCGCGCGGCCGGGCCGAAGAGGGAAGCCGGTGTAGCCGTCCGCCCACGAGGACGGCGGCGAGTCCGGCGCGGCCCCCGCCACTGTGACCGGGGACGAAGGCGAGACGACGCCACTGGGATGGGCTCCCACCTCGACGAGGTGGGCACTCGCCTGGGAAGGCCTCGCCGGAGGACGATCCGGGAGCCAGGAGACCTGCTGCGCGCGCAACCGGAAGGGCTCCGTGGGTCACGGGGCTCGACCATGTCCGGTCTTGCTCCGGGGCTCGGGCGAGCGGCGGGCGCGGCGAGAGCCGCCTTCGTCCATCGCTGAAGGTGAGGGCGTGCGGCGTGCCGACGAGGCGCGTCGAGCCCCCACGCGGTCCCCGGGTGCAGCGCGGGGTGAGCGATGGAAGGCAACAGGCGGTCGGGTGTGCGACGCGGGCGGAGGTGGCTCGCGGTCGCGCTCGGGCTCGGGGCTCTGCTCGGGCTCGGCGGGTGTGCCGAGTCGGGTGCGGTCGGCGGCATGGCGGCCGAGGGCGGCGCGGGGCAAGGAGGCTCGCACGTGCACGTGTCGCTCACGGGCGGCGGCGGCGGCGCGTCGAGCGCCTGCGACGCCTTCGCGACCGAGGTCGTGAGCGTCACCTTCGGACCCGGGCAGAGCTTCGGGCAGGACGCGATGCCGGCCATCGTCCTCGGTCCGCCCCACGGCGGGGGCGTCGCCTCGGGCTCGCTCGACGTCGTGTCGCTCGGCGACGGCGGGGAAGTCACCCTCGCGTTCGGGGACACCGCCATCGTCGACGGGCCCGGCGCGGACTTCGTCGTGTTCGAGAACCCGTTCCAGCCGCTCGGCGACCCCGACCTCGTGTTCGCCGAGCTCGGGACGGTCGCGGTCAGCGCCGACGGCGTCACCTTTGTCGCGTTCCCGTGCAGCGCCGACGACACGGCTCCGCCCCCCTACGGCTCCTGCGCGGGCTGGCACCCGGTGCTGCTCGACGGCGACGCGGGGCCGGTCGACCCGGAGACCTCGGGCGGCGACCCGTTCGACCTCGCCGACGTCGGCCTCGCCGAGGCGCGCTTCGTGCGCGTCGTCGACCGCCCCGATCTCGCGAGCGTGCTCGACCTCGACGCCGTCGGGATCGTCCACCCGAGCTGCGCGCCGTAGATGTCCGGCCGTCGCAGCTGGGGGCGTGCGGGGGCCTCGGCGCTCGCAGCCTGGCTCGCGGGCCCGGCGGCCCACGCGTGGGCGCAGCCCGAGGGCGAGTCCGGCGCGATCGAGGTGGACGTGCGGGCCGAGCCGCCCCGCGCGCCGACCGAGCTCGCGCGCGATCCCTCGGCTCCCGGCTACGTCATCCGCACCGAGCGGCTCGCGGCCCCGGGGGCGAGCCTGGCGGACGCGCTCGGGCGGGCGCCCGGCGTCGAGGCGCGCCGGACGGGCGGCGCGGGCGATCTCGCCACGGCGTCGATCCGGGGCGCGACGAGCGCGCAGACGCCGGTCTATCTCGCCGGCCTCCGCCTGAACGACGACCTCACCGGCACGGCCGATCTCTCGGCCTTGCCACCCTGGATGCTCGACCGCATCGAAGTCTACCGCGGCCACGCGCCGCGCGGCGCGGGTGAGCTCGCGCTCGGGGGCGCCATCCTGCTCGAGCCGCGCCTCCCCGCGGGCCCGCGCCTCTCGCTCCGGGCCGGGCTCGGCTCG
Organism: Myxococcales bacterium; assembly: GCA_016212965.1. Lineage (GTDB taxonomy): Bacteria > Myxococcota_A > Polyangia > Polyangiales > Polyangiaceae > JACRDA01. The sequence goes on from JACRDA010000112.1 coordinate 5,306, forward strand.
TTCGGCGCCGCCGAGGTCGCGGGCGCGGCCTCCTTCGGGAGCGCCCGCGCGGGCGCGCTCCTCGCCGTCCGGCGCGCGCGCGAGACGGGCGACTACCCCTACCTCGACGATGGCGGCACGCTCTTCGATCCGGGCGACGACGTCGCGCGCCGGAGGCCGAACGCGGACGTGGCGAGCGACGACGTGTGGGCCGTCGCGCGCCTCGCGGTCGGTCGCTCGGGCTCGCTCGCGCTCGTGGCCAACGCGTTCGCGCGCGACGCGGGACTGCCCGGCCCGCTCGTGTCGCCGGCCGAGCGCGCGCGTGCGCACCTCGCCCGCGGGCTCGCCGCCGTGGCCGCGCGGCTCGATTGCCCCGGCGTCGACGCGGCGCTCGGCTGCGCGCTCGGCCTCGAGCTCGGCCTGCTCGTGAGCCGCTACCGGCTCGACGATCCCGGGCACGAGCTCGGGCTCGGGGCCACGAGCGTGAGCCACGCCGGGACGCGCCTCGCACCGCGCGCCTGGCTCACGGTGGCGCCGATCCCCGAGCTCGACCTCGGCGTGCGGCTCGGCGCCGAGGCGGGCGATCTGGCCGTCGGGGCCCTGCGCGCCGCCCGGCGCAGCCTGCGGGCCACGGTGGACGCCGATCTGCACCCCGTCGCCTGGCTCGACGTGCTCGCCATCGCCTCGCTCGAGTGCCACGGGACGCACGCCTCGGGACCCGGCCACACCGGGACGTCCGGCTCCGGAGCCGAGCCGAGCGCGGCGGCAGACGCGGGGCCGTGCGACGAGCTCGAGCCCCTCGGGCGGCTCGGCGCGCGCGTGCGGTTGTGGTCCTCCGAGCCCGCGCCGGACGGCGCGCGCGCGGACGAGCCCGAGGGCTCGCTCGCGCTGCTCGCGAACCTCGGCCGCTACGCGCGCGTGCCGACGCTGGCCGAGCTCCACGGCCTGTCGGCCACGGTGCGCGGCAACCCCGAGCTCCGCGCCGAGCGCGGCTACGCCGCCGACCTCGGGCTCGCGGCCTCGCTCCACGTCGCGGGCGTCGACGTCTACGCGCAGCTCTTCGGCTACCTGCGCTTCGCGAGCGACCTCATCGCGTACCGGCGCAGCTCGCTCGGAGTCCTGCGCCCGTACAACGCCGCGAGCGCGCGCCTGCTCGGTGCCGAGCTCGCCGCGGGCGCGGGCCGCGGGCGCGAGCTCCGGCTCGAGCTCGGGGCCGCGGCGGGCGACGCGCGTGACACGAGCGAGGCGCGGGCGACCGCGAGCGATCTCGTGCCGCTCGAGCCGCGCCTCGCGCTCGGCCCGGCGCTCGAGAGCGAGCTCGCGCTCGGACCACCCGGCTGCTGCGCCCTGTCGCTGCGGGTCGCCTACCGCTACCGCGCCTCGCGGACGGCGGACCCGGCCGGGCTCGTGGTGCTCCCGGCGCAGCACGACCTCGAGCAGGAGCTCGGGCTCGCCTTCTTCGAGCGCGCGCTGGCCGTCCGCGCGCGCGTCTCCAACCTGCTCGACGAGCGGCACTTCGACCTCGTGGGCTACCCGCTCGCGGGCCGCGCCGCGCACGCGAGCCTGGAGGCGACGTGGTGACCGCGGTCCCGGGCGCCCGCGCGGTCCGCGCCGTCGCGGCGCTCGTGCTCGCGCCGGCGCTCGGCTGCGGCGTGCCGACCCCGCCCGCCGGGACGGGGGGCGGCACGTTTCCCGAGGGGCCGTGCGGGCGTGGCCTCGTCGTGGTCGAGACGGACTACCAGTCCACCAACGTCGCGCTCGTGGGCGGCGACGGCGCGACGCTGTCGGGCTCCTTCCTGTCGTCGGCGTCCGCGCCGCCGGGGCTCGTGGCACCGCTGTCGGGCGACGTGGTGGTGCCCACCGCGCCCGTCGCCGGGCCCGAGATCGTGCTCGTCGACCGCTACCCGGCCGCGGTGCTGAGCTGGGTCGATCTCGCGACGGCGACGGTGCGCGCGCAGCTCGACGTGTCGACGGGCTTCGCCTCGAACCCGCAGGACTACCTGGCGCTCGGTCCGGGGGAGGCCCTGGTGGCGCGCTACGAGGACAATCCGACGCCGGGCGCGCTCGCCTTCGATGCCGGCAGCGATCTGCTCGTCATCGACCCCTCGGTGCCGGCCATCACCGGGCGCATCGATCTGCGCCCCGCGATCGAGGTGCCGGGCTACCTGCCGCGCCCGGCCAGGCTCGTGCGCACGGCCGGCGGACGCGTGTTCGTGCTGCTCTCCGCCTACGCACCGGACTTCAAGAGCTCGCTCCCGTCGCGGCTCGCGGAGATCGACGTCGCGTCGCAGGCGCTCGCGGGCGTGACCGTGCTCGGCGACCTCCACGGTTGCGCGGCGCTCGCGGCGAGCGACGACGGCACCCGGCTCGCGGTCGCGTGCAGCGGGGACTTCGGCGGCGACAGCCTGCCCACCGTCGGCGCGTCCGGCCTCGCGCTCGTCGACGTCGCGGGCACGCCGAGCGTGGTCGCCGAGCTGCCGGCGAGCGGACTCGGGGGCGAGCCGCTCGGCTTCGCGGTCGACCTCGCCGGCGCAGACCGAGTGCTCGTGACCACGCTCGGCCACTACGGGCTCGGCGGAGCGGCCGACGTGCCCGACTCCTTGCTCGAGATCGACGCCGCGGGCCACGCGACCGAGGTGCGGAGCGCGCCGCCCTTCACGCTCGGTGACGTCCGCTGCCTGCACGCGTGCGGCCGCTGCTTCGTCGCCGATGCGGCGGCGGGCGTGCTCGCGCGTCTGCGCCTCGAGCCGGGCGGGGTCGTCCCCGACGCGGAGCTGGTCGTCGAGACCGCGATCGGGCTGCCGCCGCGGCTGCTCGGGCGGTTCTAGGCGTCGGGGAAACGACGGCCTGGTCGAGCCCGAGCCCGAGCCCGAGCCCGAGCCCGACTGTTTCGCGTCCGTGTGCGTGCCCGTGCCCGGTGCGAGATGGCCAAGGCAGTCACTCGTGGCTCGGGCCGAACGAGGCGAACCACGGAGCTCGGCGCGGGCGCCGAGCCGCCCGGTTTGCCAAGGCAGTAACTCGATCCTCGCGACCACCGCGAGTCGGTGGAGACAGCGTCGCCGAGCGAGAGAAGAGAGGAGATGAACAGGAAGCCGGTAGGGCGGGCGGCCGCCCGCCCTACCGGCTTCCTGTTGCCTCCTTCTGGCAGCGGCTAACGGCTCAGCGAAGGCACCATCGTGCTCGTCATCTTCCGCGTACTTGGAGGCGAGTTACAGAGGAGTCACGGAGACACGGAGCGTGACACGGAGGGGCCCCTGAACTTCGCCGGCTCCGTGCAGCTCTCCGTGTCTCCGTGTCTCGGTGGTTGTCTCTTTCTGGGTCCTTGGAGACGAGTTGCAGAGGAGGCACCGAGCCACGGCGCGTGACGCGGAGGAGCCTCCGAACCCTGCCGGCTCCGCGCGCTCGGGCGCCACGGCCTCGGTGGTCAGCGGGCGCGCGCTGATTTAGGGTGAGCGGGCGATGGAGAAGGAAGAGCGGCGCGCCGAGATCCTCCGGGCGGCACGCAGGGTGTTCGCGACGAAGGGCTACCACGAGGCCAAGGTCGACGACATCGCGGCGGCGGCGCAGGTCGCCAAGGGAACCGTCTACCTCTACTTTCGCGACAAGCGCACCATCTTCTCGGACCTCGTCGATCACCTGTTCACGCGCGTCGGCGCCGCGATCCTGCGCGTCGACACGGCCGGCGACGTGGCGGCGCAGATCAAGCACAACATCCGCGCGATCCTGAGCGTGCTCGTCGACGACGCGGACACGATGCAGATCCTGTTCGCGCACGCGAGCGGGCTCGACCCGGCCTTCACGGCCAAGATCCGCTTCTTCCACGAGGGGCTCAAGGCCATGCTGAGCGACAGCCTGGTCGAGGGGCAGCGGCTCGGGATCGTGGCGACCGGCGACACGCGCCTCTACGCGAGCCTCACCATGGGAGCTCTCCGCGAGGTGCTGATCGAGCAGGCGGAGCGCCCGTCGAGCCGCCGCTCGCGCGAGCAGATCGTCGAGGACCTCTACGCCTTCCTGGCGCGCGGCTACCTGCGGGTGCCGGAGACGCACGGTCCGAGCCACGCGCCGCCGGAGCCGCGGCCGTCGGCCCCGCAGGACGGCGCCGCGGGCGCACGCGCCGGCGCCGGGCCGGCTAGCCAGCGAGCAGCTGGCGCGCAAAGCGCGCGAGCAGCTCGGCGGCCCGCGGCGTCTCCTCGGCGGCGGCGATGAGGGCGTCCGGGCTCTTTCCTTCCGCGGCGATGATCGCGCGGCGCGCCTCGAGGTAGCCGAGGATCACCTGGCGGTCGAACTCGGGATGGAACTGCACACCGTAGCAGCGGGGGCCGAAGCGGAGCGCCTGGTGGCGGTCGCGGGCCGAGCGCGCCAGCACCACGGCGCCCTCGGGGGGCCGCACCACGGTGTCCACGTGGCTCACCTGCGCGAGGAAGCGCGCCGGGAGCCCGGCGAACAAGGGATCGGGCGCGACGAGCTCGATGGCCGTCGTGCCGATCTCGCGCCCGGCCGGGTTCGTCGCGACCTCGCCGCCGAGCGCCTGGGCCAGGAGCTGGTGGCCGAAGCACAGGCCGAGGGTCGGGACGCCGCGCGCGACGAGCTGGCGGAGCAGGGCTTCGCACGCGAGGATCCAGGGCTCCCGGGTCGGGACGTTGGCGGCCGAGCCCGTGATGACGAGCGCGGCTGGGAGGGACGGGAGGCGCTCGAGCGCGTCGCGGCCTTCGGCCTCGCGCACGTCGAAGCTCACGAAGCCGTGCGGCCACGCGTCCCCGATGGTGCGCGCGATCATGGCGGCGAAGGAGCCGGAGCGCGCGTGCACGTCCGGCACCGGCTCGCCGGTGACGAGGATCGCGATGGGGCGTGCAGAGCTCATGGCAGCCACCATAGCCGACTTCGCGCGCGTCGCTCGTGGGCAGGCGGCACTCGCGTCGGTGCGGCGTGGAGGCCGCGGTAGCCGATGGCTGCCGAGCGCGTTCCGGGCGCCGCACCGAGCCCTGCTCGGTCGTGGCAGCTGCCGCGCTGGTGGCCGTCGTGCAGCACCCTCGCAGCGAGCTACCTCTGGGGTGCGGCGGCCGTGGTCCTCGCCAACGCGGTCGCGATTGCCGTGGCCGCGCCGTGGCCCCGCGGTGGCCTGTGGGTGAGGCTCGGCCACCACGCCTTCGACGCCCTGGCGGTGCTCGCGGGAGGGGTGGGGCTGGCGCTGCCCCCGTGGCTGTGCGCGCGCCTCGGGCGCGAGCGCAGCCCGGCCGCGCATGCCGCGCTCGCTGCACTGAACGTGCTCGGCGTGTGGGCCCTGCTCGGTCCGGACCTCCGGAACCAGGCGTCGGGGCTCTTCGACGGCCGGGCCGAGGGCGTCGTCTACGCCGGCTACGTGGCCGGCGCCGGGCTCCTCGTGTCGGCGACCCAGGTCGCGGCGGGCGCCCTCGCGCGGCGGCGCTGGCTCCGGCCGCTGCCGCTCGCGGCCGGCGCCACCGTGCTCGTGCTCGCGCACCTGTGGGCGCGCGACGACTACCCGGAGGTGCACGCCGGAGCCCTGTGGGCCGGGGCGGCGCTCATCGGCTCGACGCTCGTCGTCTGGCCCGGGTGGCAGCCGGCGCGCCTGGGGCGGGCGGTCGAGCGCGCGGCCGCCGCGCCGCTCCTGCTCGCCCTCTTCGTGCCGCCCCCGAACGCGGTGCGGCTCGCGCTCTTTCGCGAGCCGGGCAGCGCGCCCGCGTTCGTGATCGGGCGCCTCGCGTGGCCGCCGCCGGCCCTGGCACCGGCGGCCCACGCGGGGCTGCACGCGCTCGCCGCCCGGTCGCTCGCGCCGCGCGCGCGCGAGGTGCGCGCAGCGCAGCCGGTGGTCGTTTTGCTCACCGTCGACGCCCTGCGCGCCGACGTCGTCGCCGGTGACCACGACGACGTCGTGCCGCACCTCGCGGCGCTCCGCGCGTCGGGCGCCTGGTTCGAGCGCGCGGTCGCGCCCGGCTCGCAGACGAGCGTGTCGCTCACGAGCCTGTTCACGGGCCGCTACTTCTCGGAGCTCCGCTGGAGCGAGCACGGCACGGGGCGGAGTCGCTTTCTCTACGCCGCGGACGATCCGAGCCCGCGCTTTCCCGAGCTCCTCGGCGCGGCGGGCGTGCACACCGAGAGCTTTCTCGGCCTGTCGTTCCTGAGCGGCGAGTACGGCATCGCGCGCGGCTTCGCCACCGAGCACGTCTACAGCACCGGGCGCAGCCACGCGTTCGTGCACGACGTGCTCGAGCCGCTCGTGGCCGCGTTGCGGCGGGTCGGGCCGGGCCCCGCGTTGTTCTACGCCCACGTGATGGAGCCCCACGCACCCTACGATCGCGGGGCCCGGCGCGAGGGCAGCGACTTCGAGCGCTACCTCTCCGAGGTCGCCCTCGTCGACTCGTACGTCGGCCGCATCCGGCGCACGCTCGCGCAGCGCCTGCCCGGGCGGGGGCACCTCATCGTCACGGCCGATCACGGCGAGGCGTTCGGCGAGCACGGCACCTTCTTCCACACGAAGACCCTGTACGAGGAGCTCGTGCACGTGCCCCTGCTCGTGTCGGGACCCGAGGTGCGACCGGGGCCGCGCCCCGAGCGCGTGGGCCTCGTCGACCTCGCACCCACGCTGCTCGAGCTGTTCGGCCAGCCGGTGCCGGCCGAGCTCGCCGGGGTGAGCCTGTTGCCCGCGTGGCGCGGCCAGCCGCTCGCGCTGCGGCCGCCGCTCGCGGCCGAGGGCCGCATGCGCCGCGCGTACTGGCGCGGCGAGCTCAAGGCCGTCGAGGATGCGCGGCGCGGCACGCTCGAGGTCTACGACCTCGACGCCGATCCGGGTGAGCTCGACAACCTCTGGGACCGGGACCGCGCTCGGGCGCTGCCCGTGGTCTCCGCCCTGCGCGCCTACTTCGCGGTGCACGCCTATGCGGCGCCGGGCTACGAGACGCCCTACAAGCCGTGACCGACGAGGCAGCACCCAAGGAGCCGGCCGACGACCGCGACGAGGCCGCGCGCGCTCGCGCCGACGTGCGGAGCCCGGACTGGGCTCACGGCAAGCTCGCGCTCGGCTGCAGCATCGCTGCCGTCCTCGCCGCGCTCGCGTTCTGGCTCGTGCGCGGCTGGCTCGCGCGCTGAGGCGGCGCGCCGGGCCGGGCGACGCTCACAGCTCGGCGCGGAGCGCGAGTCCGCCGTGGAACGCGAAGCCTCCGAGCGCGTAGCTCCGGTCCGCCTCGACGACCTCGAGCGAGCGCAGGCAGGCGCCGGGCTCGAGCATGGCGCCGACCCAGGTCCCCTCGGCGAGCTCGGCCTCGACGCCCACCACGGCCGCGATGCGCGCCGTCCAGTCGAACTGTCCGCTCGCGCCGTCGATGGTGAGCGCCGCCGGAAGCCGCAGGGCGACCGCCGACGCAGCGCCGCCGATGACGAAGCGCCAGCCCGGGGCCATCGGTACGTGGGCCGCGGACGCGACGCCGACCTCGAGCCAGCGCGCGGCCGGCTCGCCGAGCGCGGAGAGCCAGCGACCCGCGATGCTCGTGCCCACGATGCCGAGCTTGTACTCGACGGCGAGGCCCGGCCCGAACAGGACGTCGGGCCCCGACGCCGGCAGGGCCGTGACCCCGAGCGAGGCACTCACCGCGACCTTGCTCGCGCGCGCGACCCCCGCCCCGGCCGCGCCGTCGGGGCCGTTGGGCTCCACCGGGGTCGTGGCCTCGTCGGGGCGCGCCACGTCGCGCACCATCTCGGCCGTGGCGATGGCGACGAAGCGCGCGGCGACGTCGGGCGCGTAGCCGTCGAGGCCGAGCGTGCGCTCGACGAGCCCGTGCCCGCTCCGCCGCACCTGGATGGCCGCGCGGCCCGCCCCGGGCAAATCGATCCAGACCTGGACGAAGTCGCCCTCGAGCGGCCCGTTCGGCGAGCCGGCCAGGGGCATGCTCGGATCGAGCTCGATGCCGAGCAGGCGCAGGACGCGCGCCTCGTTCAGCTTGTCGCCGGCGGCGCGCGACAGCGCCACCCGCACCGCCACGGGTGGCGGGTCGGGGCGCGGGGGCACGGGATCGGCCTGTGCGAGGTGCTCGTTCGCGCCGTCTGCGGCGCTCGCCACGGCGGGCCAGGCAAGCACGCACGCCGCTCCGAGCGCAGCGAGGGCCCATGGGAAGGCCCGCGCTCGGGTGGGCGCACGGTCGGCGCGTGCGGACGGCGCGCGCCCCGGCTCGCCGTCAGGGCGCCTGCGGGGGAGAGCCGGTGCCGGCGGGGGGCTCCCCGGGCTTGGCGCTCGCGCTCGCGCTGACGCTGGCGCTCGGGGCCGGCTGGGACGCGGAGCCGGAGGGAGCTGGCGCGTCGCCGGGCTTGGCGGACCCGTCGGTCTTCGGACCGCCGCCGTCGGTGCCCTTGCCGTCGTCCTTGGCGCGCTCGGCGGCGAGGCGGAGCAGCATCTGCGCCACGCGGGCGCGGCAGCCGCCGGTGGCGTGGTCGGCGAGATACCTCTGGCCGAGCCGCATCGCTTCGTCTCTGTGCCCCGCACGATCCTCCGCCTCGATGAGGTTGCAGAGCGCATCTTCAGCCAAAGCGCCCCCGGGCGACAAGTCGCGATACGCCTGGTAGTACTTTGCGGCCTGGCCGTGCTCGCCACTCTGCTCGAGCAGCGTCGCCAGCTTCCAGGCGGCGAGCGACGCCACCTGCGGGTCGCTGCGGTCGTGGACGGCGCGCTCGAGCGCCAGGCGCCGGGTCGAGTCGTTGGCGCGCGTGGCGTCTGCGATGCAGAGCAGATCGCGGGCGTTGGTGACCTTGCCGACGTCGATGGCGTTGGCCTGCAGCTCCTTCAGCACGCCGGCGAAATCGGCGGCGAGGCAGAGCTGCTGCCAGGTTGTGGGCGGCACTGCATCGACGGTGGGAGCCGGCTCGCGCTCGCCGAGCGCGGGCTCGCGTGCGATCTTCACGGGGACCGGCCGCGGAGGGAGCGGAGGCGTGGTCAGCTCCGTCGGCGGGACGCGCGTCACCGCCACGCGGGTCGGAACCGTGAGCCGCTCGCGCTCGCGCACCGTCGTGGTCCGCAGCCCCACCTCGGGGTCGGGCGACGTGATCTCGGCCGAGCCGGACAGCACCTCGAGGTCGGCGGTGTCGCCGTCGGTGCGCACGCGCACGACGCCGTCCTCGGTGCTGACCGAGGCGCCGCCGACGAGCATCGAGATGCGGGCGGGCTCGGACGCGCCACCGTCCGTGGACAGCTCGGCCTCGCCGCGCACCAGGCGGACGGCGACGCCACCGGCCGACTGCGACACCCGCTCGACGATGCCACCCGGGGAGACCACCAGGCGCCCGCCCCCGGGGAGGTCGTAGGCCTGCCGCATGGTGCCGGCGGCGAACAGCGCCGGGCTCTGCTCGCTCGTGCCCTCGAGCGGCGCCACTGGTCCGGCCGCGGACGGCGCCGGGCGCGACTCGATCTTGCGGCCGAGCACGATCCCCGCGCCGAAGCTCGCCACGACGGCCGCCGTCGCCACGCCGAGGACCACCAGGCGGGACCGCCGCGCGTGCTCCTGTGCCCCGCCGCCCGCCGCAGCCCCGACCGCGAGCCGGCGCTCGAGCCGGCGCCACACGCGGTTGACGCGCGCGGGCTCGGCGTGGTCGCGCAGACTCTCCGGCCGGATGCGGGGCGGGCGCGTCACGTCTCGTCCCCCTCGTCGCCCTCGCGACCGGCCTCGCTCGGCGGCGCGTCGGCGTCCGCGTCGCTCCGCGCCTCGACGAAGCTCGCGTCGAGATGGTTCTGGGCGCGCCGGATGCGGCGCTTGACCGTGGCGAGCGAGCAGCCGCAGAGCTCGGCCGTTGCATGGAGGTCGTGCCCCTCGACGAAGCGCAGCGTCCAGGCGATGCGGTCCGCGGGCGCGAGCGTGCGGAGCAGCGCGTAGACCTGCGCGAGCTCGTAACGGGTGTGCTGCGAGGCGTCGGGGCTCGCGATGCAGTCGATCTCGATGGGGTCGGCGCGCCCGATCCCGAGGAAGCGCAGGATCGCCGCGCGCCGCAGGCGCGAGCGCATCGCGTGGACGACGATGGAACCGAGCCAGCTCCGGAAAGCCTTGGGATTCCGGAGGCCTGCGAGGCCGTCGAAGGCGCGCAGGAAGGCGTCGTGGGTGACGTCCTCGGCCTCGTGCGAGGAGCCTGCGATGCGCGCGGCGAGGTTGAGCGCGAAGCTCGCGTGGCGGCGGTAGAGCAGCTCGTACGCCGACATCTCGCCGCGCTGCGCCATGGCGACGAGCGCGTCGTCCGGGAGCGCGGCGAGCGGCGAGCGCGAGCTCGCCGGCACCGGGGCGGCCGCGCGGGCCGCGCGCTTCGGGGCGGGCGTCTCCACCTCGGTCGCGTCGACCGCCGAGCCACCCACCAGCCGCAGCCGGTTATTCTCGCGCCCGTGTGTCATGGATGGACCAACGTCCCGGGGCTTAGACGCCCGCCGTGCATATTGTGGCTCACGCTCCGGTCCGGCCAGGGAAATGAGGCGCCGGCGGGCGGCTCATGCGCCTAGTGGCCCGCCTCGGGCTCTTCCGGCGTCGGGCGGTCGCGCCACGGCTGCGGCTCCTCGCCCTCGAGCCCGACCTTGCAGTGCAGGCCCTGGCACATGCTGTGGTAGCTCGCCGTGCGCCCGCAGCCGATGGCGGTGTACTTGCCGCCCCACTCGGGCGTCACGGTCACGTCCTTGTCGGGGCAGCTGAGGTCTTTCGGCGCCCGGATGCGCACGAGCTCCGCGGCGTTGCCCTGGAGCGCGAAACCCGCGCCGCAGCCCACCCCGAGGGCGCCGAGGAGCGCCGCGGCGAGCGCGGCGAGGGCTGCGGAAGGGCGCGGCATCCGACCAGCTTCGGCCGTCCCCGCCGGGCTGTCAACGCGGGCGGGCTGGCGGCCCTGTGCTAAAAAGAGGGCGCTTTGAAGCCCTCCGCCGTCGCCTGGTCGTTCGCGTGTGCGCTCGCTGCCGTCGTCGCGGGGGCTGGGTGCACCACCGCGCCGCCGCCGCCGAACCACACGAGCGAGGCGCCGCCGCCGCGCCCGACCCTGCGGCTCTTCGTGCTGAGCACCCTCGCCGGGGGGCTCGAGCCCTGCGGCTGCACCAAGACGCAGCTCGGAGGGGTCGACAAGCTCGCCGCCCACCTCGTGGCGCAACGTGCCGGCGCGGCCAAGGGCATGCTCGTCGCGGCGGGGCCGCTCTGGTTCGTCGACCCGGCCATCAAGCCCGAGCGCAAGGTGCAGGACGGGGCCAAGGCCGATGCGCTGGCCGACGCCCTGCGCGAGATGTCGCTCGTGGCCTGGGCGCCCGGCGCGAACGACTGGGCGGCCGGCGCGGCCGAGTTCGAGCGGCTCGCGAAGAAGAGCGGTGCCAAGCCCCTGGCGGCCAACGTGCAGGCGCCCGCGCTCGCGGCGAGCACGCTCGAGACCGCCGGCTGGCTCAAGGTGGGGATCCTCGGCCTCAGCGACCCGAAGACCCAGGTCGGCAAGTACCCCGACGGCGTGACCGTGTCGGGCGACGTGCTCGCGGCCGCGCGCCGGGAGATCGCGAGCCTGCGGCAACAGGGGGCGCACGTCCTCGTCGCGCTCGCGGCGCTGCCGCGCGGCGAGGCCCTGCGCCTCGCCGACGAGCTGCCGGAGCTCGGCGTGCTCGTCCTCGGCAAGCCGGCCGCGGCGGGCGAGATCAACGACCACCAGGCCGACCCCATGCTGGTCGGCTCCACGCTGGTCGTCGAGGCGGCGAACCACGCCCAGACCGTGAGCGTGGTCGACATCTACGCCGTCGAGGGCGACAAGGCGCCGCTCGTCCTCGCCGACACGGGCGTGGCGCGCGCCGTCGCCATCGCCAACCTCGCCCGGCGCGAGAACACCCTCGATGCCCAGATCGACAACTGGGAGCGCTCGGGGTCCGTCGACCCGAAGGACCTCGCGGCGCGCAAGCAGGAGCAGAAGGCGCTCGCCGCGGAGCGCAAGGCGCTCGAGGCCGAGGTGCCGCCCGCGCCGGCGCAGAGCTTCTTCCGCTACGGCTTCGCCGAGGTGAAGGAGAGCATGGGCCGCGAGCCCCACGTGCGCGAGCGCCTCGTCGCCTATTACAGGCAGGTCAACGAGCACAACAAGGCCGCGTTCGCGGGCAGCTTGCCGCCGGCCGTCATGCAGGGCGAGGCGGGCTACCTCGGCGTCGAGGCGTGCTCGAGCTGCCACCCCGGGGCGCGCCGGGTGTGGGACGGGACGCCCCACGCCCAGGCCTACGTCACGCTGCAGACGGAGTTCAAGGAGTACAACCTCGACTGCGTGAGCTGCCACGTCACGGGCTACGGGCGCCCGGGTGGCTCGACCGTGACCGTGAACGACACCCTGCGCGGCGTGCAGTGCGAGGAGTGCCACGGACCGGGCTCGCTCCACGCTGCTCGCCCGGACAAGGAACGGCTCATCACGCGCTCGCCCGACCTCGGCCGCTGTGCCGCGAGCTGTCACCACCCGCCGCACGTGGCGGAGTTCGACCCGAAGCTCATGGTCGACCGCATCCTCGGGCCCGGCCACGGCAAGTGACGCCCGCCGGGCGCCGCGCGCCGCGGCCGCCGGGCGTCGCGCGCCGCGCCCTCGGGGGAGCTTCCGGCGCCGCCCGAGCCCTGCTAGAGCTGGCTCGTGGAAGAGAACATCCCGGTCGGTGTGGCGGGCCGCGTGCGGATGGGAGCTGCCGATCCGGGCCCCGAGCAGGTGCTGTTCGAGGGCAGCCCGGCGGTGGTGCCGAGCTTCTGGGTGCTGCTGATCTGCATCGTCACGGTCGGCCTGGCGCTCATCTACTTCTACTTCCGGCAGACGAACCGGCGCTACCGCATCACGACGCAGCGCATCGTCGTCGACACGGGCCTGTTCTCGAAGCGCCTCGAGCAGGTCGACATCTACCGCATCACCGACTACTCGGTCGAGCGCCCGTTCTTCCAGCGCATCATGGGCACGGGCAACATCTACCTCGAGGCCATGGACAAGTCGACGCCGCACCTGCGCCTCGTCGGCCTCAAGACCGACGTCGTCAAGCTCTACGAGGCGCTGCGCCACGCGACCGAGACCGCCAAGCGCAGCCGCGCGGTCGCCATCGTCGACAACGAGTAGGGGGCCTCACTTCGGCTCGTCGTGCCCGGAGTCGCGCCTCCGGTCCGCGGGCGCGGGCGGGGGTGCGCCGCCGAGCGCGAGGCCGCGGTAGCGCAGTCGCAGCAGGCCGAGCGCGACGAAGCCGACGGCCACCGCGAACCACAGCGTCGCCAGGCGGATGAGGAGCATCGTGCCGAGGGCGGCGTCGGGCGCCACGCTGCCGAGCGCCACGAGCTGCTGCTCGATGAGCCCGTCGACGACACCGAGCCCGCCCGGGATGGGGATGACCGCGCCGGCGAGCGTCGCCGTCGAGTAGAAGAAGATGGCGAGCGTGACGGGCGTCGTCTGGTCGAAGCCTTGGAGGATGAGCCACAGCGCGAGGCCCTCGAGCGACCAGCCCACGAACGACAGCAAAGTCGGGATGACGAGGCGGCGTGGCGTGGTCAGCACGCGCAGGTGCCCCATCGCGGCCTCGAGCTTGGGCGCCAGCCGCGCCCCGAAGCGCCCGAGGCGCCCGAGGCGCACGATGAGCGGCGACGACAGCCCCGGCAAGGCGACGAACACGAGCAGGCCGACGACGAGCACCGTGCCCGCGACGGCCCACCAAATGCCGCCCGCGAAGCCCGTGCTGCCGATGGTGATCATCGCGATGACGCCGATGACGTCGGTCGCGCGCTCGGCGACGACGATCGGTGCGGTGCGCTCGATCGGAATGCCGCGCGTCTGGAAGAGCACGAGCGACTTGAACACCTCGCCGAGCTTGCCGGGCGTCACCGTGAGCACGAAGCCCGACAGGAAGGTGAGCAAGCTCTCGCCCTTCGGGATGCCGCGGATGTCGAGGACCTTGAGGTAGTACTCCCACTTGAGGAAGCGCAGCAGGTAGTTCGCGAAGGCGAGGCCGCAGGCCGCGGCGAAGGTCCACCACGCGAAGCTCGCGAGCCGCGCCCGCACCGGCTCGACGCCACGGTAGATGACGAACGCGCCGTAGAGCACGATCGCCACGAGCATCACGCCGACGACGCGCCGGACGACCGAGCTCGACTTCGGTGCGGGTGCCGCCGGCGGCGCCGGGGACGACGGGGCCGACGGGTCGCTCATCGCCGTGCGCCGCGCTGCAGGCGCACGACGAGGCGCGTCAGGAGGTAGAGCGCCGCGACGGCCACGATCGAGATCGCGGCGACGTAGAGGACCCAGCGGTCGACCGGGATGGTACCGCCGGCGAGGCCGCCCGGTCCCTCGGGCTCGAGCGCTGCCTGCGGCTCGGCCGTCGTCGTGGCGGGTGCAGCGGCGCTGGTCGTCGCGCGCGGCGCGGCGGTCGCCGTGGCGCTCGGGCTCGGGGTGCTCTCGGACGCCGTGCTCGCCCGCAGGGCCGCGGACGGCCGAGCGGAGCCGCCGGGTGGCTCGGGCGGGCGGGCGGGGGGAGGCGCCTCGGGATCCATGTCGGGCTCGCAGGGAGCGTCGGGCGGAGCGAGGCCCACGCCCGCGCAGGTGGCGGCTACTTGCCCGCGAGCGGGTCGTCGCCCTTGAAGCCGTTCGCCTGGGCCCAGGCGGCCGCCTCCTTGGCGAGCTGCTTTCGGTCGGCCTCGGAGAGGCCGTCGATGAACTGCTTGTGGGTCTGCGGTCGCAGGCCGCGGAGCTTCTTCCACTCCGTCTTGGCGAAGAAGTCGACCACCTGCTGCATCTGCTCCTCGGTGACCGTCTTGTCGAACTTGGGCAGCTTCAAATCGAGGAAGCCGACGAGCCGGAAGTCGTAGAGCAGCGCGTCGGTCAGCGTCGGCGGCAGCTCGCGCGCCCCTGCGGCGACCGGCGTGTCGAGGCCCGCCGCCTTCGCCTCGTTCGCGAGCTTGATGCCGTCGTAGGGCTCGGGCGAGCCCTTGTCGACGTTCGCCGCCTTGAAGGACTCGATGCGGCCGAGCACCGTCTCGGCCTTCTTCGGCGCGGCGCTGGCCGTCGTGCCCGGCGTCGCTGCGCTGCCGGTCGTCGAGCCGGTGGACGAGCCCGTGCCCGCACCCTTGCTGTCGCCGCCGCAGCCACCCAGGGCCGCCCCCACGAGGACCACCAACGCGACCGCCCCTACGACACGGTTCTTCATCGTTGGCGTATTAGGCGAAACGGCCCGGCCTTGTCGAGGGGCTCGTGGTCGCGAGGGTGGGGGGGCTTGCCCCTAGCGGGCGCGGGCGCGCGCCACGGCGGCGCGGACGAGCTCGACGACCGGCGGGCCGCTCCGCTGGAGGAAGCTGTAGTGCACGCGCACCACGGGCTGCTCGAGGCCGAGCAGGCGCACGATGCCCGCGGGGCTCGCGTCGACGACCACCTCGGCGCCGCTCGCGCGGATCGTGGCCGCGAGCTCGGCGCGCTGCGCGTCCGAGTAGCCCATCGCGGGCAGCACGCGCGAGACCTGCGGATAGCGCGCGAAGATCTCCGCGATGCTGCCCGTCGCGCCCGGGCGCGGATCGACGATCGTGGCGCCGCCCCGCTCGGCCGCGAGCAGCCCGGCGCCGAAGGTCATGCCGCCGTGCGTGAGCGTCGGGCCGTCCTCGACGACGAGCGCCCGCTTGCCGCGCACCTTGTCGGGCGACTCGAGCTCGATGGCGAGATCGCTCTCGACGTGGGCGGCGTTCCGGTTGAACTTGCGCGCGCGCTCGCGCATCGCCGCCAGATCCTCGGCGCGCGCCTCGCTCACCTTGTTGATGATGACGACGTGGGCCGCGAGGAAGTTCGTCTCGCCCGGATAGTACGAGCGCTCGTGACCGGGGCGCAACGCGTCGAGCACGGCGAAGTGCAGATCCGGCTTCACGAACGAGAAGTCGTTGTTGCCGCCGTCCCAGAGCACGACGTCGGCCTCGGCCTCGGCCATCGCCAACAGGCGCCGATAGTCCACGCCCGCGAAGATCGGCAGCCCCTTCTCGAGGTAGGGCGCGTACTCCTCGCGCTCCTCGATGGTGCAGCCGTGCTTGTCGAGGTCGGCGAGCTCGCCGAAGCGCTGCACCGCCTGGCGCTCGAGGTCGCCGTAGGGCATCGGGTGGCGCATCACGGCGACGCGCTCGCCCGCGGCGAGTAACTCCTTCGTCAGGAACTGGCTGAGCGGGCTCTTGCCGCAGCCCGTGCGCACCGCCGTGACCGCGAGCACCGGCTTTTTGGCCGTGAGCTCGGTGTGCTTCGGCCCGAGCAGGACGAAGCTCGCGCCGGTGGCGAGCACGAGGCTGCCCTTGTGCATCAGGTCCTCGTGGCTCACGTCGCTGTACGCGAAGAACACGAAGTCGATGCCGAGCTCGCGCACGAGCTCCGGCATGCGCTCCTCGGAGTAGATCGGGATGTCGGCCGCGTAGTCCGGCCCCGCGAGCGAGCGCGGGAAGGCGCGCTGATCGATGAACGGGATTTGGGTCGCGGTGAAGGCGCAGACCTCGTGGTCCGGGTGATCGCGGAAGAACGTGAGGAAGTCGTGGAAGTCGCGGCCGGCGGCTCCCATGATGAGGCAGCGGTAGCGTTTGGGGGTCGACATGGGTGTTGCTGCACTCCTCGCGCGGCTTCGGCCCCGAAGCAACTGGGTCGCGGCACGATCTGCGGCCCGCGCGCCCGCGCCGTGCGTCCCATGTGACACGGCGCGTCGTGACGGTTAGGAATGGCACACCTTGACCCGTGACACGACGGAACGTCGCGTAGATGGCGGCGGCGTGATATTTGCTTTCGCCCGTCCCAACCCGCGCGCCGGACGTCCGGCCGCCCAGCCCGAGGACCGAGCGATGCCCGAGCGACGATCCGAGTCCCGCCCCGACGGTTCGCGGCGCCCCCCGGGGCCGTCCCGACCCCGGCTCGTCGCGATGGCGGCGCTCTGCAGCGCCGCGCTCGGTGCCATGTCGGCGGGCGCCTGCGGGCGCACCGGGCCCTGGGACTTCGACGACGAGGGCTACGGTGCCGGCGGACCCGGCGGGCACGGGACGGGCGCCCAAGGCACGGGCGGGCAGGGTGCGGGTGGCACCGGGCTCGGCGGCAGCGGCGCAGGAGGGCTCGTCGGCGGGGGTGGCAGCGGCGGCTCGTGCGTGCTCGACGTCGACTGCGAGGACGGCGACAGCTGCACGACGGACCACTGCGCGGGCGGCCAATGCAGCCACGTCATGCGCGACGACGACGAGGACGGGCACGTGGCGGTGGCCTGCCTCGGCGACGACTGCAACGACCTCAACCCGAACGCCTTCCCGGGTCACCCGGAGCTCTGCAGCGACGGCAGCGACAACGACTGCAACGGCGTCGAGGACTGCTTCGACCCGGTGTGCGTCGGCAGCCCGATCTGCGGCTGCGTGCCTGCGCCGGGCGGCGAGAGCTGCGCGAACGGCGTCGACGACGACTGCGACGAGGCGGTCGACTGCCTCGACGCGGACTGCCAGGGCACGCCGGCGTGCGGCTGCGCAGCGAGCGAGAGCGGCCACTGCGACAACGGCCTCGACGAGGACTGCGACGACCAGATCGACTGCGCCGACTCGAACTGCTTCTCCGACCCGGCGTGCCAGTGCGTGGGCGCGGTCGAGAGCTGCTCGAACGGGCTCGACGACGACTGCGATCTGCTCGTCGACTGCAGCGACCCGAACTGCTGGGGCCTGTTCCCTTGTGCCTGCATCCCGCCCGGCACGCCGGAGGTGTGCAACAACGCCAGCGACGACGACTGCGACGGCCAGGCCGACTGCGCCGACCCCGACTGCAACGCCTCGCCGGCGTGCGCGCAATGCACGGCCGAGAACTGCACCGACGGGCTCGACAACAACTGCAACGGCGCCATCGACTGCGCCGACGTCGAGTGCTGGTTCCACCCGGCGTGCGCGCCCGTGCCGGAGCTCTGCAACAACGGGCTCGACGACGACAACGACGGCAAGATCGACTGCATGGACCCGGACTGTGCCAGCAACCCGGTGTGCGTGCTGGCGCAGGCGAACTGCCTGTCGCCGAAGCTCATCCCGGGCTCGGGCACCTTCACGGGCGACACCACGGGGCACGTCAACCAGAACCACGGCACCTGTGGCGGCGCGGCCGGCGAAGCCGTGTTCTACTTCGTCCTCAACGCGCCCTCGCGCGTGCACCTCGACTCGGTGGGCACGAGCTTCGACTCGACGCTCTACGTGCGCAAGGGCTCGTGCGACCACGGTAAAGAGATCGGCTGCGACGACGACTCCGGCGGCAGCGAGTGGGCTGCCGCGCTCGACTTCCTCATCCTGTACCCGGGCGTCTACTACGTGTTCCTCGACGGCTTCACCGTCGACCCCAACATGGGCGCCAACGAGGGGCCCTTCCAGCTCCACGTCGAGATCGTCGCGAACCCGCCGGAGCTGTGCCAGAACGGCCTCGACGACGACGGCGACCACTACGTCGACTGCGCGGACACGGACTGCACGAGCGCCGCGGGGTGCCTGAACTGCAACCAGGGCGCGCCGCCGACGGCCGAGTTCGGCGTCGCGGTCTGCACCAACGGGCGCGACGACGACTGCGACGGCGTGTCGGACTGCGCCGACCCGGACTGCCACGCCAGCGACTACTACGTGACCGAGTGTTGCGACGGCACCGACCAGAACGGCAACCAGATCATCGACGACTTCGCCTGTCGCTGCGCGTCGGACGCCGACTGCCCGGGCGACGAGATCTGCTACACGCACACGGTGTTCGCATGCGGCTACCGCTGCGACCAGTTCTTCGGGCAGATCTGCCCCTACGTGGCGCCCGGGTCGTACTGCAACGCCTCGACCGGGCAGTGCGAGTTCTGATCACTTGCGCGGGGCGCTCGCGGCCGGGCGGCCCGAGCTGCTCGGCACGGGCGTCACACCGAGCTCCTGCTGGATCTCGGCGAGCTTCGCCTCGAAGTTGTCGGGGGTGATCTCGCGCTCCGCGTCCTCCTCGAAGTCGGCGGACACGGGGAGGTTCTCGTCGCGGTAGCCCGCGGGCGCGGTGCCCGCGCTCGCCGCGGGGGCGGTGCTCGTGGCGGTGGCGCGCGGTCGGGCGCTCGCGCGGGCCGCGGTGCTCGAGCTCCTCGCAGCCCCGGAGGGCGCGTCGCCCGAGCCGCAGCCGACGACCGCAGCGAGCGCACACCACGCGGCGACGGCGCGCGCACTCATGGCGTCGCCGCGGGGCCCATGGCGGCACGCTCCTTGGCCCGGGCCATCCACTGCTCGTGGCGCTCTCGCTCCGCGCGGAGCAGCTCGTCGAGCTGCGTCACGAGCGCTTCGCGCTCCTGTTCCGCCGCGATCTCGCGCAGCCGCTCGAGCCGCGCCACGCGGCGCGCGTGGGTGCGCAGCTCCCCGACGATCGCGGGGGTGAGCGGGCGATCGCCCAGGATCTCGCGCACGCGCGTCCGCAGCTCCGCCCGCCGCTCCTGGCGCCGCTCGGTCCGCTTCTCGCGCCGCTCCCGGGCCCTGTCCCGGATGCGAGCGAAGCGCGCCTTGCGGTCGAGCTTGCCGTAGTCCGCGCCGTCGTCGTCCGCGCCGGCGTCGCGGCCCTCGCCGCGCCGCTCGTGGCCGGGCGCCTGCCGGGCCGAGCCCGTCGGGTCGGGACGTCCGGCGGGCTGCGCGGCGCCGTCGCTCGGGGCTAGCCCGAGCGCCAAGAGCACGGCGAGCGCCGTGGTCGTTCGGGGCTTCGGGGCGGAGAGGCTCATGGTCGCCGTCGAATATGGCCGCTGCTCGGGCCGCCGGCAACCGCGCGCAGCATCGCGGCGCCCGTCAGCCGATCGCGCGTCGGACGGCGGCGAGCACGTCGAGCTCGCTCACGCCGTCGGCGTCGGCGCGGTAGCTCAGCACCAGGCGGTGGCGGAGCGTGGGGGCGAGCAGGGCGCGCACGTCGTCCACGTCCGCGGCCGCCTCGCCGTGCAGGGCGGCGCGCGCCTTGGCGGTAAGCACCAGGGACTGGCTGCCGCGCGGCCCCGCGCCGTAGCGCACGTACTCCTTCACGGCGTCGGGCGCGGTGAGGCTCGTGGGCCGGGTGGCGCGCGCGAACGCGACGGCCAGCGAGACGGCCTCGTCCGTGACGGGGATGCGCGGCACGAAATCCGTGATGCGGGCGAGGTCGTCGCGCGTGAGCACGGGGTCGATGACCGCCATCGGCGCCGAGGTCGTGCGCAGGGCGACCTCGCGCTCCTCGCTCTCGCTCGGGTAATCGACCAGCACCTCGAGCAGGAAGCGGTCGCGCTGCGCCTCGGGCAAGGGGTAGGTGCCCTCCTGCTCGATGGGGTTGCGCGTGGCGAACACCTGGAACGGCGTCGGCAGCGAGTGCGTGGCCGTGCCCGCGGTGACCTGGCGCTCCTGCATGGCCTGCAGGAGCGCGGCCTGGGTCTTCGGCGGGGTGCGGTTGATCTCGTCGGCGAGGACGAGGTTGTGGAAGATCGGGCCGGGCATGAAGCGCAGGCTGCGGTGCCCGTCCTGCTCGTGCAGCACGTCGGTGCCCGTGATGTCGGCGGGCAAGAGGTCCGGCGTGAACTGCACCCGCCCGAACGACAGATCGAGGGCGCGCGCCAGCGACGAGACGAGCAGCGTCTTGGCGAGGCCCGGCACGCCGACGAGCAGCACGTGGCCGCGCGCCGCCAGGGCGATGAGCATGTGCTCGATGACGTCGTCCTGCCCGACGACCACGGTGGCGACCGCCTTGCGGAGCGCGCTCGCCGCGCGCGCGGCTTCTGCGAGGAGGTCTGCGTCCGAGGTGGGGCTGGCGCTCATGGGCGGCTCGCGCGGCTCAGTTCACGCCGTGGGGGTCGTGGGTGGGCTCGACCGGCTCGTCGGGGTCCGGCTCGTCGTCGGGGGCCGCGCTCGCGGCGCCGCCGGCGGTGGCGCGCGCCATCTCGGCCTCCATGGCGCCGGTGAGCGTGAGGCGCAAGAGGCGCAGATCGGCCCGCAGCGACCAGAGCGGGTGGCGCAGCTCGGCATGCCCCCAGGCCGGGTTGTGCTCGACGAAGCGGTGCGCCGCCCAGCCGAGCCCGTGCTCCAGCACCGGCGCGAGCCACAAGACGCGCGGCCGGCGGCGGACGAGGGCGTAGGCGCCCACCGCGAGCGCGCCCGCCGTGCCGAGCGCGTGCAGGCGCCTCGTCCAGGGCCTCCGGTGGCGAAGCAGGTATTCCCGCCAGAACTCTTCGAAGCTCGCGCTGCGTTCGTCGGACATGGCAGACCTCTCCTCTTCGGACCGGGGTCGCGCGGCGCGCGCGCGTCGCCCGCCCGGTGGTCTGTAGCAGCAGCGCGACGCCCCGCGCAATCGCGCTTTCGCGGCGCGTGGCGTCGTGGTAGCAGCCCGACAAGTGCAAGCCCTGCGCGAACAGCTGAAGGAGCTCATCGTCAAGGAGCTCAACCTCGAGGGCAAGTCCCCCGGGGACATCGACGACGACGCCCCGCTCTTCGGGGCGGGGCTCGGGCTCGACTCGCTCGACGCCCTGCAGCTCGCCATGGCGGTCGAGGAGCGCTTCGGCGTACCCATCCCGGAGGGCGAGGCGGCGCGCGCCGTGTTCGCCTCCGTGAACGCGCTCGCGGCCCACGTCGCGGCAGCGCGCGCGGCGGCGCCGGGCGGCTGAGCGGAGCGTTCTCCCTTCACCTCACCGGTCGGCGGCTGTAGAAGGTCCGTCCGCGCCGGCCCCGGCGACCGCTGTCGCTCGCGCGCCTTCGACCTTGCCCTCCATGCGCTTGTGGATCACCGGCATCGGCATCGTGTCCCCGCTCGCCGTCGGAGCGCGCGCCACGATGGACCGGCTGCTCGCAGGCGAGCGGGCCTTCGCGCCCCTCACCCTGTTCGACACCGCGGGGTGCCGGTCGCGCGTGGCCGCCGAGGTCCACGCGCTGCGGGTCGCGGACGTGGCGCCGCGCGGCGCCGCCGCGGCCTGGTCGCGGACGGACGCCATGGCGGCGCTCGCGGCGCGCGAGGCACTCGGCGAGGCGGGCGTCTCGGCCCACGACGGCCCCCTCGATCTCGTCGTCGGGGGGACGACCGCGGGCATGCTCGAGACCGAGTCCGATCTCGCAGAGCTGTGGCGCAATCCCGGCACGTGGCGGCCGACCGAGCGCATGCTGTCGCACCCGCTGTCGGCGACGGCGGACGCGCTCGCGAGCGTCCTCGGCCCGTTCCGGCGCGTGCGCACGGTGTGCAGCGCCTGCTCGAGCGGCGCCAATGCGCTCATCCTCGCCGCCGCCTGGCTGCGCTCCGGGCGCTCCGAGCGCGTGCTGGCCGGCGCGGCCGACGGCCTGTGCCGTCTCACCTTCACCGGGTTCAGTGCGCTCGGCGCGATGTCGCCCGAGCCCTGTCGCCCGTTCGACCTTCACCGGGACGGGCTCAGCCTGGGCGAGGGGGCCGCCTTCGCGCTGCTCGAGACGGAGGCCTCCGCGCGGGCCCGGGGCGCCGAGCCCCTGTGCGAGCTCGCCGGCTGGGCGGCGCGCGCCGAGGCCCACCACATCACGAACCCCGAGCCCTCCGGGCGCACCGCCGCGGAGGTCCTGCGCGCGGCGCTCGCGCGCGCCGGCCTCGCGCCATCGCAGGTCGGCTACCTGAACGCGCACGGCACCGCGACCCGCCTCAACGACACCATGGAGGCCGCGGCGATCGGGCAGGCCTTCGGACCCGCCGTGGCCGAGCTGCGCGTGTCGTCCTCGAAGGGGCAGATCGGCCACACCCTCGGTGCCGCCGGCGCGCTCGAGGCGGCGATCGCCGCGCTCGCGCTCCACCGCTCCGCGGTGCCGCCCACGATGGGCCTCCACGAGGTCGATCCGGAGTGCGCGCTGCGCCACGTCTTCGCGGCCGAGCCGCTCGCGCTCGACGCCGTCATGTCGAGCTCCTTCGGCTTCGGCGGCTCCGACACCGCGCTCGTCCTGTGTCGCCCGGGGCTCGCGCCCGCGCCCGCGCGCCTTCCGCCGTCGCGCGTCCTCGTGTCGGCCGCCGCGACCGTCGGGCCCGAGGGGGTGCTCGGTACGGCGGGCGGCGCCGTGTACCTCGTTCCGGTGGCGGGCTCCGCGCCCGCGGGCGCTGCTCCCGCCGTGCCGCCCGCGCCCGCGCGCCTCGCCTTCGAGGCGCGCGACCACCTCGACGTCGAGCGCGCCCGCCGCGTGGATCGCACCGGCCGGCTCGCGATCGCCGCGGCGGTGCAAGCGCTGCGCGACGGCGGTCTCGGGCCGCTCGGGCAGGAGGTGGCGCGCAGCGTGGGCGCCGTGGCGGGCGGGGCGTTCGGCACCATCGACGCGTGCTGCGCGTTCGTCCAGAAGTTCCTCGAGAAGGGCGCGCGCTTCGCGAGCCCCGCGGAGTTCCCGAATCTCGTGCCCTCCTCGCCGGTGGCGCACACCTCGATCTACGCCGGGCTCGGGGGCATGGTGATCTCGAGCCACGATCTGGCCGCCACGGCGGAGAGCGCGCTCGCCACGGCGGTCGAGCTGCTCGAGGCCGGCGAGGGCGCGGCGTTTCTCGCGGGCTCCGTCGAGGAAGCGAGCGTGGCCATCGAGGACGCGCTCGCGCCCATGTTCGCGCCCGAGCTGCCGAGCGACGTCGCGACCGGGCGCGGGCGCCGCAGCGAAGGAGCGGCGCTCCTCTTGCTCGAGAGCGAAGCGGCGCTCGCGGCGCGCGGTGGCGTCGGTGTGGCCGAGGTCGTGGCGAGCCTCGCCTGGCGCGGTACGCCCGACGCGCCGCTCTCGGAGCTGCCGCCGCCTCCGGGCGCGCGCGCCGCCGTCGTCACCGGGCGCTACGACGCCCTCGGCGCGGCGATGCTCGAGCGCTCGGCCTGGCGCGCGGCGCCGCGCCACGAGGTCGCGCCGCGCGTGGGCTGGCACGAGGCGGCGGGCGGCATGGCCCTCGCCGCGGCCGTCGGGGCGCTTGCGGCCGGGCGCTGGGACTCGGTGCTGGTGGTCGGTCTCGGTCGGGCACGTGGGTACGCGTTCGTCCTCGAGGCGCGGGCGCCGGCGGCGGCGGGCCCTCGACCGGAGCCGCTCCCGGGGGACGCCCGGTGAACGGGCTCGCGGCTGCGCTCGGCCCCTGCGCGCTCGTCTGCGCGGCGGCCGGGGCAGCCTGCGTGCCCGCGCCACCTCTGCCGTACGAGCTCCCGGCCGGGCCCGCGGGGCTCGCCGCGTGGCGGCAGGCGCGCGCGGAGCTCGCGGAGCTGCGCCGGCGCGCCCGGCCCGCCACGCGCTACAAGATGGAGGTCGCGGTCGACTTCGAGCACCGCCCGAGCGGCACGCACCAGCGCGCCCGAGGCGCCGTCGCCGTCGCGCCGGACGCCCTGCGCATGATCCTGCTCGGCCCCGGAGGGACCACGGCGCTCGATGTGTGGATGTGTCGCGCCGCCTTTCGCATGAGCGTCCCGGCGGCCGATCTCGAGGTGCGCGGCACGGTCCACGACGATCCCGCGAAACTGCGCGCACTCCCGGTCGGCTTTCTCGGCTACTGGTTCCTGCGCCCCTACGCGGGCTCGCTGCTCGCGTTCGTGCCCGACGGCGACGGGCGCCGCTTCGTCCTGCGCGACGGCGACGCCGTGGTGGACGTGCGCCTCCTGCCGGGGCCGTCGGGGCAAGAAGAGCGCGTCACCCTTCGCCGCCGCGCGCCGAGCGGCGCGGAGCTCTTCACGAGCGACGGCGCGAGCTGCGGTCGCGTACGCTACGTCGAAGAGGACGTGGGGCTCGAGCTCGCGGTCGAGTGTCTCGGGCTCGACCGCGACGCGGAGCTGCCCGAGCAGGCCTTCGCCGATCCGGACGATCCGGAGCGCGGCTGCACCGCGGGGACGGGGCCGTGAGGGGCGCGAGCGTCGTCGCGGCGGGCGCGGTGTCGGCGCACGGCGTGGGACGCGCGGCGTACGCCAGCGCGCCCGGGGGCGCGCCTGCCGCGAGCGCCATCCGGCGCGATCCCGAGCTCGCCGCCGCGGGGCTCGCCCGGCCGATGTGCGCCCGCGCGCCGGCCGAGCTCGGCGTCGTGCACCTGACGGCTCCGCGCGACCGGGCGACGGCGCTCTTGCAGGCCGCGCGCGAGCAGGTGTGCGCGGAGCTCGACGCCGTGCGCCCCGGCTGGCGCGAGCTCCGGCTCGGGATCGCCCTCGGCACCTCGAGCGGCGGCATGCTCACCGCCGAGCGCTTCTTCGCGGCGCTCGAGCGCCCCGATGTCTCGCCCGAGGAGCTCGCCGCGCTCGGGCGCGGAGCCACCTACTTCGCGCCGCTCGACGACGCGCTCCGGGCCCTCGGCCTCGCGCCGCGCCTGCGCCAGCAGCCGCTCGCGGCCTGCGCGTCGTCGACGGTGGCACTCGGCCTCGGCCTCCGCTGGCTCGCGCGCGGCGCGTGCGACCTCGTGCTCGCCGGCGGCTACGACGCCGTCTCGCTCTTCGTCGCCGCGGGCTTCGAGGCCCTGCGCGCCACCACGGCCTCGGCGCCCCAGCCCTTTCGCCTCGGGCGCGACGGCATGGCGCTCGGCGAGGGGGCGGCCGTGCTCGCGCTCGTGCCGGCGAGCGCGGCCGGGGCCGGCGCCTCGTTCCACGTCACGGGCTTCGGGGCGAGCTGCGACGCCGTGCACATCACGGCGCCCGACCGCGAGGGGCGCGGGCTCGCGCGCGCGGCGCGGGCGGCCCTCGGCGATGCCGGCCTCGAGGCCGCGGCGGTCGGCCTCGTCAGCGCGCACGGCACGTCGACGCCCTACAACGACGCCATGGAGGCGCGCGTCGTCGCCGAGCTCTTCGCACCCCCAGCAAGCCCGCCGGTGGTGCACCCCTTCAAGGCGGAGATCGGCCACACGCTCGGCGCGGCCGGCGCGCTCGAGACCGTCGCGGCGGGCGAGGCGCTGCGCCTCGGAGTCGCGCCCGCGGCCGCCGGCGACGCGCCCCCAGATCCCGAGGCCGCGGTGCGCCAGCTCGCCGTCTCGGAGGTCTGCGAGCTCGGCGCTGCCCTCAAGCTTTCGGCGGCGTTCGGCGGCGTGTGCGCGGCGCTCGTGCTCGAGGCCGTCGGCGCGCCGGCGCGCGATCGCATCTCGCCACCGGCGTCCGCGCGCCGGACCCTGCGAAACGTGTACGCGGGCGCCCACGCCGTCGTCGGCGGCGTCGAGCGACCGGCGCTGGCGGCCGCGCTCGGCTGGCCGCTCGATCGGGTGGCGCGTGTCGACGAGCTCGGGCAGCTCGGGCTCGCCGCCGGGGTCGCGCTCGTCGCCGCGCTCGGCGGTCCGGAGGCGCTCGCCGGCGCGGGCGTCGTCGCCGGTCAGGCGCTCGGGCCCCTCGACGTGAACGCGCGCTTCGCCGCGCGCCTCGCCCAGAAGGGCCCGCGCGGCGCCGATCCGCGCCTGTTCCCCGCCACCTCGCCGAACGCCGTCGCGGGGCATGTCGCCATCGCGTGGGGCCTCACCGGCCCGAGCTTCGCCGTCGGCGCCGGGCTCGACGCCGGGCTCGAGGCCCTGCTCGCGGCGGCCGAGTTCGTCGCGGCCGGCGACGCGGAGCGCATGGTGGTCGTGGCCGCGGACGAGGCCGGCCCCGTGTCGCGGCGCTGGGTCGAGGCCGTCGCGCCCGGGCGCACGCTCGCTCGCGGCGCGGTGGCGTTGCTGCTCGAGTGCGAGCCGCGCGAGGGCGCGCGGCTCGTCGAGCTCGACGCCGGCCCGTCGCTCGGCACGGCGCAGGGCGGCATTGGGCACCTCGGGCTCCGGGCGTGGCTGGCGGCGGGCGGGTGACGTGGGCCGTGCGCGTCCCGCCGCGCGCCTTGCGCGAGCGACGGATGTCGGATAGCGACAGGGCATGCTCGTTCGGCTGCGTGGCCTCTGCGGGGCGCTCCTGGCGTGCGCGGTCCTCGCCGGCGTGGCGCTCGGCGGCTGCAGCGCCGCCGTCCCGCGCTGGAAGGAGGGCCCGCTCGCACCCCCGTCGGCGAAGGAGGCGGCGCCCGGCGCCAACGCCTTTGCCATGTCGCTCTTCGGCAAGGTGCGGCGGGCCGACGAGAACCTCGTCTTCTCGCCGCTCAGCATGCGCGTCGTGCTCCTCATGGCGCACGCCGGTGCGCGCGCGGAGACGGCTGCCGAGATGGCGAAGGCGCTCGGGATCTCGGAGGCCGAGGACGTCCACACCGTCGCCATCGCCACGCTGCGCGCTCTCGCGGCGGACAACGGCAAGGGCGGGCTCGCGCTCGCGCTCGCCAACCGGCTCTGGGGGCACGCGCCGACGACGTTCCACGAGCCGTTCCTCGAGCTCTTGCGCGAGGGCTACGGCGCGCCCCTCGAGCGGCTCGACTTGCGCGCGCGGGAGGCCGCGGCGACGCGCATCAACGACTGGGTCGCCAAGGAGACGAAGGGGCTCATCCAGGACCTCCTGTCGCCCTCCGACATCGGCCGGGACACGAAGCTCGTGCTCACGAACGCCGTGTACTTCAAGGGCACGTGGCTCGAGCCCTTCGAGGAGGAATTGACGGTGCCGTCCCCGTTCTACCGGCTCGACGGCAGCACGCGCTACGTCCACATGATGGGGCAGACCGTGTCGCAGGGCCGCTACGGGCAGGAAGAAGGGGTCGATCTCGTCGAGCTCGGCTACTTCGGCGGGAGCACGGCGATGGTGCTCGCCGTGCCGAAGGAGCGCGCGGGGCTGCCGGCGCTCGAGGCGAGGCTGACGGGCGCCGTCTTCGAGCGCTGGCTCGCCGCGCTCGCAGCGCAGAAGGTGGACGTCAGGATGCCCCGCTTCCGCCTCAACTCGCGCCTCGAGATGGGGCAGGCCCTGCGGGACCTCGGGATGGAGCGCGCCTTCGGCGGCGTGGCCGACTTCTCCGGCATGAGCCCGGAGCCGATCTGGCTCGAGGCGGCCCTGCAGGCGAGCTTCGTCGAGGTGAACGAGGCGGGCACCGAGGCAGCCGCGGCCTCTGCCCTCAGCGCGGGCGGTCTCGGCCCGGGCGTGCCCGAGCCGCCGGTGCCGGTCGTCGTCGCGGACCGGCCGTTCCTCTTCTTCATCCGGCACCGCGCGACCGGCGTCGTGCTCTTCATGGGGCGCGTCACCGACCCGTGCCGCGGGAGCAAGTCGGCGTGCCCCGAC
Organism: Myxococcales bacterium; assembly: GCA_016212965.1. Classification (GTDB taxonomy): domain Bacteria; phylum Myxococcota_A; class Polyangia; order Polyangiales; family Polyangiaceae; genus JACRDA01. Next base: position 33,294 of record JACRDA010000112.1, read on the forward strand.
GGCCCGCGCCCGCCGCCGGAGCCTCAGCCCACGCCCGATCTCGACGAGTGACGAGCACCCATGGAGATGGCCTCCCCCACCAGCGCCGCGTCCTGCGGCTGCCACACGGCTCGTGACGTCTCCGGGCCGGCGCGGCGGCCCGAGTCGGTGCGCCGCGCCCTGCGCTTCGAGTACCTCACCGTCGGCTGGAACGTCGTCGAGGGCGTCGTCGCCGTCACGGCCGCGCTCCTCGCCGGCAGCGTGGCCATCCTGGGCTTCGGCATCGACAGCTTCGTCGAGTGCGCGTCGGCTCTCGTGATGATCTGGCGCCTGCGCGCGGAGCGCGATCACGGGATGAGCCAGACGCGCCTCGAGGCCGTCGAGCACCGCGCGCGACGCTGGATCGCCGGCTCCTTGTTCCTGCTCGCCGGCTACGTGACCTTCGACGCGGCCGAGACGCTGTGGACCGCCGATCGCCCGGCGTTCAGCCTCGTCGGTGTCGTCCTGCTCGGCGTGTCCATCGCCGTCATGCTGTGGCTCGCGCGGGCGAAAGGCCGGGTCGCGCGGGAGCTCGGTAGCGCGGCGATGCAGGCCGACGCGTTCCAGACGACGGCCTGCTGGTGGCTCTCGGTCGCCGCGCTCGTCGGGGTCGCGCTCAATGGCCTCGTCGGCTGGTGGTGGGCCGACCCGGTCGCCGCGCTCGTCATCGCCGGGCTGATCGTCCGCGAGGGGCGGGAGGCCTGGAAGGGCAAGGGCTGCTGCTGAGCGCCGAGCGTTGCGCTGGCGAAGCCGCGTGGTACCTTGCCCACGTGCGCCACCGCGTGACCCCACGCCCACCGGCCCGAAGCTGCGGCGCCGTGCGACGCACGGCCCTGCGCCTCGCCACCGTCCTGGCGCTCGTGGTGGCGTTCCAGGTCGGTGGGCTTGCGCGCGCGGTCTCGGACGCCGTCGAGCTCGTCACGACGGGCGCCGTGCACCACCGCGAGGGCTGCCCGGACGACGAGAACGGCCGGGACTGCCCGCCGGACTGCCCCACGTGCCACTGCCTGCACTGCCTCAGCGGCGGGGCCGGCCTCGCGCCGCAGGCGCTGCACGCACCGGCTGACCCCGCCTTCGCGGGGCCCGAGGTCGGGCTGCTCCTGTACGACGCGCGCACCCCGATGCCTGCCGAGCCCCGCGGCATCTACCGACCGCCCCGCTCCGCGTAGCGCTCGCGCCTCTTCGAAGAGGCCGGGCCAACGCGCGACGCGTGCGCCACTCGTCTGCCCGTCTGCCCCACGCAGCCGGGCGCAGGCGTGCGCGCGCGTCGCTCCGTGCGGATCGAACGCCGGGCCGTGAGGGCCGGCGAGGAGCTGGGCCGTGAAACGAGGATTCTGGAACGTGGCCGCCGTGGTGGCGGGAACCGGGCTCGGGCTGTGTGCCCCGACCGCGTCAGCGGACGAGAGTGGCTGCGCGGGCGTCATCGGCCGCGACGAGGTGGTGCCGTGCGCACTCGCGGCGAGCGATGCGATTCGCGCGCAAGAGGAGGCCATCGCCGCGGGGCAGGGGCGGCTCACCGCCGCCCAGCCGTACCTGCCGAGCAACCCCGTCCTGTCGCTCGGGCTCGGACCGAGCTTCGACCTTCGCGGCGGGCGGCCGACGCCGGTGTGGTCGGCCGCGCTGTCGCAGGAAATCGAGGTCGGTGGGCAGCGCGACGCGCGCATCGACGCCGCCGAGGCCGAGCTCCGCGCGGCGCGGGCGCTCGCGCAAGGCACCCGGCGCGAGGTCGCCGTCGGCGCCTGGAACGCCTACTTCGACGCGCTCGCTGGCGACAAGGCACGTGCCCTGGCGGTGCGGCTCGAGGCGCTGACCCAGGCGCTCGCGGTGGCGGCTCGCGCCCGCGCCGAGGCCGGCGCCGCGTCGAGCATCGAGGCCGACGTGGCCGAGGCGGAGGCCCTGCGCGCGCTCGGCGTGCGCCTCGCCGCCGAGCGTCAGGCGCAGGCGGCCCGGCGCACGCTCGCCCTCTACGTCGGAGCGGATCGACCCGCCGGCCGCGCGGGCGTGAGCGCCGAGGGCGCCCTCGCGCCCCTGCCCGTCGCCGAGGCACTCGCGAGCTCGCCACCCACCGACGCGGCTGGAGCGCGTCCCGACGTGCTGGCGACCGAGGCCGAAGAGGCGGCGCAGGCCGCGCGGGCCGAGGAGCACCGGAGCGCGCAGCTCCCCAACCTGACCCTGTCCATCTTCGGCAACGGCACCCACGCCGAGGCGGCGGTCGGGATCGGCGTGTCGTTTCCGATCCCCTTGCCGGAGCCCGCGGGGCGCCTTGGCGAGGGCGACATCGCGGAGGCGGAGGCGCTCGGCCGTCGGGCGGGCGCCGAGGCGGAGCGGCTGCGACGCACGGCCGATCTCGAGCTCGCGAACGCCGTCGAGGAGTATCGCTCGCGGCGCCTCGAGGCGCAGGCGTTCACGGCGGCGCGCATCGCGCAGGCCGAGCGCGTGCTCGGCGAACTCGCCGCGGCCGTGACCAAAGGGGAGCTCGCCGTCAAGGACGCCGTGCAGGCCGAGCGTCCGCTCGTCGAGCTCCTTGTCGCAGCGGTCGAGGCGCAACGCGCCCTGTGTCTCGCTTCGGTCGAGCTCGCGCGCGCGGGCGGCGTCGCGCTCGAGGCAGGTGTGCGATGAGGCCCACGAAGCGCGACGCGCTCGTCCTCGTCGGGGGCGCCCTCCTCGGGGGCGCGCTCACCCTGTTCGTCCCCATGGCGATGTCGCACGAGGCGCCCGCGCCCGCCGAGGCGAAGCCGGACCCCGACGCGCCCGACGAGCATCGCGACGAGCACGAGCACGAGGCCCTGCCCACGCGCGTGCGCCTCTCGGACGGCGTCCTCGCGGCCGCGGGCGTGCGCGTGGCCCCGGTCGGCAGGGAGGCGCTCGCCGCCACGCTCGGCCTCCAGGGCGAGATCGCGGCCGATCCCGACCGCGTGGCGAGCATCTCGTCGCTCGTGGCGGGCCGGCTCGAGCGCGTCGATCTGCGCGAGGGCGGCACGGTCCGGAAGGGCGATCTCGTGGCGCTCGTGCGCATCCCCGAGATCGGCAAGCTCCGGGGCGAGCTCGCTGCGACGAGCGGCAGGGCGAGGGCCGCGCGCCAGAAGGCGGTGCGCGTCGCCGCCCTCTTCGCCAAGGGGCTCGCCGCAGAGCAGGAGGCGCTCGACGCCGCATCCGAGGCGGACGCCCTCGAGACCGGGGCCGGGGCGCTCGCCGCGGAGCTCCGGGCGCTCGACGCGTCCGGTTCCGAGCCCTTCTTGCCGCTGCGGTCGCCGCTCAGCGGCGTCGTGCTCGCGCGCGACGCCGTCGTGGGCGCGCCCGTGACGGCCGAGCAGACGCTCGCGACGATCGCGGACCTCGGCGAGGTGTGGTTTCTCGCGCGCGTGTTCGAGCGCGATCTCGGCCGGCTCGCCCCCGGGGCCGCCGCCGAGGTCGCGCTCAACGCCTACCCCGACGAGCGCTTCGACGGCACGGTCGAGTACCTCAGCCGGCAGGTCGATCCCGCGGCGCGCACCGTCGTCGCGCGCATCCGCCTCACGAACCGGGGCGACATGCTGCGGCTCGGGCTCTTCGGCACGGCGCGGGTCGGCACGGGCGAGGGCGCCGCGCGGACCCTGGTCGTGCCGCGCTCCGCGCTCACGGAGATCGCGGGCAAGCCCGTCGTGTTCGTGCGCCAGCCGGACGGCGACTTCGAGCTCCACGAGATCGTGGTGGGCGGCGCCGCGCTCGGCAAGGTGTCGGTGCTCAACGGCCTGGACGAGGGCGAGCAGGTCGTCGTGGACGGCGTCTTCGCGCTGAAGAGCGCCGTGCTGAAGAGCACCTTCGCAGAGGAGGAGTAGCCGGTGCGCCTCCTGTCCGGGGTCGTCGCCTGGTCGCTCCAGCACCGCGCCATCGTCGTCCTCGCCACGCTCCTCCTCGCGCTTGGCGGCGTGCGCGCGGCGGTCACCTTGCCGATCGACGCCGTGCCCGACGTCACGAACGTGCAGGTTCAGATCATCACCTCCGCGCCTGCGCTCTCGCCCATCGAGGCCGAGCAGTACGTGACGGTGCCGGTCGAGCGCGCCATGAGCGGCATCCCCCGCACGACCGAGGTGCGCTCGGTCTCGAAGTACGGGCTCTCGGTCGTGACGGTCGTGTTCGAGGACGGCACCGACATCTACTTCGCCCGCCAGCTCGTGAACGAGCGGCTCAGAGAGGCCGAGCAGGGCGTGCCGCGGCAGTTCGGCACGCCCGAGCTCGGCCCCATCTCGAGCGGCCTCGGGGAGATCTTCCAGTTCGTCGTGAAGAACGACGAGCTCGATCTCATGCAGATCGAGGAGCTACTCGACTGGCAGATCGCCCCGGAGCTCCGCAGTGTGCCCGGCGTCATCGAGGTCAACAGCTTCGGAAGCCAGGACAAGGAGTACCAGGTGGTCCTCGACCCGCGGCGCCTCGAGGCCGCGCGCGTCTCGGTCACCGAGGTCGTGGAGGCCATCGGGCGCTCGAACGCCAGCGCGGGCGGAGGCTACCTCGAGCACGAACGCGAGCACTTCGTCATCGGCACCGACGGCATCATCAAGGACCGCGAGGATCTCGAGCGCGTGGTCATCGGCGCGACGCCCGAGGGCGTGCCGATCACGGTCGCGATGGTCGGGGACGTCGTGCGCGGCACGCGCATGCGCCACGGCGCCGCGACGATGAACGGCGAGGGGGAGGTCGTGGTCGGCGTGGCGCTGATGCTGCTCGGCGAGAACTCCCGTACCGTCGCCGCCGCGGTCAAGGCCAAGCTTGCCGCCATCGAGAGCTCGCTCCCGCCGGGGACCCGCGTCGAGCCCTTCTACGACCGCGCCGCGCTCGTCGATCGGACGATCACGACCGTGGGCACGAACCTGCTGGAGGGCGCCCTCCTCGTCATCGCCGTCCTGTTCCTCCTGCTCGGCGATTTTCGCGCGGGGCTCGTCGTCGCCGTCACGATCCCGCTGTCGATGCTCTTCGCGCTCATCGTGATGAAGCTCACCGGCGTGTCGGGCAACCTGATGAGCCTCGGCGCCGTCGACTTCGGCCTGCTCGTCGACGGGGCGGTCATCATCGTCGAGAACAGCGTGCGCTGCCTGTCGGAGCGCCAGGCCGCCCTCGACCGACCGCTGACACGTGCCGAGCGGACCGAGATCGTCAAGACGGCGACGCTCGAAGTGCAGGCGGCGGCCGTGTTCGGCGTCGCGATCATCGCCATCGTGTACCTGCCCGTCGTGTCCTTGACCGGCATCGAGGGCAAGATGTTCCGGCCGATGGCGACCACCGTCCTCTGCGCGCTCGCCGGCGCGTTCATCTTCTCGCTCACGCTCGTGCCCGCGCTGACGAGCCTCTTCGTGCGCCCGAAGCGCGGCGCGCACGACACCTTCCTCCTGCGGCAGATCCGGCGCCTCTACCTACCCGCGCTCGCGGCCGCGATGCGGGCCCGGCCAGTCATGGTCGGCGCGGGCGTTCTCGCGCTCGCGGGCACCGTGCTCCTCTTCGGGCGCCTCGGCGCCGAGTTCGTTCCCGTCCTCGACGAGGGCGATCTGCTCATCGAGGCGCGGCGCATTCCGGGCATCGCGTTGAGCGAGTCGGTGGCGACCGACCTGCGACTGGAGAAGGCCGTGCTCGCGATCCCGGAGGTGAGGGCGGTGGTCTCGCGGGCGGGCGCACCCGAGGTGGCGACCGATCCGATGGGCGTCGAGCAGAGCGACGTGTACGTGCTCCTCGAGGATCGCAAGGACTGGCGCGACGGGCTCACGAAGGAGGCGCTCGCGAAGGAGGTCAGCGACGTGGCGGCCGAGGCCGTGCCCGAGATCGCGTCCGGGGTGTCGCAGCCCATCCAGCTGCGCTCGAACGAGCTCATCGCGGGCGTGCGCTCCGACGTTGCGGTGCTCCTCTACGGGCCCGATCTCGAGGAGCTCGCCGCGCTCGGCGACAAGGTCGTCCGCTCGCTCACCAAGGTGAACGGCGCGGTCGACGTGCGCGCGGAGCAGGTCGCCGGGCTCCGCTACCTCCGCATCACGCCCGACCGCAACAAGCTCGCGCGCTACGGCCTCTCCGTCGCCGACGTGAACCGGCTGACCGAGACGCTCGCCGGCGGCAGCCCCGCCGGCGAGCTGCTCGAGGGCGAGCGGCGCTTCGGCATCGTCGTCAAGATGAAGCACGGCTTCGTGGGGGAGCTCGAGCCCCTGCTGGCTCTGCCCTTGCGCTCGTCGACGGGAGAGGTCGTGCCGCTCGGGGACGTGGCGAAGCTCGCCTTCCAGCCCGGCCCCGCCGTCGTGAGCCGCGAGGCCCTGTCGCGCCGCCTCACCGTCGAGTTCAACGTGCGCGGGCGCGATCTATTGAGTGTCGTCGAGGACGCGCAGGCGGCGATCGGTCGCGACGTGAAGCTGCCGACCGGCTACCGCGCCGCGTGGGGCGGGCAGTTCGAGCACTACGTGGAGGCGAAGAGCCGGCTCCTGGTCGTCATCCCGCTCGCGCTCGGCCTGATCGCGTTCCTGCTGTGGATGGCCTTCCAGTCGGGGCGCGCCGCCGCGCTCATCTTCCTCAACGTGCCCTTCGCGGTCATCGGCGGGGTCGTCGCCCTCTGGGCGCGCGACATCCCGTTCTCGATCTCGGCCGGCGTCGGCTTCATCGCGCTCTTCGGCGTCGCCGTCTTGAACGGGCTCGTGCTCGTGTCCTTCGCGCGCCAGCTCGAGGCGACCGGCCTGGACCACGTCGCCGCGATCCGGCGCGCGGCCGAGCTCCGCCTGCGACCCGTGCTCATGACCGCGCTCGTGGCGGCGCTCGGCTTCGTCCCGATGGCGCTCTCCACGGCTCCCGGCAGCGAGGTGCAGCGCCCGCTCGCGACGGTGGTCATCGGGGGGCTCGCTACCGCCACGCTTCTGACGATGCTGCTCTTGCCGGTCGTCTACTCGTACCTCGGTGCACCGCGGCGCGTCGTGCGCGCGCTCGCTAAGGAAGAAGGAGCCTCTGGGCCATGAACATCGACGAATTCCGTCCACTGTTGCGCGGGGCGACGGCGCTCTGGCTCGTCGCCGGGCTGCTCGGGGCCTGTCGCGAGGAGCCACCGAAAAAGCAGGAGCCCGACGCCCTCATGTGCAGCGACGCGCCCGAGGCCGCCGCCGCCTGCGGCGGCGAGTGGTGCGCCGAGCACGGCGTCGCCGAGGCGGACTGCAAGATCTGCAACCCCGACGCGGGGGCGCCGCCTCGGAAGGCGCCTTGACGCGGCGCGCGCCCGGTCGGAGCGTCGCGCCATGACGCTCCGTTCGGCGCTGGGGATGACGCTTTTCGGCCTCGCTGTCTCGACCGCAGGCTGCGGCGACAAGGGGCCGCCTCCGGCCTGCAAGGCCTTCGCCACCACGATCGGCAAGGTCGAGGGCTGTGCGAGCTTCCCGGAGTCGCAGCGCTCCATGCTCAAGGCCCAGCGCGAGCGGATGGACGAGCTGATGAAGCGCCTCGAGAGCATGCCGAGCGACGCGCTGAAGGAAGTCGGCGACATGTGCGCGCAGCAAGACACGGCCATCCGGGAGGCCTTCGCGAAGCTCGCGCCCGACTGCATGAAGTGACGGCGACGGGCGCCCGCCCGTCACGCCGGCGCCGTGGTGCCGCGCCGCGGGCGCGCGAAGCGGGCGAACAGCGCGGGCAGCACCAGCAGATTGAGGAGTGTGGAGCTCGCCAGCCCTCCGAGGATCACGGCGGACATCGGCGCCTGGATCTCGTTCCCGGGCTCGCCTGCCGCCAGCACGATGGGGACGAGGGCGAGCGCCGCGGTGAGCGCGGTCATCAGGATCGGCACCAGGCGCGCGACGCTGCCCTGGATGACGGCCTCGCGAAGCGGGAGGCCCTCCACCTCGCAGAGGTAGCGGTAGTGCGTGACCATCATGATGCCGTTGCGCGTCGCGATACCGAAGAGGGTGATGAAGCCGACGAGCGACGCGATGCTGAGCACGCCGCCGCCCAGCCACACGGCGATGCCACCGCCCACGAGGGCGAGCGGCAGGTTGAGCATGACGAGCAAGGAGTCGCGCAGGGAGCGAAAGGCGAGCACGAGCAGCCCGAGGATGCCGGCGATGGCGAGCAGCGAGAGCACGAGGATGGTGCGGCTCGCGGCGGCCTCGCTCTCGAACTCGCCGCCGAGCTCGAGGTGATAGCCGGGCGGCATCGGCACGCTCTGCGTCGCGACCGCGAGCACGTCCTCTGCCGCGCCGCGCAGATCGCGCCCGGCGACGTTGGCCGTGATGAGGATGCGCCGCTCGACGTTCTCGCGGTTGATGAGGTTCGGGCCGGTGGTCTTGTCGAGCGACGCGACCGCCGCGAGCTCGGCGAAGCGCACTCCGCGCACGTCGATGGGCGTGGCGCCGAGCCGCGCGAAGTCCGCGACGTGCGCTTCCGGCAGGCGCACGACGACGTCGTAGACGCGCTCGGCCTGCCAGAAGGCGCCCACCTTCCGTCCGACGAAGGCCATCTCGACGAAGCGAGCCAGCTCGCCCGGCGTCTTGCCGAAGGCCGCGAGCTCGGTCGCCTTGGGTCGCACGGTGATCTGCGGGATCTCGGTCACCTGCTCGACGCCGAGGTCGACGAGCCCGGGCACGTCGCGGAGCGCCGCCTCGGCGCGGCGCGCCAGTGCGCGGAGCTCGCCGAGGTCGGAGCCGAAGATCTTGAGCGCCAGGCTGGCGCGCACGCCGCTCAGCAGATGCTCGATGCGGTGACTCACCGGCTGGCCCACTGCGACCGCAAGGCCCGGGATGGCGGCCGCCCCGGCCCGGATCTCCGCCATGATGGTCTCTCGTTCGCCCCGCGCGAGATCGAGCCCCACCTCGAGCTCGGAGAAGTTCACGTCGAGGGCGTGCTCGTCGCGCTCGGCTCGTCCGGTGCTGCGGATGACCGAGGTCACGGCCGGGTGAGCCAGCAGGAAGCGCTCGAGGCGTGCCACGATGTCCTCGGACGTCGCGAGCGAGGTGCCGGGCGCGGTCGCGGCTGCGATGTTGAGCGAGCCCTCGTTGAACTCGGGCAGGAAGCTCCTGCCGAAGGACCCGAGGGCGAGCACCGCGGCGACCGCGCCGCCGAGCGAGAGTGCCGCGATGGGTAGCGGGAACCGCAGCGAGCCGACGACGAGCGGCCGGTAGGCGGCCTTCAGCGCGCGCACGAGCAATCCCTCGCGATGGCTCGCCCCGCGCTTGGCCCGCCCGAGGAGCAGGAGGCACAGGACGGGCGTGATGGTCAGGGCGATGACGAGCGACGCGCCGATGCTCGTCACGTAGGCGATGCCGAGCGGGCGCAGGAGCCGGCCCTCGATGCCACCGAGGAAGAAGAGCGGGGCGAAGACGAGCAGGATGATGGCCGTCGCGAAGACGATCGATCCCCTGATCTCGCGCGATGCTTCGTAGACGACGGTGAGCGCCGGGCGCCTCTCGGCCTCGGGGCGCGCGGCGTTCTCCCGCAGGCGGCGGAAGACGTTCTCGACGTCGATGATGGCGTCGTCGACGAGCTCGCCGATGGCGATGGCGAAGCCACCGAGCGTCATGGTGTTGATCGACGCGCCCACCCAGCGCAGCACGATGATGCCGGCGAGCAGCGAGAGCGGGAGCGCCACGAGCGAGATCGCCGTCGTCCGCCAGTTCATCAGGAACATGACGAGGACGAGCGCGACGAGCACCGCGCCGTCGCGCAGCACCGTCGTCACGTTGGCGAGGGCGACGCGGATGAAGTCTGCCTGGCGAAAGCCCTTGCGGTAGAGCGACATGCCCTCGGGCAGGGCGGTCGCGAGGTCGTCGAGCGCACGGTCGACACGAGCAGTGAGCTCGAGCGTGTTCGCCTGCGGTTGCTTCTGGAGCTTGAGCACGACGGCGTGATGGCCGTCGACGGCGGCGGCGCCGCGGCGCACGGCTTCCCCGAGCTTCACGACGGCGACGTCGTCGAGCGCGACGGCCACGCCCTCGCGCTCGGCAACGACCGTGCGGCCGAGTGCCTCGAGCGTGTCGAGGCGGCCGACGCCACGGATGAGGTACTCCTGATCGCCCGCGACGTAGAAGCCGCCGGGCGTGCTGTCGGAGACGCCCTCGAGCGCCGCGAGGACCTGCTCGGCTCCGAGTCGATGCTGCATGAGCGCGTCGGGCCGCAGCTCGATCCGCACCTGCTTCACGGCTCCGCCGATCGGGACGACCTGGGCGACACCGGGAACGCCGAGCAGCCGGCGGCGCACGAGCCACTCGGCCGTGTCGCGCAGGTCCGCGTCTGCGACGCCCTCCTCGCCGGTGAGCCCGACGAACATGATCTCGCCCATGATGGACGAAGCCGGCGCCATCGTCGGCTCGAGTCCCGGCGGCAGGGACGAGCGCGCCGCGGCGAGCTTCTCGGCGACGACCTGCCGGGCGACGAGCGGGGCCACGTCCCAGTCGAACTCGACCCAGACGAGCGAGATGCCGATGGCCGAGCTCGAGCGCAGCCGGCGCACGCCGGCCGTGCCGTTCAGCGCCTGCTCGAGCGGGATCGTGACCGCCCGCTCGACCTCCTCGGGTGCCATGCCGCCCGTCTCGGTGACGACCGTCACCGACGGGGCCGCGAGCTCGGGCAGGACGTCGAGCGGCATGGTGCCGGTCGCGTAGATGCCGGCGCCGACGAGCGCGAGCGCCGCGGCGACGATGAGCCACGGGTAGCGGAGCGAGCCCTTGATGATCGCGTCGAACATGCGCTTCAGTGCCGGTGCGACTCGACCGTGCCCATGAGCGAAGCGAGGTGAACGTCGAAGCCGCCGCGGGTCACGACGTGCTCGCCTGGGGACACGCCGGCGGTGAGCTCTACCAGGTCGCCGGCCGAGTCGCCGAGTGACACGGCGCGCTTCTCGAAGTGCTCACCGTCGACCTGGACGAAGACGAAGGGCCGCGTGTTGATCTCGACCACCGCGCTCCGCGGCACGACGAGGGTCACGCGCGGCGCGCCGACGCGGAGCGAGAGCACCGCCGAGGAGCCCGGCCGCAGTTCGTGCGACCGCGGAGCGGTAGCGGTGCTCGCGTCCGGGGCTGCCGGGTCGAGCTCGACGATCCAGGTAGCGATGCGCGACTCCGCCTCGATCGCGGGCAGCGGAGACAGGAGGCGCGCGCCCGCCTTCTCGAGAGCGATGCGCTCTCCGCTCGGCAAGCGCAGCGCACTCGGCGCGGCACCCGCCAGCCCGGCCGGGGGGCGCGCCACGAAGCGGGCACGGATCCACAGCTTGCCCGTGCCCGCGACGCGCAGCAGCGTGGCGCCGGCGTCGACCGGGGCGCCGTTCGCAGCCGCCACCTCGGCGATGAGGCCCGCGATGGTCGATCTGACGGGGAGTCCGGAGGCGCCTCCGGGCGCGAGCACCCGGCCGAGCCGGCGCTTCGCCGCGGCGAGCCGCGCATCCAGGCTGGCGAGCTCGCCTCGGAGGGCGACGAGGCGCCGCTCGGGCAGGAGGCCGTCCTTCACGAGCGGCTCGAGGCGCCCGAGCTCGCGCACGGTCTGCTCTCGCTCGAGGGCGGCCTCTTCCACCGCGAACTCGAGCCGGCCGTAGTCGTCGCCGGCGACAGTCGGCACGATGGTTCCGAGGACCTCGCCCACGCGGATCTCCCGCCCCTCCGAGAGGCCGCGCTGCGGGTCGTGAAAGAACAACCCGCCGATGGGCGCGCCGATCGTGAGCTGGCTGCCGCCGGCCGCCTCGACGGTCGCCGCGAGCTCGATGTCCCGCGCGATGGCGTGCTCCGCCGCCCGCGCCGTGGCGAACGGGATCTTCCACTGCGACTCCTTCAGGAACGTGATGGCGCCTGGGCCCCCCTCGGGTGCGCTGCCGTCGCCGTGTGCGGACACGTCGATGGCCCCGCAGTCGAACACCGCGCGCCGGCCCTCGTGCTCGTAGCTCATCGCGAGCCGGTACGAGCCTGCCGCCGGCGCCGGCCCCTCGGGCGTGAAGATCCCCGGGCGCTTCACCCCCTCGATGCCGGCCTCGGCGGCGACCCCCGACGGCGTCTCGAAGCGCACGTCGAACCTGCCGGTGGTGACGGCCTGGAAGCCGTCGAGCTTCGTCACGTGCGCGTGGTACGTGACGGCCTCGCCCGGCCGCGGCGCTGGAAACTCGACGAAGAGCTCGTAGTCGTCGGTCCAGCGCGTGATCGCGACGGGCTCGAGCTCCGCGGCCTCGTGCGGGTGGTCCCCGTGGTTGGCGGTGGCGTCGTGCCTCGTGCTGCATGCGACCACGCCGCACGTTGCCGCGAGGCAGAGGACGAGGCGTGCGGGCCCGCTCACGGGCTCACCCCGCCGCACGCGCGGTCGAGCGCCGCATCGAACTGCGTGCCCTCGGCGCGCATGAGCGCCAGGCGAGCGAGGGCGCGCGCCTCGGCAACGTCGATGCGTTCGAGCCGCACCTCCTCCCCCGTGCGAAATGCGTCGATGAGCTCGGCGATCGAGAGCTCGTCGGCGGCGTAGAGCCTGCGCGCGTCAGCCTCGAGCGACGTGGCGCCGTCCGCCGCCGCACCGAGATCGGCCGCGCTCGGCTGCAGCCGTGAGAGCTCCGCCCGGGCGGCCTCCGCCTCGGTTGTCGCAGCGCGCCGCAGATAGGACGCTGCGGCCAGAGCGCCCTCGCGGCGCGCCTCGGCCTCGGCCGTCTCGCCCTGGCCATGATCGAAGAACGTGATGGGCAGCGCGACGCGCAGCGCGATGCCGTGGCCCATGTCGTCGCCGTAGGCACCTCCGGTGAGCGCTCGATAGCCCACCAGCAGCCGGACGTCCGGCGCCCAGCGGCGCTCGGCGGCCTCGCCTTCGATGGCCGCCGCACGAGCCTCCGCCTCGAGGCTCCTCACGCGCGGCGCCGTGCCGCGCCGGGCGTCGGCTGCGGGCGCGCCGATGGCGTGCGCGCCGGCGAGATCGTCGAGGTCGGCAGGCGCGAGCCCGGCCTGCTCGTCCTCGAGATGGCCGCGTACGAGCGCCACGGCGGCGGCAAGCCTGGCCTCGAGGGCGCCGACGCGGGCGCGGTGGCGGCGCACCTCCGCGTTCTGCCGCGCCAGGTCGTAGCCGGACCCTTCGCCGCCGGTCTCGAGCCGGGCGAGGCTGGTCGCCACGTCCTCGTGGCTCCGTTGCTGCGCGGCCGCGACGGCGAGGCGCGCGCGGCTGGCGGCCGCGACGACGAAGGCGCGCCGGAAGGCGAGGGCCTCATCGAAGAGCGTGGCGTCCGCCTGCGCGAAGGCCGCCTCGCGCCGCGCCGCGGCGGCGTCCTGGAGGAGGAACCACGCGCCGCCGAGACCCAGCGTGACCTCGAGGCCCACGAGCGTCTGGCTCTCGGCCGGCTGGGTCACGGCGCGCTCGTGCTCGAAGACGAGCTCCGGATTGCCGAGCACCGAGGCGGCGTCGACGGCGGCGTCGCCCCGCCGCCGCTCGGCGCTGGCCAGCGCCGCCGCGGGGCCCCGGGCGCACACACGCAGTGTGCCGGCGCGCTCGTCGACGAGCGGCTGCGCGCTGGCCGAGCGGGTGGCGAGCATCAGCACCAGCGCAGGTGCGAGCAGTACGAGCGTACTACGCATTGTAGTATTTCGGCGGGCAGATCCGAGTGACGCGCAGAAGGGCATCCCAGCTCCTATCGAACGAACAGACCGACGGCGCTCTCGACTGCGTGGTGGAGCGCGTCGCCGGGCCAAGCGGCGGCGAGCGCGAGCGCGACGACGCCCACGAGCACGACGCCGAGAACGTCGCTTCGGGCCGCGCCGGAGCGCCGCGGCGGAGCGGCGAGGAGGGTGAGGACGCGCCGCTCGAGGTGATCTTCGGTCGCGACGCCGAGCGCGGCCAGGCGACCGATTTCGGGGCCGTCGATCGTGTCACGCCAGCGGTCGACCGACACGAGGGCGGCGGCCACTTCCGCGCCATCGCCGACGCGCTCGGCCGCGTGGGCGTCGCAGGCGAGCTCGGCGGCATGGCGCCAGGCGCGCAGGATCCGATCGCCGAGCGGGACGAGCGCCAGCGACGACGCGAGGTAGAGGACGAAGAGCGTGAGCGGGTCGCGCCGTCTCTGGTGATGGGCCTCGTGGTGGACGACGGCGCGGCGCTCGGCGCCGTCGAGGCGCCGCCACAGCTCGCGGTCGAACACGACACACGGCGACAGCAGGCCCACCGTGAGCGCGCCGGCGCGACCGCAGTGGCCGAGGCGTACGGCCACGCCGTCGACGTGCACGAGCGGCCACGTGCCCGCGACGCGCGCCAAGCGCCGCGCCACGGCGAGCCGGCGCGCGAGGCCGACGAGGCGCGGGGCGACGAGCGCCGCCCACAGCCCGAGGACGACGAGCGCGGCCGCGGCGACCGGGCTCGCGAAGGACGGGTGAACGAGACAGAAGTGGGGATGGTGAAGTCCGTGATCGCCGCAGTGGCACGCCGTATCGAAGGCGGGCGCTACGAGCGCCGTCGTCGTGGCGGCGGCCACGAGCCACGGGCCGAGCGCGAGGCTGGCGAAGAGCCACGGGGCGCCGCGGGGGGCTGCCGTCCCTCGCGCCGCGAGTGACGGCACGAAGGGTGCGAGGAGCCGCAGGACGCACGTGCCCACCGAGCCGACGAGCACGAAGACGGCGGCGAGCGCCGCCAGGAGCACGAGCGAGCTCACGAGCGCCGCGCTCCGCGGCGCGCCGCGATGAGCGCCGAGAGACGTGCGACGACCTCGGGATCGGTGCGCTCCGCGGAATCGAGGAACGCGAGGAGCACGCCCTCGCTCAGGCTCGCCGGGGACTCGGTGAGCACGCGCGCGGCGCGCTCCCCGACCCACTCGTCACGGGACATGACCGGCCGATAGAGGAACGCCTTGCCGTCCTTCTCGCGCAGCACGAGCGCCTTGTCGTGAAGCCTGTCGAGCACGGTGAGCACGGTCGTGTACGCGAGCGGCGGCCTGCGGGCGAGGCGCGCCCATACGGCGCGCACCGACAGCGGCTCCTGCGCCGACCAGAGCGCCGACAGGACGGCGTTCTCGAGCGCGCCGAGCGATTCGTGTGGCGTCGAGCCCATCGGGGGCGTGTACTACGATGTGTAGTTGATGACAAGGCGCAAGTCTTCGGCTCGGCGGGCCGCTGGCCGTCCCACACTACCTGCCGAGCGTCGGCACGCACGTCATCACCCTCACGGCCACCGACTGGGACCTCAACGCGGGCACGGACTCCATCACGATCACCATCGTGCCGTGAGCCTCGTGCGTCACGGCCCAGGCCCGCAGAGCGTTGTGCTCGTTCGGGTAGCGCGCGCAGCGCTTCGCCCGTGGTCCCGAGGCGTATTCTGGGGAGCAGTAGAAAGGCTACGGCATGCCGCCGGTGGCGTGCAGGTGCGTGACGCCGTTCGGCCTGGTTCCGACGGGCACCGTCGCCACGGTCGTCATGGCGGCGGTATCGACCACCGAGACGGTGCCGTCCTCGAGGTTGGTCACGTAGGCGAGCGCGCCGTCGTCGCTCACCACGACGCCGTGAGCGGCCGTGCCGACCGCGACCTCTCCGGTGATCGCGGCGCCGGCCACGTCGAGCTTGTACAGCTTGTTCGATGCCGGGCGGCCCATGAGCACGCCCTGATCGCACACCCAGAGCGTCCGCGAGTCCGGCGACGGGTAGATCTGAACCGGCCCCTGCGCTCCGGCCGGTAGCGCCACGCGCGCGAGCACGCCCGTGTCGAGCGCGTAGCGCACCACCTCCTTCGTGTCGTAGAGGGAGGCGAACACGTACTTGCCGTCGGGCGTGCACGCAGTCTGAACCGCCACGCCGCCGAGGGCGACCTCGTCGACCGAGCCGGACTGCGGGTCGACGATGCCGAGGCTCTGCGCCGTCATGTTGGCCACGTACAGCCGGTCGCCACACCAGCGGGCACCGTGGGGGCCGCGGTCGATCCCGAGATCGATCGTCTGGAGCACCGTCATGTGCACCGCATCGACCTCGATGACGGCGTTGCCCTCGTTCGCCGTGACATAGGCGCGGCTCGAGGTTGGATCGAGGACGACGTGAGCGACGTGCAGCGCCGAGCCGAGCTCGATAGACGCGACGATCGCATAGCTCACCGGGTCGATGACGAAGGCCCGCTCGACGTCGCCATCGACCATCGGTGGCGCCGCGACCCAGATGCTCTTGCCGTCGGGGGCGGCCTGCACGTTGTGCGGCATGTACATGTCGGGCAGCGCGACGACGGCGAGTACCTGGTCCGTCCCTTCCTCGATGACCGAGATCGACCCGCTGTCCTCGTTCGCCACGAAGATGCGGGCTCGCACCGGCATCGTGGGGGAGCTCTCCGAATCGCCGCTGCACGCGGCAACTCCGAGCGCCGCCAGCCCCAGGGCCACGGACATGGTTGTACGCTTCATGCTCATCCCTCCAGCTGCGAACCCTGCCCTACGACGCGTCGCGTCGCACTGACCGAAGTCAGCCGCCGATCGAATGTCACGGCGCCAACTTGCGTGCCGCCCCGACACGTACCCGCAGAAAAGATCTGCCGCGTGGGACCCGCGCGTGCGACCATCGCCTATGCGCAACGCTTACTGGCTGGTGCTGGGGTATCTCGGTGCGTGTACGTCGACGGGCAGCTTCGGCAGCGGGACGCCCGCCGGGGCGGAAGGCGGGCCTTGCCTGCTGGGCGGCACGTGCAACGCCGGGCTCGTATGTCTCTCCAACCTGTGCGTGGCTCCGGGCAACGGAGGCGGCGGAGCCGGAGGGGACGGAGCGGGTGGAGGCGCGGGGGCGACCGGCGGCTCGGGAGCCGGAGGCGCGGGGGCGACCGGTGGCTCCGGAGCCGGAGGCGCGGCTGCGACGGGCGGCTCGGGAGCAGGTGGTGGGAACGGCGGCGGAGCGACCGGCGGCAACGCGTCCGGCGGGGCGGGCGGTGCCGTGCTCTACGTGCCCACGGTGAGCATCTACCACCCGGGTGACGGCGAGACGCGCGACGTCTCGAATGGCGCCTTTCCCTTCAACGGCGCGGCGAACGACCCGCAAGATGGGGCGCTCACCGGTGCGTCGCTCGTGTGGACGAGCAGCCTCGACGGACAGTTCGGCACGGGCGGTCCCTTCAACTACTTGCCGAGCGTCGGCACGCACGTCATCACGCTCACGGCGACCGACTCGGATCTCAACGAGGGCACGGCGTCGATCACGATCACCATGGTGCCGTGAGCCCCCCTCCCGAGGCCGCGCTCGCGTTCGCCTTCGTCGATCTCGCGGGCTTCACCGCCCTCACCGAGGCGCACGGCGACGACAGCGCGGCCGGAGTGGCGGAGCGCTTCTACGCCCTCTGCGACGACGCGCTCGTCGGCGACACGCGCGTCGTCAAGCACATCGGCGATGCGGTCATGCTCGTCGGCACCTCGCCCGAGGCCATGGCCCGCACGCTGCTCGCGCTCGCTGCGCGAATCGACGCAGTGCCGGAGTTCCCGGGCTTCCGCGCGGGCCTGCACACCGGCCCCGCGGTCGTGCGCGGGGGCGACTACTTTGGCGCGGCGGTGAACCTGGCCTCGCGCGTCGCGGCCCATGCCCGCAGCGGTCAGATCCTGTGCACGCGGCCGGTGGCCACCGCGCTCGAGGCCGCCGGCCTCGGGACCTGTGCGCCCTCCGGCGTCGCGCGCTTCAAGAATGTCGCCGAGGCTGTCGAGATCCTCGTGCTCGAGCGCACGCATGCGAGCGAGTCGAGCGAAGTGGTCGATCCGGTGTGCCGGATGCGCATCGACCGCGGGAGCGCCCTGGCCACGCTGCCCGACGCCGGCCGCACCTGGGCCTTCTGCTCGTTCGAGTGCGCGCAGCACTTCGCGCGCGATCCGACGGCGTACACCACGACGCCCTAGGGCCGCCTGTCAACACCCGTCGCGTATCGCCCCGAGCTCCGCGAGCCGCCGCGTGATCTCGGCGAGGCACCGGAGCTCGCACGCGTCGACGGGCTCACCGTAGTGCTCGCGGTGCACGACGCGTAGGGTGAGCGTCACCTCCGACGCGCCGTGGCGCTTCGGCGCGTAGCTGAGCACGGGTCGCCTCGGATCGACGAGGTAGGTCGTTGGCCGGTGCTGACGGGGTGCCACGAACGTCGCGATGCGCTCGAGGACCGCGTAGACGCGGGCGCATTCGTCGCAGCCGGGCTCGGGATGGTGCTGCGGGTCGAAGTGCTCGCCGGTGAGCTCGATGGCGAAGCCTACCTTCCGCAGGTGCAGGCCAGGTCCGAGCGCCCACGCGGGGTACACGGCGAAGCGCACGCGGTGCCGCCGCACGAGCGCGGCGACCTCGCTTGCTTGCCAGTCGTGGCGCGCTGCCTCTGCCATGCGGTTGATCGCCTCACTGGAAGCTGATGCGGTCGACGAGCTCGGGGTGATCGACGAACGGGTTGCGCACGCCCTCGGCGACCTCGATGACGTCGTTGCGTTGCCGCTCGTGGTCGCTCGGCGGGTCGTGGCGGTTCCACTTCTTCAGGACCGCTTCGGTCTCGGCGGGATGCGCCGGGTCGAAGATGGCGAGCGGTTTGACCTGGCATCCCTGCCCGTAGCGCAACGAGAAGTAGAAGACCGCCCGAGCGGCGTCGCCCTTCTGGCCGTCGCGCGGCTCGAACACCTCGACGTTCGCGGCGTCCTTGCCCTTGACGCTGAAGCACCCGTTCACGTGCCCGGGCATCGCGTCGGTGCAGGCCGGGTCCCCGAGCAGCGTGCCGGGCCAGTCGCGAAGCGTCACCTCCCCGAACGGGAGGTTGCTGCGCGCGCTGTTGAAGTCCGCCTCCACGGGGAAGAGGTGATGCAGATCGCTTCGCGCAGGTACGACGTCGGCGCCCTTGCTCTGGGGCCAGGTGTGCTCGATGTTCACCTCGGAGTGCGTCGGGGCGTGCCAGAAGCCGTCGTAGACGCCGAGCACCTGACCGCCGTGGTTGTCGGTCTCGAGGAGCACGACCTGCCGAGCGGCCGTGTAGCTCATGCTCGAGTAGCCCTGCGTCACGAGCTCGCAGAGCTTCGTGACGAGCGCGTCCCCGTCGAGGGCGTCGACCCCCGCGTAGGCGCCCGAGTTGGGCATGTCGGGGAACGGCCCGGGCTCGTGGCAGCCGCCGCCGCCGGTCGACGCGCCTGCGGCGCCCGCGCCGGCCGCGCCGGCGCCGGCCCCACCTTCCTCTACCGTGCCCCAGTAGCCACCGCCGGGGGCGGCGCGGCAGGCCACGAGCGCCGCCAGGATCACGGGAACGAAGCGCAGGCTCATGACGCACTCCTGTCAGTCGTGATGATGCCCCGTGTGCTCCGAGGGCTCGCGCTGCGGCGCCTCGCGCTCCGGGCCGGCCTTCTTCTCGGCGGCACGCTCGCGCGGAGCGCGCTCGTTGGACTCTTTCACCGAGAGCTCTCTCGGCCCCCTCACATCGCCGCCCGCGCCGCCTCCGCACGCGGCCGCTCCGCTCAGGGTCGCGAGGATGGCGAGGCGACGGACGAGTAACGATCGACGAACGACGTGACCGAGCATGGACCACCTCCAAGCCTTCTGACCCGCCGTGGGCGGGTGTGTGGCACCCGCGGGCGCGAGGATCCCGACAGGCTGACAGCGCCGAGGACCCGCCAGACGCGTCGCACGGAACGTGCCAACCGCGGCACCGGCGGATCTGCCGCATCGGTCGGGCCCGGCGCCGGACGCGTGCGTGGAGAATAGTCTCGAGCGGTCTGAGACTATTCGGAACGCCCCGCCCTCGACACCGGCGCAAACTCCGCGAAGGCGCGTTGGCTCGGAGCTTGCTGCGGCGGCGAGCGCATGTCCGGAGGCGAAGCGATGAAGTCGGCGCGAGCGGTGCGGGAGGAGTGTGAGGATGGCGGAGACGGCGCAGCGCCGCACCGCGCGGCGAGCGGGGGGCTCGTGCGGCTCACACCCCACGCGCTCGAGGCGAGCGCGGCGAGCCTCGTCAGGCTGCACGAGCCGGAGCGCATGAACCTCCTCGGCCTGCTCATGCGTGGGCTGCTCTCGGCCAACCTCGAGGACCCCGGCCTGCGGGCTCGCGCTCTCGCCCTGCGCGGGAGCATCGACGTGCGCGCGGGCGACATGCACGTGACGTTGCGCTTCGCCGCGGAGGGCGTTCACATCGCCGCGGACGGCACCTCGGCGAACGCCCGCGTCTCGGGGGACATGAAGTCGCTCCTCGGCGTCGTCACCGGTGCCGGCATGATCGGCCCGGTCCTCCGCGGCCGCGTGCGCATCGGCGGCAACCCGTTCCTGCTCCTGCGCGTGCTGCCGCTCATCCGCGCGCGCGCCGGGGGAGCACGCGCGGAGGGTGACCACCCCGCTCTACCCCGAGCGGAGGCACGGCCATGAAGCGCGCGCTCGTAGCCATCGTCGGCGCCGACAATGTCCTCGACTCCGAGAGCGATCTCGAGCCCTACCGCGAGGACTACTGCGAGGCCGACCCGGTCGACCCGTCCTTCGTCGTCTTCGCCAGGACGACCGAGGAAGTCCAGGTGATCGTGAAGCTCTGCGCGAGCGGGCGCACACCCATCACGCCGCGCGTCGCCGGGAGCAACGTGGGCGGGCTCGCCCTGCCCGCGCCGGGCGGCATCGTGCTCGATCTGAGCCGCATGAACCGCATCGTGTCGGTCGACACCGCCGACATGTATGCGGTGATCGAGCCCGGGGTCACGCAGGCCGACCTCAAGCGCCACCTCCTCGAGCGCGACATCCCGCTTACCTTCGGGTTCTCGCTCGCGCCGCCCGACACTTCGGTGCTGGCGAACTGCCTGCTCGGCGGCCTCACGAACCGGTCGCTCAAGTACGGCGACCAGTCGCAGTGGGTGAGCGGGCTCGAGGTCGTGCTGCCGGACGGGAGCCTGGTCCGCACGGGGTCCTGGGCACTCAGCGACTCGGCCTTCGGCCTCGTGCCATTCCCCGACGTGTCGGGGATGTTCATCGGCTGGCAGGGCGCGACCGGCATCACCACCCGCATGGCGTTCCAGCTCTGGCCGCGGCACCGGCTCAACAAGCGGCTCTTCGTGCTCACGTACAGCGCCCACGGCACCTTCGAGGCGGTGCGCCGGCTCTGCCGTACGGAGCTCTGCGACGACATCGGCGGCCTGTCGTGGCCCTCGGCCAAGATGATGATGGGCGTGAAGAACCCCTACCCGGAGCCGGCGACCGGCGAGCCCACCTTCTTTCTCTACGTGGACCTGACGGCCGAGACCGCGGCCGAGATGGCACTCAAGGAGGGCGTGCTCGAGCAGATCCTCGCCGACATCCACCGCAAAGGTGATCGCGTCGAGGAGCCGCTCGACGTCGCGACCCTCCTGCGCGTGAACCCGGCGCTAGGGGCGTTCGCCGAGTTCCCGGTCGAGCTCGAGTTCCTCACGAACCATGGCGGCGGCGGGCTCACCTGGATCGGCACCTACGGCCCGCTGTCGCGCTTCGAGGACGGAATCGCCGCCGGCACGGAGATCATGGTGCGGCGCGGCTTCCCGCCCCTCATCGTGACTCGCCCGATGCGCGGAGGGCACTACGGCGTGCTCCGCTTCGTGGCCATCTTCGACAGGAAGAGCCCCGAGGAGGTGGCGCGGATCCGCGAGCTCAACGTCGAGCTCCTCGAGATGGTCACCGACAAGGGCTTCGTCATGTACAAGACGCCGCCCTGGGCGTGGGAGAAGCTGCGCGGGCGGATCGACCCCGGCATGCTCGAGCTCATGCGACGCATGAAACGCCTGGTCGATCCGCTCGGCATCATGAACCCGGGCAAGCTCGGGTTCTGACCGCGGCACTAGGTGTTGTTCCGGAGACACCGCGAAAGGAGCATGGCCGCGATGAGGCACCTCTGGTCTTTGCTGCTGGTGAGTACGCTGGTCGGCTGCGGCGAGGCCGTCACGGGCCCGGAGAATGTCGCGCAGGGCGACGACCAGGGTGCGGGCCAATGCGGCGCACCGTCCCCGCCGGCCGTGGACCCGTCGCGCGCAGCACAGTGTGGCGGCGAGGCGGCCGCCGAGCAGAACGGCGTCCCCGGTGCATGTTGCGGAGCGCGCATGTGCCGCGGACTGCGCGGCGGTTGCGGCTGTGCCGGAAACCGCAAGCAGTGCGGAGACTGACGGCCATCGGCGCGGCACGGGGCGGGTTGCTGCCGCGGCGGTTCGGTAACGAGCAAGGAGGCAGGTGATGAAGGAAGCGACGGCTCGCCCACTGGCGGTGAAAGTTCTCTTGGTTTCGGGTCTCGTGGGCGCGAGCGCGCTCGGCTGCATGCGCGGCGGCGGCGATGCGGCGCGCGAGTTCGAGGCGGGGCTGAGCGCGGTGCGCGCCGGTCTCAGCGTGGTGCGCGAGGGTGCCGCGCGCGTCGAGGCCGGAGCGCGCGTCGAAGGACTGGGCCGCGTCGAGGTCGGGCTCGGCGACATGATGCGGGGCCTCGAGCAGATGCACGCCGGCGTCGGCATGATGGTCGACGGCGACACCGTCGGCTGCTGCGATGGCATGGTCGACCACGGGATGATGGCACGCGCCGACGGTGCCATGTCCATGATGAGCGGCGCCTACGCCGATCTGAGCGATGGAGACCCCGCGAACGACGGCGACGGCAGCTCGGAGCTCCACGCCGGCATGGACTCCATGGAGGCCGGGCTAGGCAACGCCGACGACCTCACGTCCTGCGGCGACATGATGGGTGGCGGCATGAGGTAGCGCGCGCCGCGCGCCGGCGTCGGCCTCGTCGCTCGGTGCAGTTCTTCGCGGCGCGCTCGCGCGCGCCGCTCGAATTCCGCTTGGCAGTCCGCGGGTCGGCGTCGCACAATGGCGTGGCTGGAGAGTGCAGGCACTGCGAGCGCGTGCTCGCGGTGGGCGCATAGGAGTGCGAAAGTGAGGAAGCTACTGGGGGCCGGCATGGCCATCATGGCCTTGTCGGCGTGCGACGCCGCAGACACGGCGCAGACGGCTACGACGACGACCACGACGACGACCACGAGCTCGTCCACGGGGAGTGGGGGCGCCGGCGGACAAGCGGGCGGATCGTCCACGGCCGGAAGCGGAGGCGCCTCGACGGCGCCCCTCGCGCCCACGCTCGAGTCGGTGATGGCGATGGCCGGGGGGCTGCACGTGGTCTGGACGAACAACACGGCGAACTGCGACACCATCGCGCTCGAACGCAACGAGGACGGCGGCCCCTTCCAGAACCTGGAGACGTTCGTCGTGCCCAACGCCGAGGCGCTCCACGATGCGACCGCGAGCAACGCCGCGGTTGCGTACTGCTACAAGCTTCGCTGCAGCATCGGCGAGCTCGTGTCCCCCGACTCCAACGAGCTCTGCGGGTCGCCATGAGGCGCGCCCATCTCGTGGGGCTCGTCGTGTCCGCGCTCGCGTTGTCGGCCTGCTCCGGCGAGGACGAGGCGAAGAGCGCGCGCTCACCGCTCGACCCCTACCCCTCCACGGGCGTGATTCGCGAGTTCGACTTCACGGTCGAGGACGTGCTCTGGGAGGTGGGCCCCGGCGCGGTCTACGAGGCCGTCGCCTACGACGGTCAGGTGCCGGGGCCGCCCATCGAGGTGGGCGCCGGCGATCGCGTGGTCGTGCACCTCACGAACGCGAGCAGCCAACCGGCCTCGCTCCACACGCACGTGTCCGCGTTCGCAGCCGAGAGTGACGGTACGGGTGACGGCATCGCCGAGCCGGGTGAGAGCGTGACCATGACGTGGGATGCTCTCTACCCCGGGACCTTCCCCTATCATGACCACGCCGACGAGGTCGACGGCATGGCCCACGGGCTCTTCGGCGCCGTCATCGTGCACGCGCCCGAGGAGGTGCCTGCCACCGAGCACGTCGTGGTCCTCGCCGACTTCGTGCAGAGCGACTACGTGCAGCTTCCTGGCACGCTCGACCCCGGCGAGACCACGGACGTCGGGACCTACCGCGGTGGCCACCAGTACATGCACACCTTCAACGGCAAAGCCTACGGCGACGGCATTCCGCCCTTCCTCGGCCAGGTGGGCGACCTCCAGCGCTG
Organism: Myxococcales bacterium; assembly: GCA_016212965.1. Taxonomy (GTDB): domain Bacteria; phylum Myxococcota_A; class Polyangia; order Polyangiales; family Polyangiaceae; genus JACRDA01. The sequence goes on from JACRDA010000112.1 coordinate 57,201, forward strand.
GCGCATCGTGAGTGTGGGTCTCGAGTTTCACACCTTCCACATCCACGGCCATCGCTGGCTCGACGCGACGGGCGTGCTGACCGACAACGTCTTCCTCATGCCCGGTGGCTACACGACCTTCGAGTTTCTCGAGGATAACCCCGGGGACTGGCCGGTGCACTGTCATGTGCCCGACCACATGGAGGGCGGGATGATGGCCGAGTACGTTGTCTCGCCTTGACGGGCGCCCCCTCGAAATCGCAGCCGGAGTCGTCGCCACGTCCCCACTGCTCCTGGGCACCTTGCACGTCTCGTGCGGCGCGGGAGCCACGCACCCGCCCGTTACAGGAACACGGAGCAGAGAGTCGAGGCGGCGCCCGGGTGCGCGCTGCCTGACAGCGCCGCGGCGCATGCTGTGATGACGGGCGCGCATGCATTGGCGTCCGACCGTCGAGAGCGAGGTCGGGCACCGGCTTCGCGGAAATTCTGCGTGCTCGGCATACTCATTGCAATGCGCGCGGTGGCGCGGGCCCGCTGGCTCGCCAAGGAGGAATCTGTGAGCACGAAGTTGCTGCTGGTAGGTCTCGTGGTCATCGTCTCGACGGGCTGCAACCAAGGCGACGCCGAGTCTGGGGCCGGCGGTGCCGGCGCGGGAACGGGGGCAGGCGGGGCGATCGGAGCGGGCGGCGGGGGCGCGGTGGGCGCGCCTTGCACGACCGCGGACGAGTGTCCCGCCGGTGGTTCGGGGTCGCCCGCCTGTCTTTCGGAGTGGCCCGATGGCTACTGTGCCGTCGTCGACTGTGCACAGCACGGCCACGATTGCCCCGGCGATCCGGGCCTCGGCGGAGTGGCCACCACTGGCAGCCAATGCGTCCTTGCGCCCACGGCGATGTGCCTTGCCCTTTGCGGCGACGACTCCGGCTGCCGTGACGGTTACGAATGCGTCGAGAAGAGCGACGCCGCCGGGCATGGCTCGGGGAAGGTCTGCTTCCCGCTTGCGTCGGGTGGCGGGGGCATGAACGCCGGTGGTGCAGGCGGCGGCATGATGGGCGGTGGCGGCATGTGAGAGCGGGTGCGGGTAGGCGTGATTCTGCGCCGGTCCCGCAACGCCAGGATGGGTCGAGCAGTTGGGCTGTGGCCGCTCCTCTCAGCGGCCACAGCCCAGCTGCTCGACGCCGTTCCGGTGTCAGCTACCGGGCGCTGCGCCGCCGGCGCGCGGCGCCCGCAAAGAGGAGGACCGCCGCGGCGCCGACGGTCCAGGGCGAGGCGCGATCCGCCTCTCGGAGCAAGTACACGCTGCAGCCCGCGCTGGCCGTGGCCTCTTCGGCTGGGGCGCTGCCCGGCGGGCTTGGGTCGGGGACCTGAAATGCCCCGGCGCAGCGCCCCGCCTCCGTGATGTCCTCGATCTCGAGCTGGTGGATAGCGGCGCGCCCAACCGCCTCATCGTGGACCCAAAGGTGCTTCCCGTCCCAGGCGACCCCGGTCGCCTGGTGCCCGGGGCCGCCGGGGCCGGCGAAGGTGCGGAGCACTTCGCCGTTCGCGGGATCGATGTGATAGACGAGCCCGTCCGTCGCAGCGTCGCTCAGCCAAAGGCACGCGCCGTCCCAGGTCATGCCGCAACTGCCGCTCGCCGGCGCCGGCAGCGAGCGGAGGACCGCGCCCGTGCCGGGGTCGAGGCGATAGATGACCTTGTCCCACGTGTCGACGTTCCACACCGCATCTCCGTCCCAGGCCACGCCCATCGGATACTTCGCCTGACCCGGTGCGTCGAAGTAGCCGAGCACGGCCTGGGACGCAGGATCGACGCGGTAGAGGCGCGGTGGCGGGGCGTTCATCGTGGGCATTTCCGTCGCCGTGTGGTCGCTGACCCACATCGCTTCCCCGTCCCAGGCGAGCTCGTCGGAGTTGACGCCAGGGATGTCGATGCTCCCGACGACCTGCCCCGATGCGGGGTCGACCTTGTCGATTCGGGAGTAGGAGCAGTCGGTCGCCCACAAGAACGAGCCGTCCCACATCAAGCCATCGGGACTCGGAAAGGACGACGGGAAGCTCGTCACGACGTCGCCCGTGGCGGCGCGCGCAACGCCGGGGAGCAGCACCGTGACAACAGAGAATGCGAACAAGGCACGCTTGGACGACATGGTTTTCCTCCGACGCTCCACGGCCGGCCGGCCGGGGCGTGGGCACGCACAGCAAGGCCCGTGCCGACATCGCGGCATCACGGACAGTAGAGACAGGTATGAGTGCCGCCGGAGGCGTCGATGTGCAACTCGTCGAGGGACCAGCAACTCGGCCCGGGCGGAGGTGCGTCCGGCCCGCACACGTACGTGTAGTCGAGTCCCTGGAGGTAACAATGGGAGCAATGCGCTTCCGCGCACGGCTCACAGACGCCCGCGCGGCCTCCACCGCTGGCGCCTTCGTCACCCGCGGCAGGTGCGCCGTCGACCACGACCTCGGCAGCGCAGGCCTGGGTCGAGACAGCAAGCAGAGCCGAGCAGAGTAGCACGTCCGTGTGCGCCACGAGTCACCTCCAGTTGTACGCAAGTCTGTCAGCAAGGTGGGTGCCAGTCACCGGGTGCCGAAGGCCCACTCTGTATCGCCCGTACCCGTTCACGGGGTGTAGGTCCATCAGCTCCATATCGCACTTTGTCGTTCCATTCGTAACTGGCGGTGTCGGAGGTGCTTCCCTTGGGTGCGCTGTTCAGGCATTCAGTAGCGCGTGGCGCGCGATCCTCGCGACG
>JACRDA010000107.1 GCA_016212965.1 Myxococcales bacterium
CGTGCGCCGCTTGCGCCTGCGCCTGGGCCGCCTGCGCCTGCGCCGCTTGCGCCGCCTGCGCCTGCGCCGCCTGCGCCTGCGCCGCCTGCGCCGCACGCACCCGCTCCGCCTCGGCCGCAAGACGGCGCTGGTGCTCCGCCGCGGCGAGCGCCAGGGCGTCGCGGAAGGCACGATGCGCGGCGGTCACGATCTGCCAGCGCACGCCGTCGCCGGTCACGAGCGCCGCCGCGACCGCATCGAGCAGCTCGCGCGCCCGGTCGACATCACCCGCGTCCGGCGCGGCCGGGAGCCCGAGCGCGGTACACACCTTCGCGCGCTCGCCCTCGGGCGCCGCGAGCAGGTCGGCGAAGAGCCGCGCGGCCTCGGCAGGTGTCATACCCCGGGCTTCGCACGGATCGGCCCGCGCTTCACGCGCAACCGCACCGCGCTCCCCGCGACCGGCACCGGCCGTCGCCGCCTCTCACACGATGTCGGACGCGAGCGCCTCGCGCGTCCGGGTCAGGCGCTTCTCGCCGAGCGCCGCGAGCGCCACGAGCAGCTTCCGGTGGTGCAGGAGCGACAGCAGCACCTGCCGCGGCACCGCCGCGACGACGCACGGCACCGCGCAGCGCACCGTCGCGGTGGCCGGCTCGCCGGTCAGGAGCGCGATCTCGCCGAAGAAGGCGCCCTCGTGCATGTCGGGCATGGCGCGCGCGGCCTCGGGCGTGTGGTGGAGCACCTCGCAGCGCCCGCGCAGGAGCACGTAGAAGTGCTCGGGCCGCTCGCCCTGGCGCAGGATCTCGCTGCCCGCCTCGCAGGTCCTCACCTCGAGGGCCTCTACGAGTCGCGCCCGGTCCTCGGCCTGGAGCCCCTCGAACATGGGCGCCGCGCGCAGCAGATTGCTGAGCAGGCGCGCGCGGCAGAAGCGCCGCACGATCGTCCCGGCGTGCGCGTGCCCGCGGACCAAGTCCTCGAACGCCTCGCGCCGCAGGACCAAGAGCTCGCCCTGGGTCGTGGCGACGACCGTGGCGAAACGCGGCGCGCGCGTGAGCAGCGACATCTCGCCGAAGAACGCCCCCTCTCCGAGCTCCGCGATGGGGCGCACGGCGCCGCCCTCCGCGCGCTCCACCCGCACGGTGCCGGCGACGATGGCGTACATCGCGTCCCCCACCTCGCCCTCGGCGGCGATGACCTCGCCCGCGACGACCACGCGCCGTTCGAGGTGGGGCAAGAGGTCGAGGAAGGCGCGCCGGCCGAGCTCCGAGAACAGCGGGATGCGCCGCAGACCGTCGAGGTCAGCCGGCGCCATGAGCGGCGGCGGAATGATCGACGCCGTGAGCGCGCGCCGCATGGGCGGCGGCAAGGACGTACGGTCGCGCGAGCTGCCATCGAGCAGGGCGCCGAGCACGCGCTGCGCCTCGGTGTGTCCGGGGTCGATCTGCAGGATGACGCGCGCGATCGCGATCGCCTGCATCGGGGCCCCCTCGGTGACGAGACGCCCCACGAGCGCCAGGTACTGCTCGATGGCCCCCGCGGGGTCGCCGAGCCGCACGCACAGATCGGCGACGCGCCGCCGGGTCGTGACGTCCCCGGGGTCGAGCAGCAGCACCTCCTGGTAGGCGGCGCGCGCGGCGGCGAGCTTGCTGCGGGCGCAGAGCTCCTCGGCGCGATCCTTCTGCTCCCGGATGCGGACCGCGAGCTCGGCTGGGCGGGACTTCATGGCAGGCTCGGGGGGTCGCAGCTCGACGGGCAAGCCCCATGCAAGCCCGCGTCCGCGTCCTGCGCGCCCCGCAAATCACCGTGTTGCCGGCGCGGTTGCCGACCTCGGGAATGAGAACAGCCCCCGCGTCGCGCAGGTCTTGCAGCCCCGTGCGCATTCTCCGCACGGGCGCCCGCCGCGAGCGCGCCCCTCGGCTCACGGCGCGGGGACGTCGCCCGCGCCGCTGGCGCGCAGCCGCGCCAGATCCTCGGCCGAGAGCGGCACGGGTGTGGGCTTGCGCGCGAGGTCGGCGCAGCGCGACGTGAGCCGCGGCCGCAGCACCTTGGGCCACGCGGCCTCGCCCTCGACCGCGATCCACCAGTCCTCGTTGCGCGGCAGCGCGAGCCGGTCGTGCTGCTTGTTGCCATCCTCGTCGACGCGCGGGCCGAGCGCCGCGAGCTCGGCGTCGGACAGCGGCAGGACGTGGAGGTAGAGCTTCTCGGACCCCTTGTGCTCGCCGACGACACCGTGACTCGAGCGCCCGCCGTGGTCGACGGAGTAGAGGTAGGACTCGACGAGGTAGTAGGCCATGCGCGTGCTCCTGGTGGTCGGACCACCCGGCTGCGGAGCCTAGTACAACCGGCCGCGGCCTCGCTTCCGGATCGTGCCCGAGCCCTCGGCCCGGCGCGGTCCGGCCGGAGGTCGCCGCTCGAGCCACGGCGCGCGGGCCACCCCGTCAGCGCTTGGCGCGCAGGGCGGCGCTGCGCTGGTCGACCTTCTGGCGCACGCGCTCCGCCTCGGCGCCCTCGAGCAGCACCGGCCGGAAGTCGTTCACGCGCGGGTCGCCCGAGATGCGCACCGGCAAGTGCGAGCTCTCGACCGAAGCGACCTGGCCGTCGCGCACGACGAAGCGCTCCTGGTACACGATCGAGTCGAGGTCGCCGGGCTTGCCGTTGGCGCCGAAGACGAAGTTGCCGAGCGAGTACGCGATGTGCCGGCCCCGGTAGGTCTCGATGCCCTGCAGCACGTGAGGATGGTGGCCGAGGACGAGGTCGGCGCCGGCGTCGATCGCGGCATGCCCGAGCCGGATCTGGTCGGGCGCCGCTTGCTCGTAGGTCTCGATGCCCCAGTGGAAGGACACGATGACGATGCCACCCCTGTGCTTCTCGCGCTCTATGTCGCGCACCACGGCCTCGCGCGTGCCCTTGGGACCGCCGAGGTAACCCAGGTTCACCACGTCGACGCCTTTGACGCGGCGCCGATCGACCCGTCCGTTGCCGAAGTGGCCGACGCCGGCCGTGTCGAGCGCGCGCTCGGTCTCGGCGTAGCCGCTCGGCCCGTAGTCACCGCTGTGGTTGTTCGCGAGGTTCACGAGCTCCACGCCCCCGAGGCGCAGCATGCCCGCGTACTCCGGCTTGCCACGGACCGCGAAGACCGGGTTCTGGTGGCGCGTCGCGCGGGTGAGCGTGCCCTCGAGATTCGCGATCGTGAGATCGTCCGCGGCGAAGATCGGGGCGACCGCCGAGAAGGGGTAAGCAAGATCCTCCCCGAGCTCGCGGATCTTCGCGCTGAAGGTGCCCGGCGCGCCCGAGCCCTGCCGGATGTCCCCGAGCGCGCAGTCGCCCACGGCGCTCACCCGGATCTCGACGGTATCGGCGGAGCCCGCGGGCAGCGACGCCGGTGTCACCTGCCCCGTCGCGGCACGCTCGCCCGCCGCGGGGCCGAGCGCGCGCGCGTCAGCGGGCCCGGCGCCGCGCTCGACCGCCGGCAGAGCGCCCGGCGCGCCCTCCGCCGCAGCCCCGCCCTCGGACCCGTGACGGCTCGAGCACGCCAGCGCGGCGAGGGCCGACAGGGCCGAGAGCTTCAGCACGAGCGCGAACGCGCCCGGGCGACGCGGTGCCGTCGGGCGCGCCATGTCAGCGCGCCTCGGTGACGATCGGCGTCGAAGGTCCGTTCCCGCCGCCCGGCCGGATGGCGTTCCAGTCCGGCGGCAACACCGGGTCGGTGAAGCCGAACAGCCAGCGCCCGTCGAGCGCCGAGACGTTGACGCACTCGGCGCTCTTCGGGTTCGAGAAGTCCTCGTGCCAGAAGGCGACGTGCATGGCGAGCGGCGCGTGCAGGTACTGCTGGTGCGGCACGTCGCTGAACCACAGCACCTTGGGGTCGCCCTTCTCGTTCGACATCGTGGCGACGCGCTCCTTCCATTCGACCGGGAAGTGGCCGATCTCGGTGGTGGCGTCCTTGCTCATGTTGTGGCCCTTGATCGGCAAGCCGCCCTTGCCCGGCGAGAACAGCGTCGCGTACACCGGCTGGAGCCCCACGTAGGCGGTCAGCGTGCCCGGCAGGATCTTCGCCTCGACCCATTTCTGGTCCGGCTTGATCGAGCCCGGGAGCTTGGTCCGCTGGCGGGTGAAGGTCATGAACGACTCCTTCACGAAGAGGCCCGGGCGCTTGCGGAGCGGGAAGTAGCCTTCCTTGCCGTCGACCACGCGCGCGTCCTCGATCTCGAGCGCCTGCTTCGGCTTCATCTGCTCGCGCGACTCGACGAAGCGGCCATCGGTGCCGCGCTCGAACAGCGGGCGCTCCGTCTTCGCGCGGTTCCACGCGAGCGGCAGGGACATGCCGCCGTCCTGGCCGAGCGCGCCGTCCTCGCCGATGACGACGCCGTGGAACACGCTGCGCCGCATGTACTGGACGCGGTCGGCGGGCACGATCATGAGGTCGGGCGTCACGAGCCACACGCGCCCGTGCATCTCGAAGGCGCGCGCGTAGGCCAGCATCGAGCCGTTCGGGATGGACTTCCACGTGAGCCGGCGCGGGTCGTAGTTGCCGCCCGAGACGCGGCGCACGCCGCCCTCGAAGAACCACGGCACCGCGTCGGTCGCCTCGATCTTCCGGTCCGCCTCGATGAGCTCCTCGTGGCCCTCGGCCCAGGGCCCGAGGTCCTTGTAGGTCCCCGGCGGACCGAGGTGTCGCTCCGCATTCTGCCACTCGTCCGGTGTCGGCACGCGGCTGTACATCGGCGCACCGCGCGAGTGGGCGTAGGAGTAGGGCCAGACGGTGTCGGGGCGTGGCGACACCTCCGCGAGGGCGCGGAAGTACGGGTCCGACAGCTCCAGCGTCGTGCGATCGTTGAGGCACACGTAGCCGCGCGGCTCGACGGGGTACCAGCCGCGCTTGCAGCCCTCCCCCCGCACCGGCCCGCTGCCGCGCAGCTTCACCGCCGTGCCGATGCGGAGCTTGCCGAGCGCGAGCCCCTCCCCGCTCGGCTTCGGCTTGATCCACACGTGCGGGCCGATGGCCCCGATGCGCGGCAGCCCGTCCATGTAAGAGAGGGGCTCCGGGTGGTACTTCACGAGGTCCGGATCGCCCGGTGCCCACGTGCCCTTCGCGCCGGCGCCTTCCTTGGCCTGACTCGGAGCGGCCTCACCGACCGCGGGCGCCGCGCCGGCGACCTGGTCGAGCGCCGCCGCGGCCAAGCCCGGGGCGGCCGCGTCCACGGCCGTCGCGGCGTGGTGTTGCGTCGCGGGGCCGCACGCCGCGGTGGCTGCGAGCAGCAGCCACGGCACGCAACCGCGTAGGGCGCTCGTCCGGCACCGGGCACGCGGCGCGAGGTGAGAAGATCGAGTGGCAGTGCAGAGAGGATCGTCGCTCGGTCTCGTCATGGCGCGCACCCTGCCGCCGGCCGAGTCGCGGGGCCAACTTGTGCGACAATGTAGGTGTGAGTGCGCCTCCGAGTCGAGCAGCGCGTCGCCTTATCGCCCGCCGCAGGCGTTGTCCAGTCTGCCGCAAAGCCCGCAACAAACTTAGCGAGCCGTGCCGCCGCTCGTAGCATCCCAGCCGCGACCCGCTCCGTGCGGCCGCCGAACTTGGAAGCTCGATGACACGACTTCGCCTCGTTGCAGCGTCCGATGCGCTCGGTGATTCCGAAGGTCGGGCGGCCTCGCCCGCCACCGAGCCCGGCAGCTCTGGCGCGCGCCTCGTCACACCGCCGGGGGCCCGCGCGACCGAGCGGCCGTCGCTCCCGACGCTCGGCGCGCTCGGCGGGCTCCTCGGCGCCCTCGAGCTGCCGGCCGGCGAGACCGGGCGCGCGCTCCTCGGCGAGCTCGCCTTCGCCGTCGCCGACCTGTGTCTCGGGCGGCGCGCGCGGGCCCTCGTGCTCGCCGGCGAGCGGCGCGAGATCGGCCTCGAGCGCGTGGGCCCCGAGCTCGTCGCCTGCGTGTACCGCGCGGGCGTGGAGCCGGAGATCCTGTGGCGCGAGGGGCGCATGCCCGCGGAGCTCGTGCGCACCCGCCTCGTCGCGGCCCTCGGTGAGCCCGAGCTCGGCGACGGCGCGAGCCGCCACCGACTCGCGCCGGCGCGGGCGGCGCTCGCGAGCGCGGCCACGCTACCGGTGGTGCCGCGCCCGCTCGTTCGCCTCGAGGTCGCGAGCCCCCGTGGCCGCAAGCTCACCGTCGCGGCGAGTCTCGCGCACCGGCCGGCGGCCGAGAGCGAGGCAGGCGGCGAAGGGCCGCGCTCGCGTCGCACGGGCGCGGTCGCCCGCGCCGATCTGCACGCCCTGTTGTGGCGTGGCGAGGTGACGCTGGCCGTGGGCGAGAGCGAGCGCCGCTGCGAGGACGGCTACCCGTTCCTGCTCGCCGAGGGGCTCGTGTTGCTCGCGAGTGCCGCGCTCGAGGCGTGCGCGGCGCGCCGCCCGCTCGTCAAGCGTGTCGCCGCTGGCGTGCACCGCGCCGGACTCACCCTCGATCGCGAGGGCCGAGCCTCGCTGCTCGTGGCGCCCCTGTTCGGTGCCGCGGCATCGCCGGGCGACGCTGCGCGCGGCGCGACGGGCAGCGGTGCCATCGGGGGCTACCGCTTGCCCGCGATCGACGCGACCGAGCTCGCGCGCGCAGCGTGTGCCTTCGCGCGCGCGCTGTGTCGCAAGCTCGCAGCGCGCGACCGCTCGCTCTTCGCGAACCTGCGCTTCGTCGCGCTCGGCCGCGAGGCCGCGAGCCTCGGGCGCCGCCTCTCGGGCGCGAGCCCGCGCTCGCACCGCATCAACGCGGCGCCCGAGAGCTACCGGGCCTTCGCGAGCAGCGCCCCGGGGACGGCAAGCCCTGCTCCGACCGCGCCGGCCGTGGGTCGACTGCGCTTCAGCGAGACCTGGCGCGCGGAGGTTCCCGCCATCGATCTCCGCTCCGTGTTCGTGTGCGGCGACCGGCTCGTCGTGGGCTCGGGCCGCGAGCTCTGCGCCATCGAGCGCACGACCGGCGCGCTGCTCTGGCGCACCCCGAGCGCGCGCGCGGCCTCCGTGCTCACCGCCGCGGGCCTCGTGCGCATCGCGGCCGACGGGGCGGTCTCGCTCGTCAGCCTCGCCGACGGCAGCGAGCTCTTCGCCCTCGGACTCGCGCCCTGTTCCGGCGCCTCGACGTCCGCGGCGGTGGTGAGCGCGCCCGGCCTGCCGCGACTGCTCCTCGTCAGCGAGGGCACGAGCGATCTCTGTGCCGTCGACCTCGACGGCGGCGAGGTGCGCTGGCGGCGCCGGGTGCGGCGCGGTCGCTCCCACGCGCCGCTGCGCCTGCGCCGTGCCGGCAAGCTCGTGGTGGTGAGCAGCGGCGAGCCCGAGCTCTGCGCCTTCGACGTGGTGACGGGCGACGAGGTGTGGAGCCGCGCCGAGACCGGCGGCCACGTCGTCGCAACCACCTTCGACGGCGGCGAGCTCTTCGCGGTGCGGGCCGCGCGGGCCCGCGGTCGCGCCGCGGTGGAGCTCGAGCACATCGACGCGTGGACGGGCGCCGTGCGTTGGTCCGCCACCCTGCCCCGGGCGGTCGACCTGGCCGGCCCGCCGCTCGTCGCGCGCGACACGGTGCTCTTGCCCACCTACGACGACGGACGGGTCGGTTTCGTGAGCGTGCGCCGCGACGACGGCGCGCTCGCGTGCGACGTGCCGGGCGGCGTGTGCGAAGCCCCTGCCGGCTGGCTCGTCGTCGACGACGCCATCGTCGCCAACAGCGAGCAAGGCGAGCTCGCCGCGCTCGACGCCGCCGACGGCCGCATCCGGTACCGACACCTGCTCGCACCCTGCGCCCGGCTCGGTCCCGGTGACCGGCCCGAGAACCTGCGTCCCGTGCTGCGCTCGGGCGCGCTCTTCGTGCCGCAGGCGGAGCTCTACGTCATGCGCCCGCGCGACGGCGCCGTGCTCGGCACCCTCGAGCCCGACCTCGTGCCGGACGTGACGCGCGTCGACGAGCGCTGCGGGGTCTACGTGGCCGAGCTCTCCGGGCACCTCGCGGCCTTCGCGGCCCTGCCGAGCCTCCAGCTCGTGAGCCCGCTCGGACCCTGAGCGGCGCCGTCAGCCGACCTTCACGACCCCGGCGGCGACGAGCGCGTCGATCTCGGCCGCGTCGAGCCCACCGTCCGCGAGCACCTCGCGGCTGTGCTCGCCCGGCCGCGGGGCGCGCGGGAACGAGGCGTCGCGCGGCGTGACGGGCGTGCGGAACACGGTGCACGCGTCGCTCCCCTCGCCCACCGTGGCGAGCAGTCCGCGCGCGCGCGTGTGCGCGTCCGCCGGAAGCTCGTCGGGCCGCAGCGCCACCGTGACGCAGCAGTCGTGCGCCGCCCCGAACGCCGTCCACTCGGCGGCCGTGCGCGCGGCGAAGAGCGCGGCCACGCGCGCCTTGAGCTCCGCCTGGTGCGGCCCCGGCAAGAGCGCGCCGAGATCCGCCTCGAGCCCCGACGCCTGGCAGAACGCGAGCCAGAACTTCGGCTCGAGGGCGGCGAGCGCCACGACGGCGCCGTCGGAGCTCGTGTAGGTGTTGTAGGGCGCGACGCCGCCCGTCAGCACGTCCTCGCCACGGACCGTCGGCGGGCCCGCGAGGCCGCCGGCGACGGACAGCGCGGCGAAGCCGTGGACTCCGTCCGCCATGGCGACGTCGATGACCTGCCCGCGGCCGGTGCGGTCGCGCTCGCGCAGGGCCGCGAGGATGGCGATCGCGCACCACATACCACCGCTCGCGTCGGCCACCTGGAAGCCGGGCACCTGCGGCGGCCGATCAGCGGGTCCTTGCCCGGCGAGCAGGCCGGCGCGCGCCAGGTAGTTGAGGTCGTGACCCGCCCGGTGCGCCAGCGGCCCGTGCTGCCCGTAGCCGGTGAGCGCGCACACGACGAGCCGCGGGTGCTCGCGCGCGAGCGCGGCGTGCCCGAGACCGAGCCGGTCGAGCACGCCCGGGCGGAACTGCTCGAACAGCACGTCGTAGCGCGGCAGGAGGCGCTTCAGGAGCGCCACGCCCTCGGGCCGCTTCAGATCGACGACCGCGCTGCGCTTGCCACGGTTGAGAGCGTGAAAGCCCGCGGCCGAGCCCGCGCGCTGCGGTCCGAAGTGGCGCAGGTAGTCGCCGGCTCCGGCGTCCTCGATCTTGTCGACGGCCGCCCCCAGGTCGCGCAGGATGAGCGTGGCGAACGGCCCGGGGATCAAGCGCGACAGGTCGAGGATGCGCACGTCCGAGAGCGGCCCGCGCCGCTCGGGCTCGGGGTGGGAAGAGCTCATCCTGGCCTCGTCGGCGTGCGCTGCCGGGCACCGCCACCGGCCCGAGGTGGGCAGAGCGCGGTGCCCGCAGTGCCGCGCTATCCTACTTGTTCAGGGCGAAGAGCGCCTGGAGCTTCATGCCCAGCATCTGGTTGCCGGTCACCTTGAGCTTACCCGCGAAGAAAAGCTGCATCCCGTTGGCCTGCGGATTCTCCATGAGCTTCTGGAAATCCTCGGTCGTGATCTCGACCGTGCACTCGGCGCCGCCCGGCTCGCCAGCCTCGACCTTCGGGGCCGTGCAGTCGACGAACCACTTGCCGCCGCCTTCGCCCGTGACGTTGATCTGGAACTTGTTGCCGATGGCTTTGGCCTGATCCTGGTTCTTGGCGATGCCAGCGGTCAGGTCCTCGTTGAACAGCTTCTGGATGTCGACGGCCATGTTTGCGCTTCTCCTTGCGGTACGCGACGTGAGGCGGGGCATGTAGCCTTCGGCGCAACAGCGCGTCAAGGCGTGCAGCGCGCGCCGGGCCCGCCGCCGGCCGAAAATCGCCCCAGGCGCGGCCCGGCGACTGCTATGAAGGCGCCGCCATGACCGACCGCGCCTACGCCGAGAGCCGCTACCGTCACCCCGAGCTCGAGCACGCCTATGGCGAGGGCGTCCACCTGCTCGACGACCCGGTCGCCTGGAGCTTGCTCACGCGCCTGTGCTCGCCCGAGACGACCCAGCCCGAGTTCGGCCGCCTGCTCGCCCTGCTCTATCAGGGGCTGGCGCACGCGGTCTTCGCGGCCGAGCTGCCGCGGGCCCGTGTCGACGCGCCGACGCGCATGGCCTCCACCCATCGCGAGGCCGTCTACCGGGGCGTCGCCCTCGCCCGCAACGCCAAGGCCGTGACGGTGGCGATCGCGCGCGCGGGCACGGTGCCGTCGCAGGTCGTGTTCGAGCTCCTGAACGAGCTGCTCGACCCCGTGTGCGTGCGCCAGGATCACCTGTTCATGAGCCGCACGACGAACGCGGCCGGCGAAGTCACGGGCGTCGCCTGGCACGATGCGAAGATCGGCAAGGACATCGGCGGCCGCTACGTCTTCTTCCCCGACCCCATGGGCGCCACCGGCTCGTCCATGGCGAGCGCCCTCGACCACTACCACACGGCCCTCGAGGGCAAGCCCGCGCGCTGCGTCGCCATGCATCTCATGGTGACGCCCGAGTACATCCGCAAGGTGAAGACCAGCCACCCCACCACGGTGATCTACGCGCTGCGGCTCGACCGCGGCCTCTCGACCGAGGCCGCCCTCTCCGCTCGCCCGGGCGAGCGCTGGGACGAGGAACGCGGGCTCACCGACACCCAGTACATCGTGCCGGGCGCCGGCGGGGTCGGCGAGCTGCTGAACAACGCCTGGGTCTGACCCCCGGACGGCGACCGCCCGCTCAGGTCTTCGAGCGGCGCGGGTTGTGAGCGGGCACGAGCGCGAGGTAGTCGATGCGTGGTTCGCGCGCCGAGGGCGGCGGCGGCAGCTCCGCTCGCGCCTGCACGAGCACCGACACCATCTCGCCGAGCTCGCTCGCCGCACGCGCCGGCCCGCGCTGCACCAGCGCCGAGTAGGCCTCGGAAAGAGCCCCGACCCCGGCCCCGGCGGCGTGGCCGCGGCGCGCGAGATCGAGGTAGCTGCGCGCGAGCGAGCCGCCGTCGAAGTGGTGCGCCGCGGCGAGGTCCTGGGCCACGCGCAGCACCGCCGGGGCGCCGATGCAGCCGTCCTCGTGCAACACGAAGGCGGCCTGCAGGTAGTTGTAGAAGGGCACGACGCGCGACCCGTACACCGCGAAGTCGCTCGGCAGGCTCTGGCGCTCGAGGTGGATGAGGATGCGGCCGACCACCGGCCCGGGCTCGATGTAGGCCGCCATGCGCTGGGCGTCCGCGATGTCGTCGTCGTAGGCCCGCGACTGGCGCATGACCGCGGCGAGGAGCTCCGCCCCGACGACACCGCGGCAGATGTCCGCGTAGAGCGAGTAGACGAAGGCGTCGGCCTCCGCGTCGTCGCCGAGCAGGAACTCGCGCACGAGCTCGCCGCGCGCGTCGCGCTGCGCCGGCAGCTCGCAGCGCCCGCGCAGCAGGGCCGGCAGCTTGTAGCCGAGCTGGCCCCGCAGCGCCCGCAGGCGCAGGCGCAACAGATTCTGCAGGTTCGGCTTGAGCGTGAGGCTCGCGAAGCGCACGCCGTCGAGGCGCAGCTTCTCGACCACGCGCCCGCGCAGCTGCTCCGGGCTGCCCGACAGGATGTGCACCGGGATGCGCGCGCGGGCGATCTCGCGCACGAGCGCGGCGGCGCCGGGCACCGTGCGCTTCTGGTCCGGGCGCTCCACGGCGGTGCGCACGAGGTCGCGCAGCGTGTCGAAGTCGGTGCGCAGGTAGGTCTTGTCGAGGTCCCAGCGAGCGACGTAGCTCATGGGCGCCGTTCCAGCGGCTCGGCCTGCGCGTGCACGTGCGTCGGCTCCGTCATGGTGCTCAGCCGAGCGGCCACTCGGCCCAGCTGCGTCGCAGGCCGAGCAGGGCCTCGACCCAGTCGTGGCGTCGGCTCTGCGACGCGAGCTCGAGGGCCTCGCGCAGGTGCGTCTCGGCCGCCTCGCGCCGCCCGCTGCCGTGCGCGGCGCTGGCGAGGGAGGCCAGGATGCGCGGGCGCTCCTTGGCGCTCGGCCCTGCGAGGCTCAGCGCCTCGTTCAGAACCCCGATGGCGTCGAGGTACTTGCCCTGCAGCGCCAGCGTGTCGCCGAGCTTGCAGGAGAAGATGAGCACCGCGGCGAGCGGGTCGTCGAGCTCGCCCCGGGCCATCTCGCGCCGCCCGAGGTCGAGCCCCATGCGCAGGGCGTGGACCGCACCCGAGATGTCGGCCCGGCCGCGGGCCTGATCGGCGACCTGCTCGAGCAGCATGAGGGCCTCGAAAGACTGGCGCGCGTGGTAGGCGTGCACGGCATGCGCCTCGAGCGGGATGCGCAGGGCATTGTCGCCGAAGTCCTGACGCGCCCGCGCGTGCAGCTGGCGCCGCACCTCGGCGGGCGTGGACGCGAGCGTGAGCTCGCGGATGAGCGGGTGTGCGGGCGAGGCCCCTTCGTCGCTCTGGGTCACGAAGCCGCCGAGCTGCAGCTCCGCGAGGAAGCGCTCGAGGGCGGTCGCCTCGGGCAGGAGCGCCGCCAGGTGCGCCGCCGGTGCGTCGTCGCCGAGCACCGCGAGCGCCTGCAGGACGCGGCGCGCATCGGCGGGCAGGCGCTCGATGCGCAGCGCGAGAAGATCGCCGAGGCTCGCCGGGGCGTCCGCCCCGCCGTCGTGGGCGAAGCGGATGAGCTGCTCGACGTACATCGGCGCCAGCAGGCTGGTGGGCCGATGCGACAGCGCCGCCTTGATCATCGGCGCCTCGCGCTCGAACAGGCTCGCCGCCTGGCTCGCGCGCAGCCCCTTCAGCGTGCGCTGGGAGTCGCCCTCCCAGCCGGGCTCGAAACCGGGCTGGTGCGCCGCGACGATGAGCACGCTCATGAGGGGCGGGTCGGCCACGATGTCCGCCAGCGCGTTGCCGCTCGCGCCGTCGATGGCATCGAGGTCGTCGAACACGAGCACGACGCAGCCGTCGTCGACCGCCGGCCGGGCCTGGCCGAGCGCCCAGCGCAGCGCCTCGGCAGCGAGGAAGCGCTGGCTCGAGGGCACCGCGCCCGTCGCGGGGGTGTCGAGCCAGAAGCGCCCGTTCGCAACCTTGCGGGCCTCGTCGCGCTCGCCGTGGAAGACGGCCGCGAGCCCGGCGCGCGCCTCGGCGCTCGCTCCGGTCCAGAGCGCGGGGTCGCCCCCGTCGGGCGGCAGAGCCGAAAGGGCGCAGACCGCGCGGCGCAGGGCGTAGTAGCCGACCTCGGCGTGCCAGGGGTCGGGGCCGACCGACACGATGACGTCACCGGCCTCCTCGAGCCCGCGCAGGAACTCGCCGAGCAGGCGCGTCTTGCCCATGCCGGCGGGACCGACGACGCGGCAGGCCGAGAGGCCGGCTCGCACTTGCGAGCGACAGGCGTGCAACCAGCCGAGGTCGTCCTCGCGGCCGCGCAGCTGGAGCGGGAACAGCCCCGCCGCGCCGCCACCCATCTCGACCCCCAGCGCCGGCGTGAGGCGCGTCAGCGAGGGGCGCCCCGTCAGCGGGGCGCCGCAGTCGCCGCAGAACTTCTGCGCCGGCGGCGACGTCGCGCCGCACGCGGGACAGCGGCGCTGACCCCGGGCCCGCCGCTCGCCGCCCATCGCCTCGCGCAGCGCGGCGCTGAACTCGCTCGCGGTCTGGAAGCGATCGCTCGGCGCCTTCGCCAGCGCCTTCAGCACCACGCGGGACAGCGCCTCCGGGATGTTGCGGTCCGGGACCACGGAGCGCGGGTCGGGCGCCGCAGCCGACAGGTGCATCAGCACCACCTGGTTGGGCGACGGCGCATCGAAGGGCAGGCGCCCCGTCAGCAGCTCGAACAGGATGACGCCGCAGGCGTAGAGATCCGTGCGGCCGTCCACGGCGTCGCCGCGCGCCTGCTCGGGCGCCATGTACTCGGGGGTGCCGCACACCATGCCGGGGTTCGTGATGCGCTTGCGATGCGCCTCCTCGCGCACCTTGGCGAGGCCGAAGTCGAGCACCTTCACGAAGTCGCCCCCGGAGCGCAGCGCCTCGAGCACGATGTTCTCGGGCTTCAGGTCCCGGTGCACGATGCCGTGGTGCTGCGCCTCCTCGAGCGCCGCGAGGATCTGCCGCATGACGTCCACCACGCGCTCGACCGAGAGCGGGCCGTCCTCGTGCACGACCGTCGCGAGATCGCGGCCGCGCAGGTACTCCATCACCATGTAGAAGCGGCCGTCGATGCTGCCGAAGTCGATGATGCCGACCGAGTTCGGGTGATTCAGCTGGCTCGCCGCGCGCGCCTCGGTGACGAAGCGCGCCTCGACCGTCGGATCGCCGAGCAAGTGCGGGTGGACGATCTTCACCGCGACGGTGCGGCCGAGCACCTTCTGCTCGGCGCGGTACACGCGGCCCATGCCACCCACGTCGATGAGCTCGAGCACGACGTGGCCCCCCGGCAAGGTGCGTCCCACGAGCGGGTCGTCGGCGCTCTTCGGCCCGACACCGACCGCGAAGCCGCAGCCCGGGCAGAACTTGTGCTGCGACTCGTGCGCGGTCTGACACTGCGGGCAGTGGAGCGCCTCCGGCACGACACCGACCGTAGCATAGGCGCCGCGACCGCAGGCGAGCGGCGCGCGTCGGCGCTGCCGGAGCGCGCTCGCGCGTGCCGGCGGCGGCGCGACGGCGGCCCCGGTGGAGACGAGGCTTGTCCCGCGGGGACGGTCCACGTAGATTGTCGCCCAGCTAGGGCCCAAGCTCTTCGAGGCACCCTGTGGACAGCGACCTGGCCGAGTCCGTCTCGGCGCTCCAAGCCATCTTCGAGAAGCGCAAGATTCCCGCCGTCTTCGGTCACAACGACGAGGCGACGGTCAAGCGCCTGAAGGGCCCGCTCAAGCTGACGCCCCGCTACCAGGCGTTCTTGGTGGCCGCCGATCCGCTCGACGTCGAGACGGTCACGCCCTCGGAGCGAATTCGCTTCGTGCCCGCCCAAGGCCTGGTGACGGAGCAACCGGCGCTCGAGGGCGGTGACGGCGAGCGCACGGCTCCCCCGGGCTGGAAGAAGTCCTGGGTGGTCATCGCCCACAGTGCGCTCCTCGGCGACCCGTACTTCCTCGACACCTCGCGCCCGGACGCCGAGGGCGACTGCCCGGTGATGACGGCGATGAGCGGCACCGACGCGCTCCGGCCGATCCTGTGCGCCTCGAGCTTCGCGAGCTTCGTCCGCATCCTCGCGACCGCGATGGAGGTCGCCGCCGACTTCGCGGCCGGCAACTTCGACGAGGAGGACGACGCCATCTTCCGCGAGGCGATGTCGCCCAAGGTCAAGGTCATCGACGCGGCGGCGTTGCGCGCCGGCCACTGGACCTGAGCGTTCGTGGGGGCGGCAACGCCCCCCGCCTCGAGCGGGGGCGAGGTCCAACTGCCGTGCGAGCCCCGCGGCACGGCTCGCGCGGCAGTTGCACCTTGCGCCGCCGGCACGAGCCGAGTACGAGTGCGCGTTCGTCTCAGCGCGCGCTAGCGCACGCAGGGCCGTCGGAAGGGTGCCCGGGAGCTAACACCCGAGGGGTCAGTCTTCTTACGGAAGCACCAGACGGACGGGGACGCGGCAGCCTAACTCATTGAAACCGAAGCCTTTGCAGATTGGATTCTTTCTTGCATGGGCGTGGACCGCTCGAGCTCGGGCGGTAGCCGCAGTGGCTGGCTGCTTGTGACGTGGGCAGCGTTGAAGGAGGTCTTGCGATGACACGGAATTGGGTGAGCGCACTGCTCGTGCCGCTGGCATTTGCCGGTGCGGTCGGCTGCGCCGAAGAACGCGATCCCATCAATCGCGTTCAGCCGAACGCACTCGCCAAGTCGTTCTACGTCGGCGAAGACCTCGTCGGCCCGATGGACGACCCCGAGTTCTGGTACCAGGGCTCGCTCGTCGACGTCGGCTACGGCGCCGCACAGGACGGCCTCTTCACCTCCACGTGGGCGCAGGTGACCACGCGGCTCAAGTGGCAGATCACCGAGGATCTCCTCATCGGTCGCATCAGCTACGAGCTCATCCCGGGCAGCGACGGCAACGGCGACGGCGCGCACAGCACCGACGGCCAGGTGGCGGTGGCGTTCGCCATCCAGTCGCACTTCGACATCCGGCGCGACTACAACCCGTCGACGGGCGAGGAGCTCAACGTCATCGACGAGAACGCGACCGACCGACCCTGGTACGAGCGGCAGTACTTCCGCGTCGACTGGTCGCAGAACCTCAACACCGACGCGTACGACTTCGACACGCTCGCGCTCATGGGCATCTACGGCGGCGTCGCCTACGAGCCGATGGCCTACTACGTCAACGACCCGAATGACCCCGACGCCCCCTACTTCGATGTCGGCACCGGGTACTTCGACATCACGACCAAGGCCTACGCCACCCCGAAGCTCATCGATCTCAGCGCCTTCGGCTGGGGCATCGACAAGTTCCCGGCGTGCTACCTCGACGCCGACTTCATGAACGGCTCCGCGCCGAACGGCAACTGCAACCCGGTCGAGATCACGATCCGCCACTCCGTCCGCCGCGTGGTCGACAGCGACTACGAGCCGATGGACTGGGACGGCTACCGCTTCGCCTCGTACGGCGCGTTCTACAAGGATCGCTACGGCTACTCCCGCAACTACGGGATGAGCGACGATCTCTGGCACCGGTTCATCCAGCGCTACAACATCTGGGAGCGCAGCCACTACTACCAGGACCCCGCGAACATGGCGGGCCCGGTGGCGTGCTTCACCCCCGCAACGACGCCCTACGGCGCCGACCCGCACCGCGACGTGGACGGCAACGGCACCGACGACGAGTGCCAGGCGGTCACCGACATCACCGGCTTCGGCGGCTCGCGCTGCGACACCTTCAAGCAGAAGTGCAGCCTGCCCTACCGCCTGCGCGTTCCGAAGCCGCTCGCGTGGTACTACACCGCGGGCAGCAATGCGGAGTTCTTCGAGAGCACCGAGTGGGCCACGCACGACTGGGACGTCGCGCTCCGCAAGGCGGTCGCCATCGCCCAGTACGCCGAGTGCGTGTCGACCACGCCGGACGCCGCGGCGTGCGGCGCTCAGTACCCGGCGCCGATGGGCCAGCAGGACGACAACATGGACCTCGTCCAGGTCGCCCGTGAGGTGGACGACTGCCGCCACGGCCTGAACCCGAACGTCGCCGCGAACGAGGACGCCTGCAAGGCGCTCGCCGACACCGCCGGCGGCGCCCGCGGTGCGCGGCCGCAGGTCATCGAGCTCGCGAAGCGGCCCGAGATGATCGTCCTCTGCCACAGCCCGGTCGAGGCCAACGACCCGCCGGCTTGCGGCGGCCCGCGCCTGCCCGCCGGCATGACGGCCGACGGCTGCAGGATCGCGCAGGAGAACCATGACCTCGAGACGCTGGCGACGTGCCGCTCGGCGCTCTTCGTGCGCATGGGCGACCTCCGCTATCACCTCGTCAACGTCATCACGGCGCCGCAGGATCCCTCCGCGTGGGGCATCATGGTCGACGCCACCGACCCGACCGACGGCGAGAAGATCTCGGCGTCGATCAACGTCTGGTCGCACGTCAACGACCTCTGGAGCCAGGGCGTCATCGATCGCGTGAGGCTCATGAGCGGCGAGCTCGACGTCGACGACGTGACCGAGGCCGAGTACGTGCACGACTACGCGCAGGCCGTCGAGATGGCGGAGCGCTCCGGCGTCGCCGGGCACCTCACGGTGGAGCAGAAGGACGCGCGCATCGCGGCGTTCGCCAAGGTGAGCCCCGAGAAGCTCGCCCAGCTCCGCAAGAACCCGGAGCTCGTCGCGACGGGCCCCGAGGCGACGAAGCTCTTCGCCGACCTCACCCAGGTCAAGATGACGCCCGAGATGCCGAGCGTCATGGCGCCGAAGTACCACGCGCGGCGCGCCGCCGTGGCCGGCACCGCGACCGAGGCTGAGCTCATCACGCCCGAGATGCAGCAGTACGCCGGCATCGACAACGGCATGCCGATGGGCGACGGCACCGTCGCCTACGCGTCGCCGCTGCGCGGCATGAACCCGTCGTTCCAGCGCCAGATCCACCAGCTCAAGGAGAACGCCATCGCCGAGCGCGGTGCGTGCGTCCTGCACGAGGCCCCCGCCCCGATGTCGATGACCGGCCTCGGCGCGGCTCTGAAGGCGAAGTTCACCGACGCGAACAGCGTGTACTACGGCAAGCGCTGCAACGACTCGCAGGCGGTCCCCGCCGACCAGGCGCAGGCGTGCCGCGACGAGCAGGCGACCCGCGCCGAGCGCATGCGCAAGTACATGGCGCAGCGCGCGCACTACGCGGTCATCGTGCACGAGATGGGGCACTCGATCGGCCTGCGGCACAACTTCATCAGCTCGTCGGATGCGTTCAACTACCAGCCCCAGTACTGGCAGTTGCGCACCGACAACGGCACGAACAACACCCTCTGCACGAGCTACGACTCCGAGGGCACCTGCGTCGGGCCGCGCTACTTCGATCCGGTCACGGACAACGAGCGCGACAACCTCATCTGGATGTGGATGCAGTCATCCGTCATGGACTACGCGGGCGAGACCACGCAGGACATGATCGGCCTCGGCGCCTACGACTTCGCCGCTGCGGCGATGTTCTACGGCGAGGCCGTCGCGGTGAGCAACGACCCGTCGGCCAAGGTCGGGTCGAATCGCGCCGCCGGCCTGCTCTGGAAGATGGACAACTTCGGCGGCATCACCGGTATCCGCCCGCTCATCAAGGACAACGGTGATCCCTGGGGCTACCGCTTCTTCAACTACTCGGCGCTCCAGCGGGAGTTCAAGCTCATCGACCCGGCGAGCTGCGCGCAGGTCGATCCGAACGCCTTCAGGCCCGCCTCCTGGGACGACGCCAAGCTTGGCGGTTACCACGCGGTCATCGACGGCCAAGTCGTCTCGACCGACGGCGGTGCCACCTACAGCCGTTGCCGACAGGTGCCGGTCGACTACCAGCAGTGGCAGCGCCTGCACGTGCCGACGACCAGCGAGCAGGGCATCGTGGGCCAGAGCCTCTACTACGCGGGCGGCGTCTCGGTCGACGCGGCGCAACGCATCCGCTGGCCGTACGGCTTCGCGACGGACAGCTGGGCCGACCTCGGCAACGCCAGCGTGTACCGCCACGACAACGGCGCCGACGTGTACGAGATTTTCAACTTCCTCGCGACCCAGCAGGAAGTGAACCACATCTTCGACTCGTACCGCCGCGGCAAGCAGAGCTTCAGCGTGCGCCGCGCCTCGAGCCGCATCCGTGGACGATACAACGAGAAGATCCGCGACGGCGCCAAGGGCCTCACGCTCTTCTCCAACGTCTACAAGGACTTCGCGATGCAGATCGGCTTCGTCTTCGACGGCGGCTACTGGCCGTTCATCGCCGACAAGTTCTACGACGAGAACATCCTCGCCTCGACGTACGCGTTCGACTTCTTCACGCGGCTGCAGGCGCGCCCCGAGGCCGGACGGCACTCGATGGCGCTCGGCGTCTTCTCCGAGCAGTGCGCCCCGGGTCAGGCGACCTGCGACAGCCTGCTCACCTACGACGAGGGCGCCAGCGCCCAGACGCTGCGCGTGATCGTCCCGAACGGCGCCGGCGGAACCGCCTTCGGCGACATCTCGATCGGCGGCAAGCCGCTCGAGAACCAGCTGTCCAGCAACCACGGCGAGTACGACCGCGACTACACGCTGAATGCCGGCTCGTATTACGACAAGGCCTTCAACGCCATGATGCTGACGGAGTCGGTCGACAACTTCATCAGCTCCTCGCGCGACGACTTCTACGACCCGCGCTACCGCGCGACCTCGATCGCCGATCTGTTCCCCGACGGGTATCGCCGCTGGCTGGCCAACAACCTCACCGGCGACGAGATCACCAAGGCGCCGGTCGTGGCTGCCAACGCCGACGGCGGCATGCCGATCACCGATGCGCAGAAGTACCCGACCTACCCGATCGGCTGGCCGCAGTACTGGGGCGCGACCATCGACCACTGCTTCCCCGCGGCCGGCACCAACATGTGCGGCTACCTCGACGCCAACAACGTGCCCTTCGGCGCCCAGCAGCCGCCGGGCGTGACCCCGCTCGACCCGCAGGTGGGCTGGGCGCAGCAGGTGTTCCTCATCAACTGGACCCTCATGTACCTGCCCGAGAACCAGAAGCAGAACTGGATCAACCAGATCTCGCTCTGGATGATCGGCCACGACTCGGATCCGGACTTCCAGAACCGCATCGAGTTCCACGATCCCTTCGGCAAGGTGTTCGTCGCGAAGACCTTCGGCAAGGAGACCTACTTCGCGGGCTCCCAGTACGAGCGCACGGTCCAGAAGGGCGTCGCGGCGCGCGTCCTCGAGTACGCCAACCGGCTGCTCGAGACCGCGTACGAGGTCTCCGACGGTCCGGACCTCGACGGCGACGGCACCCCCGACTGGTTCGTGGCCGACATCGACCAGGCGACGGGCGAGCCCCACGTGAAGTGGAGCGCCAACATGGAGTTCATCGACGCCAACGGCAACACGACCGCCGGTATCCCGGGCTGCAACTCGGGTGACAACACGAGCTGCACCTGCGCGGCGAACGCCGCGTGCGTGACGCTCCAGAAGTACCTGACCGTGCCGTACTACCTCCGCCAGGCCATCGCGGACTACTCGATGGGCGACCCGGACCTCAAGGGCATCTACGACGCTCCCTGAGGCAGTGTGACCGGTGCGGTCGGGCGCCCGCCCGACCGCGCGGTCCGTGGCAGCGGCCCGCCTTCCCGAAAGGGGCGGTGGGCCGCGGTCTTTTGTGCGCCGCTCGAGACACGCCGCCCAACGCCACGCCGAGCCTACTCGCCGGCGGAGGGCGCCCGCGCCGAGCTCCGTGGCTCAGCCTCGCTCGACCCCAACCCGCGAGGCTCAGGGCAGGGAGGAAATGCGCAGGTAGCCCGCGTCGATCAGGTTCAGCACCCGCCGGCTGGCGTCGACGTCCGTCTCCGGCGACTGGTCGAGCACGCCGCGCAGCGAGCCCGAGTTGTGGGCCAGCTGCACCACCTCGAGGTCGGCGGGCTCGAGCCGGGACAGCTTCGGACCGAGCGGGCGCGCGAGCGCGAGCCGCGCGGCAGGCCCCGGCAACTTGGCGCGCAGCACGCTGAGCTCGTCGAGCAGGTGCGTGCCCTCGAGCAGGACCTCCGCGACGCGGACCGCGAGCGGCGTGGGGGGCGCGCGGTAGGCGTCGATCATGTAGGCGCCGTCCGGGAACGCCAGCACGCGGTGAATCGCCTTGCGCGGCGGCGCGCCGGGTAGGTTGGGCAGATGGGCGGCCTCGATGAAGCCACCGCGAAACACGAGCTCGCCCACCTCGCCCGCGTGGATGAGGATGAGCTGGCAGGCGCTCTCGGGCGCGACGAAGCGCTCGAAGAGGTCGGGCACGGACACGTCGTCGATGCGACCCGTGATGCGGCCGCCGGCAGTGGTCGAGGCCTCGTCCTCGAGCTCGCCCACGAGCCGCCGCTCGGACGGTGCGCTCGGCACCCCGCGCGACCACACCACCTTGAGGATGCTCGTGCCGATGAGCACGCGGTCGCCCTCCGCCAGGACGCGCTCGCCCACGCGCTCGCCATTGACGAGCGTGCCGTTGGTCGAGCCCAGGTCCTCGACCGCCAGCCCCGCCTCCGTCACGCGGAAGCGCGCGTGGTGGCGCGACACCATGCCCTCGAGCAGCACGATGTCGCACTCGTTCGCGCGCCCCACGAGCACGGCAGCGGTGTCCTGCAGCACGTACTCGCTGCCCTGACAGCGGCCCGACAGGAACCGCAGGGCAAGTCTCGCGCCGCCTTGGGGTGGCGTACGGACCATCGGTTTGTCCAAGGTGCGACGTGCCTCCGCGCGGGTCAAGCCTCGTGAGCGCCCGGCGGCACGAGCTCGGGCGCGCCCGCCTGTGCCGGCGCCTCGCTCCCGGCGGGCTGCGGGGCCGAGGGGCGCTCCGCAACGCCCGCCACCGCAGCGCGCGCGGCGAGCCCGACCGTGCCCGGGGTGGGCGTGCCGAGCGCCTCCATCGCTGCCGGCAGGATGACCGTGAAGGTCGTGCCGGCGCCTTCGCGCGTCCGTACCTCGATGCGCCCGCCCGCGACCTGCACGATGCGCTGGCTGATCGCCAGGCCGAGCCCCGTGCCCTCGCTCTTCGTCGTGAAGAACGGCAGAAAGATGCTCTGCAGCGCCTTGCGCGAGATGCCGGGCCCCGTGTCGCTCACCGCGATCTCGATGAAGGTCCCCGCGTGCGACTCGCGCAGCCGCGTGCCGATCCCGATGCGCCCCTTGCCGCGCATCGCCTGCGCCGCGTTGCGCACGAGGTTCATGAGGACCTGCTGCAGCTGCTCCGCCGCGATGGCCGTCCGCGGCAGGCTGTCGCCCAGCGTGACCGCCACCTCGACATCGTCACCGTGCCACTCGGCACTCATGACCTGCACGGTGCGTCGCACCACCGGATTCACGTCGATGGGCGCCACGGCGTCCGTGTTCTGGCGCGCGAGATCGAGCACCGAGCCCACGACGCGGTTCAGGCGGTCGACCTCCTCGATGATGATGCTCACGAACTCCTGGGAGCTCGGGTCCACGCCCGCCCCGCCCCCCGGCTCGGCGAGGAGCTGCGCCGCGCCCTTGATGGCGCCGAGCGGATTGCGGATCTCGTGGGCGAGGCCCGCGGCCATCTGGCCCAGCACCGCGAGCCGGTCGCGCTCCTGCATCTTGGCGTACACGCGCGAGTTGACGACCACGACGCCGATCTGGGCCGCGAGCATCTCGAGAACACCGACGTCCTCCGGCGTGAACGCGTCGCGAATGCGCTCGTCGCTCACCACGCACAGGCCGAGCAGATCGGAGCCCTCGGCGCGGATGGCGAGCAGCACGCCGCCGCTCATCGGCCCGAGCACCGCCTCGGCCGCCAAGAGCGCCTCCGACGGCGACGGCGCGCCGCCACCGGGCAGCTCGCCGCGAGCCTGGCGCCGCAGCTCGTCGAGCAGCACCGTGCCACGCTCGAGCCGCTCGAGCAGAGCGCGCGCGGGTGCGTACTCGACGTACTCGGGTGCCTTGCGACCGAAGCCGGCGAGCCGCTCGAAGCCCGCGCCGGCCTCGTCGCGCAGGTAGAGCGCCGCGCTCGTGATGCTGCGGGAGCGCTCGAGCACGGCCACGACCGCCGTGGCCATCTCCTCGACCTTGAGGGTGTGGGCCAGCTTGCGACGCGCCTCGGCCACGGCCGCGTGCAAGCTGCCGCGCTCGCGGAAGAACAGGCGCTGCACGTACTGCTCCACCTTGTCGCGGAGCGGGTTGAACAGCACCTGGACCACGATCGCCACGAGCACGGCGTTCAGGTACATGGTCTGGAAGGGGCCGATCACGTTGAGCAGCAGGTAGAAGAGCCCCGCGATGACGAATGCCACCACCGTGGCGACGGCGAGGCGCCCCACCATCTCGTAGAGGTCGAGCAGGCGCTCGTGGCGCAGCGCCTGGGCGAGCGCGAACAGGAACACCACGCTCACCACGAGGCCAACCGGCGGCGGGTCGTAGCCCTCGATCCACGGAAAGTCGCCGACGCTGAACAGCGCGGCGATGGCACCGATGACGACGAGGAAGCGCACGCGCCGCTGGGTCGCGCGCGAGCCCGAGAGCACGCCGCGCCGGTAGAGCTCGTGCAGGCCCGCGGCCACGAGCCCGAACACGTACACGAAGATCGCGACCCGCACCGGGTCCTCGGTGACGTAGGGGCTCAACGCCAGCACCAGCATCGGCACGGCCAGCACCAGGGCCACCCGCCCGAGCCGCGACCTGCGCCCCTCGATGGGCACGAGCGCCTCGAACAGGCTCACCGCGAAGACCGGCAAGAGCACGGCGAGCACCATGCGCAGCCGCTCCCAGACGGACGCCTGGAAGAAGCCGAACAGCGATTGCGACAGGTACCAGAGGGCCATGTCGGCCGCGAAGCCGACGAACAGCACGTGCTGCTTGCGGAACTTGCCGGCGAGCACCGTGCTCAGTGCGATCGCGAGCGCCAGCGCGCCGCACACGAGCGTCGTCTGGGCCCGGAGGTTCACGGCAGCACGCCTCGGCACGCGGGCGCACGCGCGGCGCGGCGCGGCGTCCGCGCCGGCGGCACGGACAGCGCGCGCACGACCTCCAGGCTCACCCGCGGAGCGTAGCGCGGGTCGCGG
The DNA here is from genome assembly GCA_016212965.1 of Myxococcales bacterium. Taxonomy (GTDB): domain Bacteria; phylum Myxococcota_A; class Polyangia; order Polyangiales; family Polyangiaceae; genus JACRDA01. The sequence goes on from JACRDA010000107.1 coordinate 24,011, forward strand.
CGGCGCGCGCGTCCCACACGCCCCGGCCTCGACACCCCGCCCACTAGAGCGGCTGGCTCACCCCGCCGGCGGTGTCCCCTGCCCCGCCCGCGCTGAAGTCACCGCTGTCGTCCTCGTCCGCGCCCGGGCTTGCCGGCACGGTCGCTTCCTTCCACGGGTCCGGGTGCGGGTCGAGCGGATCGCCGGACTCGACGACCCAGTCGCCAAGCAGACCATCGGGCGCCGTCGTGTCCTCCTCCACGGCGCCGACCGGCGGCGGACGCAGGTCGTCCTCGACGCCGAGCTCCGCCGTCTCGGTGCCGAGCGGCTCCGGCTCGCCAGCCGTGTCGAAGGCGCAACCGCACAGCGAGGCCGCGAGCAAGCAGGACAGAGCCCAGACCGGGCGCGGTGCTCGCCTCTTCCGCGGGACGCGCTCCGTCTCCCTGGGATTGCCGGCACCGTTCATGACCTCGTCTCCTCTGTCGTCGCGAGCTTGTACTGTTTGACGAGCTGTGACAGCCGCGGGCGCTTCATGCCCAACATTTCGGCAGCTCGCGTGATGTTTCCCCCGGCGTCGGCGAGCGCGCGTGCGACGCACTCCCGCTCGAGGCGGCGCTTCATGGTGGCGAAGCTCGTGCCGCTGCGGACCTCCGCGTAGACGACCTCGGCCGGGCTGGCCGCGGCGACCACGCTCGAAGCGCCGCCACCCGGCCCGCTCCGGCGGGTCGCGGGCACCTCGGCGCACACGGCACGCAGCGCCGGCGCCTGCTCGCAGAGCTCGGCCGGCTCGATGACCTGGCCCTTGGCGAACAGAGCGGCCGTGCGCAGCACGTTCTCGAGCTCGCGCACGTTGCCCGGCCAGCTGTGCTGCGCGAGCACCCGCAGGGCGTCGGCGCCGAGCCGCTTGACCTCGGCGCCGCTCTCGCGCGCTACCTGCTCGAGCAGCGCCGTGCCGATGGCGGGGAGATCCGCAAGGCGCTCGGCCAGCGCCGGGACGTCCACGCGCACGCCACAGAGGCGGTAGTACAGGTCCTCGCGGAACTCGCCGCGCTGCACCATCGCGGCGAGGTCTCGGTGGGTGGCGCACACCACCCGCACGTCCACGTGCACCGGGACCGTGCCGCCGACGCGCTCGAAGGTGCCGTCCTGCAGCACGCGCAGCAGCGCCACCTGGGTGCGGGGCGAGATGTCTCCGATCTCGTCGAGGAACAGCGTGCCCCCGTCCGCCAGCTCGAAGCGCCCACGCTTGCGCCCGGCCGCGCCCGTGAACGCGCCCCGCTCGTGGCCGAACAGCTCGCTCAGCAGCAACGTTTCGACCAGGGCCGCGCAGTGCACCTTGACGAGCGGACCCGCCCGGCGTCGGCTCTGCCCGTGCAGCGCCTCGGCGACGAGCTCCTTGCCGCTGCCCGTCGGTCCGGTGACGAGCACGCTCGCGTCGCTCGGCGCCACGCGCGCGATGGTGCGCCGGAGCGCGAGCATCGCGGTGCTCTCACCCACGAGATCGCGCTTGCGCGCGCGCCGCTCGCTCGGCACCGCGGACACCGCCGCCGGCCGCGAGTCGCCGGGAGCCGGCTCCGGCAGGGCGGCCATGCTCTGCTCGAGGCGCCCGAGCGCGCGCATCTCCGGGCGCGCGAGGAAGCGCTCGCGCCAAGCCTCCGGCAAGCGGCAGAGCAGGCGATCGCGCTCGCCGAGCGCGGAGAACAGCATGCGCCGCGCCCCCGCTACGTCCCCTTGCTCGCGGAGCGCGTGGCTCGCCAGCTCGAAGCCCTCGCGCACGAGCTCCGTGGCGCTCGCTTCCTGTGCGAGCCGGAGCGCGGTGCGCGCCGCCTCGAGGTACGGCGCACCACTGGCGCGGGCGACCGCCGCCTCGAGGAGCGCGATCTCGGCCCGCGCGGCGGGCGTACGCCCGTGCTGCGCGGCGCAGGCGAGCGCCGCCTCGGCCCGCAGCACGTCGCCGTCCGTGAGCGCGATGCGCGCGCCGAGGCGCTCGCACTCGCCGACGAGGTCGCGATCGCCACCCGCCGCGGCGCCGGTGCGCGCCGCTGCGAGCTCCGCTGCCGCCTCTGCCGTCTGTCCGCGGTCGAGGTGGATGCGCGCCGCCACGAGCGCGAAGTAGGCGTGCTGCCCGAGCGGCAACGTGGGGCCGCAGACCTGGAGCCCGAAGCGCAGCGCCTGGTCGGCCTCGGCGTCGAGCCCGAGGCGCAGGCGCAGCTCGGCGAGATTCGTGAGCGGCCGCGCGAGGCTCGCGCGCTCGCCGACTTGGTGGCGCAGCGCGATGGCCCGCTCCGACAGCTCGAGCGCGCGCGGCAAGTCGAGGTCGTGGATCGCGATGGTCGCGAGGTTCGCGAGCGCGTAGGCCACCGCGCGCAGCGCACCCTCGCCCTCCGCCTCGGCGAGCACGGCGCCGAGCAGTGCCTGCGCCTGCGCGCGCCGCCCCGCCTGCAGCACCGCGATGGCGCCGTTGAGCCGCGCCCGCAGCTCCGCCTCGCGCGAGCTCGTGCGCGCGGCGTCGAGCGCGTCGAGCGCGAAGTGCCGCTCCGCCGCGTCCCAGGCGCCCTCGGCGAGCAGCAGCTTGCCGAGCACGTTGCGCGCCCCGAGCTTTCCGGCCGACGTGGCGGCGAGCTCGAGGGCCCGCTCCGCGAAGCGCCGCGCCTCGCCGAGGTCACCGGCGCCGTAGCGCGCCTCGGCGAGCGCCGCGAGCGCCTCGCTGCGCGCGCCGGCATCGGGCGCCGCGTCCACCGCGCGGAGCAACACCAGGGTCGCGGTCGTGAGATCGCCTCGGGCGCGGCACGTGCGCCCGCGCAACAGCTGCACGTCGAAGCGCTCGGCGTCGAGCACCGCGGCGCGCCGCGCGAACGCGTCGGCGCGATCGCCGTCCCCGAGCCCGAGCGCGCGCTCGGCGCTGCGCAGCAGCACGCCGAGCTCGTCGCAGGCGTCGGCCGGGGCACGAGCCGCGAGCAAGGCCTCCCAGCGTCGCCACAGGTCGTCGCGGGCGGTCGGCTCGTGGGTGAGGCCGAGTGCCTCGAGCGCGAGCGACTCGGCGCGCCCCGCGTCGCCGGACGCCGCGGCGAGCTCGCTCATGCGCATCGCCAGCCACGCATCGCGCCGCGGGCGCGCCGACAGCACGCGCAGCAGCTCTTTGGCCGGAGCGCCGGCGAGCGTGACGTCGTCCGGAACGGCCGCGCCGTAGCGCCCGCCAGCGACCGCCGCGACGACGCCGCGGCGCGCGAGATCGCCAAGGCCGGTGCCGCCGCCGAGCGCCCGGAGCTCGGCGGGAGCGAGCGGCTCGCCGGCGGCATCGAGCCACGCGAGCGTGCCATCCGCACGCCCGTCGTCGGGCAGCGGCACGAGCGCTTCGCCTGCCTCGGGGCCGCTGGCGCCGCGAGCGCGCTCCCACCAGGCGTCGAGCGTGGCGAGCCGCGCCATCGCGGGCCGTGCGAACAGCTCGTCGCTCGCGACGACGGCCTGCCAGAAGCGCTCGACGTCCGCCGGGGCGAGCCCGCCGAGCGACACGGCGCAGACAGCTTCGGCCCGCGACCGCAGCCGCGTCGGGCTCGACGTCTCCGCCTCTGCGGGCGTCAGCACCAGTACCAGAAGCGACCGCTCGGGCTCCGCCGCGTGCCCGGCGAGTGCGTCGAGCACGGCCTTGCCCCACGCGCTCTCGGCGCGGCGCAAGACGAGCAGCAGGCCGCCGGCGGCGGCGTCCGCGATCCGCGCCGCCAGAGCGATCGGACTCTCGTCGTCGAGCACGCCGAGCGCGAGCGCGAGTGCGCGCACCGGCTCCGCGCCCGCGCCGACCACGGCGCGACGCTGCAGCTGTCGCGCGCGGCGCCAGACGTGGCGGGTGAACGCACGCGCGGTGCCGTCCTCTGCCGCGCGCACGTGCACGAGCCCGTGCGAGGCGGGGCTCGAGCACAGCTCGTCGAGCGCCGCGAAGCCGCTGTCCGCGGCTCGCGCGCTCGGGGCAGCCTGCCACCCGGACGTGGCCTCCGGAGCCTCACGACGCAGCGGAGCGAGGAGCGAAGTAGTCAAAGCGACGTCCTCCGAGGCGCGAGACGCACCTCGCTGGGGAGGCCCCATCCTACCTCATCCGGGGCCGCTTGACTCGTGCGAAAGGAGCGCCGGCCGGCCCGCTGCTCGAGCTCGTCGGCGGTGGCGAGCCGCCACGACGCACCGCGTCAGCCACGGCCTCGAGCCCTTGGGTCGAAGCCCCGAGGGCGCGCGCCAGGGGCAGCTGCGCCACGACGAGCGCGCGCAGGAGCGTCGCGGCGTCCGGGGCCACCTCGTCCAGCACCGCAAGGTGCGCCCGCACCGCATCCGCGTCGCCGCGCCGCACGGGCCCCGTGAGCGCGTCCGGTAGACCGACGTGGGCCAGGTTGTGCGCCACCGAAGCGAGCAGCGCGCCGAGCATGCGCGCGAACGTGCGCGCGTCACGGGCGGTCACCGTGCGGCCGCAAGCCGCCGCGAGCACGTCGGCCGCGACCGCTGCGAGAGCTGCGGCACCGTTGGCGAGCAGCGCCGCCGCGGCGTGGTAGAGCACGTGGTCCACGTCGGCCGCACGCCACACGCGCATCGCGAGCCGCCGCGCCAGTCGCACCGCCAGCCGGCACGCGCGCGCGTCGCCGGCGACGTGCAGCCAGGCGGCGGCGAACGGCGGCGAACGGCGACCGCCGGCGACGGCCAGCAGAGGGTGCATCTTCGCGACCCCGACACCGCGGGCGCCGAGCGCCTCGAGCGCCTCCGGGCCGAGGCGCCCGGCGCAGTGCACCACGGCGGCACGGCACGTGCGCGTCGGCACCACGGTCGCCGCGAGCGCCTCGGCGACCGTCGCGACGGCGTCGTCGCGCACGGCGAGGATGACGAGGTCGGCGTCGTGGAGGTCCTCGCCACGCGCGCTCCGACCGGCGCGCGACCGGACCTCGACCCCGGCCGCCCGCAGCGCGCCGAGCCAGGCGCGCCCGAGCTTGCCCCGCCCGACGACGACCACCCGGAAGCGCGCGACCGCCACGGAGCTCAGCCGCCTGCTCCGTCCGTCGCGGCGCGGTAGAGGCCGGCGGCGCGCACGTACTCGAGCACCGCGCGCGGCACGACCACCGTCGCGCCCTCCCAGTCACCGCGCGCGATGAGAGCCCGCACCTCGGTGCTCGAGACCGCGGGCAGCACGGCGCGCGGCGCGTCGGGATGCACGACGCCCGCGCGACCCACCACGAGCGGGCGCGCCAGCGCGGCGACCTCGTCGAAGCGGTGCCAGTTGGGCAGATCGGCGAGCACGTCGGCGCCGATGACGAGGCGCAGCTCCCAGTCCGGGTGGCGCTCGGCGAGGGCGCGCACGGTGAACAGGGTCCGGCTCTCGCCGCCGATCTCGCGCTCGATGGTCGACACGGTCACGCCCGGCAGCCAGCCCATCGCGCGCTCCGCCATCGCGAGCCGGGCGTCGTAGGGCGCCAGCTCCTTCGCGAAGGGGTGGCGAAACACGGGCACCACCAGCAGGGCGTCGACGGGGAAGCTCGACAGCACGTAGGCGGCGGCCAGTACGTGACCGACGTGGGGAGGATTGAAGCTGCCGCCGAAAATGGCGACGCGGAGGCGGGCGGTCCCCCCGCCCCCCTGCCGTGCAGTCGGCGCCTGCTGCATCGCCGCGACGCTAGCACGAACCGCGGGCGCGCCGCGCGGGGCGCGGCGCCGCACGGCCCGTGCTCGGGCTGGTCAGAAGCTCCACGCGTCGCCGTCGTCGGCGACTTCTTCCACGGGCTCGACTCCGAGGGTCGGAACGGCGCGCTCGCGCACGGCCTCGACGGCCACGATCTCGTCGTCCTCGTCCTCGTCCTCGTCCGCCGCGTCGGCGCTCAAGCCGTCCTCGTCGTCGAGGTCGTCGTCGTCGCTGAGCACGGGCAGGCGGCGCTTGCCGTTCGGCCCCTCGTCCACGTAGTCGCGCAGCGCCATCATGTCGCGCAGCGCCTCGAGCTTGGCGAGGGCACGGACCTCCACCTGACGAATGCGCTCGCGCGTGAGGTTCATGATGGCGCCCACGTCCTCGAGCGTCGTACCGCCGCGGTCGGCGACGTCGAGCGCACACGTCTCGTTCATGTCCCATACCTCCAGATCGGGGAAGTTGAGCTTGATGGCGCCGGTGCGCGGCGAGACGTCGAGGTACAGATGATAGCCGCAGGCGACGTAAGGGCATGGCCGCGGTCCGCCGGCGCATTCGGCGCGGGTGCGCGGACGGTAGTAGTCGGTCTCCGGGTAGAGCATGCGACCGAGCTCGAGCTCGCGCTTGGTCATGCGCTTGACCGAGAGGGTGCGCGCGCGCACGGCGCGCTTGCGCCGCGAACGGCGCTGCTCCCGGGTGATGGCCGTGTCGGCGGTCTGGGCGTGCTTGCACGCCAGCGCGCCGTCGATGGCCAGCGGATCGAAGCCGTCGCCGGATTGCCCGTCGTGCGAGCCGTCCTGCTCGAAGTCGGCGTCGCCAAACCTGCCGTCGTTCTCCGTCGCCATCCGCTTCCTCCGCAGTCACTCGGACAAAACATCCCCGCGCACACGACGCCCGACGCCGTGCGCCCCGACCCGCCGCACGCACGCGAAGCACGCCGCGCGCTCGAGCGAGCCGACCTAGAGACCCCTGCCTCCGACCCGACGCCTGGCGATACGCGGCGCCGCTATCCCTCCCCCACGTCCGCCCCGGGGTCACCCCCGACGCGAACAGCACGTCCGTGCGGTCACGAAGCCATCACCTCATGGCGTTCGTCACCGGCATAGACGAGCAACTTACGCTCGACCTGCTCGAGCCTGTCGACCAGGTCGTCGGCAAGAGCCCGCGCTCGGCCGATCTCCGCGCCCAGGGCGCGCACACCCATCTCGTCGCTGCGCTCGCGCATGGTGTGCTCGAGCGCCGCAAAGATTCGCTCCAGCGTCTGCTCGAGGGCCTCGATATCGCCCCGCACGAACAGGAACTGCCGCTGGATCTCTTCGATCGTGAGATTGCGCGCCATCATCTCCTTGATTCGAAGAATCTGACGCACCACGCGCACCGGGTAGAGGCCTTTCGAGCCCAGGTGCTTGCCCTTCTGGCCCACGCGCACGCTGCGGGGGAGCAGGCCGAGCTGCACCCACTTGCGCAGCGTGGCCGTGCCGAAACGAATCTCGTGCTCGGCGAAGAACTTGAGCAGCGCCGCCGACGTGATGCCGTCGCCGTGATCGCGTTCCATCCGACCGAGCTCCGTTTCGCTGATTCGCTTCACCAGAGCACTCCGCCATCTTCCGCCCTGCCAAGATCCCCGCTTTTCCGGCGGGTTTCTCGACCCCTCACCTCGAAGCGGCACCGAATGTATTCCACTCAATGGAATTGGGTCAATTGAATGCCAAGCGTTTTTTTTCGCGCAGCAGAGAGCGCGTGAACGTGGTGCAAGGGCGATCACGGGTCGGACATATTTTGTCCTAGTACGAGCGCGGCGGGCGCACCGATTTCCGGCGCGAATGCCAACACTTGCGCACCAGAGCACACATGGTCGGCAGATGTGCCGAAGCAGCTCCTCGCGGTGCGTCGCGCGCCACCCGCGCGGCACGCGCTGCTAAGCTCGCCGGCGCGATGAGTAGCGCCGAGATGCGGCTGACGCGCGATGTCACGGCGCGCGGCGTGCGCATGCGCGTCATCGAGGCCGGTGACGAGCGCCTGGAGCCCGTGGTGCTGCTGCACGACTTCCTCACGAGCCACCTGGAGTTCGACGACGTCATCGACGCCCTGGCGCGGCGTTTCCACGTGATCGCGCCGGACCTTCCGGGCTTCGGGGCGAGCGAGAAGCCCACTCCCTCGCGCTACCCCTACGGCGTCGAGTCGTTCGCCGAGGCGGCCGCGGACCTCATCGCGGCGTACGGCCTCGGCCCCGCCTGCGTGCTGGGCCATGGGCTCGGGGGGGCCATCGCGATCACCCTCGTTTCGCAGCACATGGAGCTCGTCAAGCGCGCCGTGCTGGTCGGCGCGCTCTGCTACCCGCTGCCCGTCGGCCTGCGCGCGCGGCTGCGCCTCTGGCCGGTGGTGGGCGGCGCCGTGTTCAAGCAGCTCTTCGGCCGGCGCCAGTTCCGCAAGTTCTTCCAGGAGCACGTGTTCTCGCCCGGCGCCGCGCTGCCCCTCGACCGCATCGCCGCGCTGTACGAGCACTTCAACACGCCGTCGGCCCGGGAGAGCGCCTACGCGGTCCTCCGAAGCATGGCCGACACGCGCTCGGTGACGGCGCGCGTGTCGCGCATCCGCCGTCCGGTGCTCGTCGTGTGGGGCCGTGACGACGTCCTCTACCCACCGGCGCTGGCCCTCCGGCTGGTGCGCGAGATGCCGGGCGCGCGGCTCGAGTTCTTCGACGCCGGGCACTCGCCGCACGAGGAGCGGCCGAGCGAGTTCGTAGCCGTCGTGACGCAGTTCTTCGAGGGCAAGCGCTAAGGTCCGGCCGCCATGCAGCGAGGTGCAGACGGCGACCGGCACGGTGCGCTCGCGGACGCGTGGGCGGAGCGCGAGCGCGGCGCGGCCGGCGCGCAGCCGCCCCGGCGCTGGGTCGCACGCCTGAGGCGGGACAGGTCCGCGCTCGTCGGGGCGACCTTGTGCGCGCTGCTCGCGGTGTTCGCCCTCTTCGGACCGCTCGTCGCGGCGGACCCGCTCGTGAGCGACTTCGCGCTCGAGCGCGCACCGAGCGGCGCCCCTCCCGGACCGTCGTGGGCACACCCCCTCGGAACCGACCCCCTGTTCCGCGATCTGCTCGGGCGGCTGGCCGTCGGGGCACGAACGTCGCTCTTCGTCGGCGTCGGAGCCACGCTCATCGCGCTCACGGTCGGGACGGCCGTCGGCCTCACGTCGGGGCTGTGCGAGGGGGTGGGCTCGAGCCGCGGCGAGCCGGGCGCCCGCCGCCGCCCGCCGCTCTGGCTCGTCGACACGCTGCTCATGCGGCTGTGCGACGTCGCGCTCGCGTTTCCGTTCCTCTTGTTGGTCACTGCCGTGGGTGCGGCGCTCGGACGCACGACGGCCGTGGGCGTCGTCCTCATCCTCGGGCTCACCAGCTGGACGGGGGTCGCACGCCTGGTGCGGGGCAAGACCCTGATCCTCAGGAGCCAGACCTACGTCCTCGCCGCCCGCGCCCTCGGCGCGCGCTCCTGGCGGGTCGCGTGGCGCCACGTCCTGCCCGGCCTGCTCGGGACCTTGCTCGTGATCGGCAGCCAGACCGTCGCCGCGATGATCCTGGCCGAGGCCGTGCTCGGCTACCTCACGCTCGGGCTCGAGCCGCCCACCCCGTCGTGGGGCCGCATGCTGCACGAGGCGCAGGGCTACCTCGGCCTGCGCATGGCGCTCGTGGCGCTCCCGGGCGCGTGCATCCTGTTCGCCGTGCTCGGCTTCCATCGCCTCGGTGAGGGTCTCGAGGACGCCATCGAGCCGCGCCGCACGCGCGCCGAGCGCCGCGCCCTGCCCGCGGACCTCTTGCTGGCCGCGGGCGTGCTGCTCCTGCTCGGCATGGCGCGGCCGCACACCCCCGCGCCCCCGCTCGGCGCGCCCGCGGCAGCCGAGGAGCCCGTGAGCCCCGGTGGGTGGCTGCGCGTGGCGACGACCGCCGGCCTGCGCACGCTGGACCCGGCGGTGGCCTACGACGAGGCCGCCCGCGAGCTCGGCGAGCTCTTGTTCGCGCGGCTCTTGCGCTACGACGCGGCGGGCGAGCTCGTGCCCGACCTCGCGGCGTCCTACGAGGCCGAGGACGGTGGGCGACGCTACCTGTTCACGCTGCGCCCCGGTCTCACCTTCCACGACGGCTCGCCGCTCGGCGCCGCGGACGTCAAGCGCTCGCTCGAGCGGGCGCTCGGTCCGAAGAGCCCCGGGCCGGCGAGCCTCTACGAGGGCATCGTCGGGTTCGGGGCGTTCCGGCAGGGCGCGGCGCCCGAGCTCGTGGGCGTGCGCGTGCTCGGCGCCGATCGCATCGCGATCGACCTCGCCGGCCCCCAGGCCACCTTCCTGCCGCTCTTGACGCTCGGCTTCGCCGCGCCGGTGTGCGCGTCGTCGCCGCCCCCCGACACGAAGGGTGCCGTCGAGCCGTGCGGCGCCGGCCCGTTCCGCCTCGCGAGCTGGGAGCGGGGGCAGCGCGTGGTGCTGGAGCGCTTCGAGCGCTACCACGAGCGCGGACTGCCGCGGCTCGACGGGATCGTGTGGCACCTGGAAGTGCCGGCGCAGACCCAGCGCTACCGCTTCGAGAAGGGCGAGCTCGACCTAGCCCGCGAGCTCGGCACCGCGGACGTGGCCCTCTACGCCGCGGCGCCGACCTGGCGCGGCCACGTGCGTGGCGCGAGCGAGCCCGCGACGCAGGGCGTGTTCCTCAACACCGAGCTGCCCCCATTCGACGTGCGCGCCGTGCGACGGGCCGTGCGACGGGCGCTCGACCCCAGCGTCCTCGGCAAGCTGCGCCCGACGCTCGAGACGGCGGACCGCCTCCTGCCGCCGTCCGTGCCGGGGCCGCGCGAGCGCCCCTCGCTCGCCGAGCACGACGAGGCGGGCGCCCTCGCCCTCATGGCCGAGGCCGGCTACCCCTTCGACCCGGCCACCGGGCGCGGCGGCTACCCCGAGATCGTCGACTACGTGGTCGTGCCCGACAGCCTCGAGCAGGCGGCCGCGGAGGTCTTCCAGCAGCAGCTCGCGCGCATCGGGCTGCGCATCCGCATCCGCGCGGTGGCCTACGCCACCTACCTCGCCGAGATCTCGCGACGGCGCACGGCCCGCATGGGCTGGGCGGGCTGGCACGCCGATTTCCCCGACTGGACGAACTTCTTCCGCCCGACGCTCACCTCGGGCGCGATCTCGGAGACGGGCTCCACCAACGTCGCGTTCTTCGCGTCGGCCGAGCTCGACGCGCTGGTCGAGCGGGGCGAGCGCGAGCCCGATCCCGGCGTCCGCGCCGAGCTCTACGAGCGCGTCGAGCGCCTCGTGCAGGCCGAGGCGCCCTGGATTCCGACGTACCGCAGCCGCCGCTTCGAGCTCGCTCACGCCTACGTGATGGGGCTCGAGCAGGGTGCGCAGCCTGGCTCGGGCCTCGACCGCGCGTGGCTGGCACGGAGCGCGACCTCCGCCCAGCGCGTGCTCGAGCCGCCGGGGGTGGCGAGGTGAGGCCCCGGCGCACTGGCAGCGCGCGTGCGGTGGCGCGGTACCTGGCGCGGCGCCTCGCGTGGGCGGCGCTCGTCATCGTCGGGGTCGGTACCCTCGCCTTCCTGCTCGAGCGCACGCTGCCCGGCGACCCGGCGCAGCTGCTGCTCGGCGCGCAGGCGAGCAAGAAGGACCGCGACCGAGCCGCCGAGGTGTACGGGCTCGATGCACCGCTCGGCGAGCAGTACCTGCTCTTCTGGCAACGGCTGTGGCACCGCCGCGCAGATCCGGCGGATGGCGCGCTGCCAGCACCGCTGCGCGCGCTGGCCGGCGCGGTGTCCATCGGCGGCGACGACGCGGACCACCAGAGCTGCGCCGCCGTCGTCGGTCCCTGGCACGTCGATCTCGGGTACAGCCCGCTCTACCGCCGGCCCGTGGCGGCCCTGCTCGCCGAGCGCGCGCTCGCGTCGCTCGAGCTCGCGCTCGCGGCGCTCGGCCTGCAACTGGGGCTGGGGCTCGCCGCCGGCACGCTCGCGGCGCGACGGCGCGGCAGCGTGTGGGACCGGCTCACCATCGGAGCCGCGCTGCTCGGCGCCTCGGCGCCCGTCTTCGTCACGGGGCTCGGCCTGCAGTACCTGTTCGCGTACGAGCTCGGGTGGCTGCCCTACGACGCGGCGAGCGCCGGCCCCACCGGACGTCTCGCGGCCCTCGTGCTGCCCGCCCTCACGCTCGGCGTGTACGGGGCCGCGCTCTACGCCCGCATCAGCCGGGACGAGCTCGGCGCCGCGCTCGCGAGCGACCATGCGCGCGCCGCGCGGGCGCGCGGCGCCGGCGAGCTGCGCGTCTTGCTGGTTCACGCGCTGCGCAACGCGCTCGTGCCCATCGCCACCCTGTTCGTGCTCGAGCTCGGGGCGCTCGTCGGCGGTGCCGTGGTCACCGAGACCCTGTTCCGCTGGCCCGGGCTCGGCAAGCTCGCCGTCGACGCGCTCGTCAACCGCGACGGAGCGCTCACCTTCGGGACCGTGCTCTTCGGCGCGGCCTGCATGGTCGCCGCAACCATCGTGCTGGACGTGCTCTACCTCGTCCTCGACCCGCGGCTGCGCCGCTCGGCACGCTCGCAGTGACCGTGGGCAGCGCAGCCCGCGCGGGGCTCACTTCGGCTTGTTGCGGTCGCGCCCACCGAACTGCAGGCAGTCGCCGTAGCGCGGGCTCTTGTGATCCGCGTTCGTGGCGCAGTCGTCGTAGGTGGCCCGCTTCTCCTCGAGGCGGCCGAGGGTCTCGTAGGCCACCGCCAGGTACACGTAGGGCAGCGGGTCGCCGGGGTCCTTCTCGATCGCGGCCTTGGCCATGGGGATGACGTCGTTCGAGCGGCCCATGTTGAGGAGCTTGTAGGCCTCGGCCTTCGGGTCGGCGACGTCCACCAGGGCGGAGCTCGACGCGCTGGCGCTCGCCGAGGCGCTGGCGCTCGCCGACGCCTCGGCGCTCGCCGAGGCGCCGGCGCTC